>JACQYK010000103.1 GCA_016208255.1 Deltaproteobacteria bacterium | reverse complement strand
CTCCAGAGAGGTGGCGTAGGAAAAGCGCAAGCATCCGTCTTCCCCGAAGGCGGCTCCAGGCACAACGGCCGTAAGGGCCTTCTCTAATAAGTAATCGGCTAAATCCAGAGAATTCTTTAATAGCCGGTCTCCGGTTTTTCGACCATAATAATAGGAAAAATTGGGAAAGGTATAAAAAGCCCCCTGAGGAAGGGCCGTTTTCACCCCCGGGAGGGCCTTCAGGCGTTCGGTGATATAGACCCGGCGGCGATCAAACTCAGCCACCATTTGCTTGACAGAGTCCTGAGGTCCCGTTAAAGCCGTCACGCTGGCTTTTTGGGCTACGGAGGTCGGGTTAGAAGTGCTGTGGCTTTGTATCATATCTATGGCCTTTATAATGGACAGGGGTCCAGCCAGATAGCCGATTCGCCAGCCGGTCATGGCGTAAGTCTTGGAGGCCCCGTTGACAACGATGGTTTTTTCCTTGAACCGGGGGTCTATCATGGCCAGATTGAAAAAAGACAGACGGTCGAAGAGGATCTTGTCATAGATGTCATCACTGATGACGGTCAGATCCTTCTCCAGAATCACTTTTCCCAGGGCTTCCAATTCGTCCTTGGAATAGACCGATCCGGTGGGATTGGAGGGGCTGTTCAGGATAATGGCCCTCGTCCGGGAAGTAACGGCCGACCTTAACTCTGCCGGAGTTACTTTAAAGCCGTTTTCTTCTTTGGTGGGAAGAATAACCGGGTCGGCTCCCGCTAAGAGAACCATCGGGGGATAAGAGACCCAGTAAGGAGCCGGCACAATTACCTCATCCCCCGGTCCCCATAAAGCCTGGGCGATATTGTACAGAGCGTGCTTCCCTCCACAGGTGACCACCACCTCATTGGGCTTGTAATCCAGTCCCAGATCCTCTTTTAATCGAAAAGAAACCGCTTCTTTCAGTTCATTAATCCCGCTGACCGGGGTATATTTGGTAAAACCCTCTTTTATTGCCTTAATAGCCGCTTCTTTAATAGGCTCCGGTGTATCAAAATCCGGTTCTCCAACCCCGAAACTGACGATATCCAGTCCGGATTTTTTCATGGCCTTGGCCTTGGCATCAACCGCCAAGGTCAGGGACGGTTTGATCTGTCCTATCCGATCCGCCAACTTCATATCTGTAACCTCCTCAATGCTTCAAAAAGTGGATTATCCTTTTCTCAAATACATAAAAAATTCCCGGTTCCCTTTGGCCCCTTTAATCGGAGACTCCGTAGTTCCCAGGACCAAAAGCCCCAGTTTCTGGAAAAAAAAGGCCAGGCTTTCCAGCACTGTTTTTTGATCTTCTTCATTCCTGACCACGCCCCCCTTACCCACTTTCCCCTTCCCTACTTCAAACTGGGGCTTAACCAAGGCTACGATTTCCCCCTGGTCTTTCAAGAGGGGAATCAGAGGGGGAATGACCAGCGTTAAAGAAATAAATGAGGTGTCGACCACCATTAAATCCACCCGTTCTCCGATTTCGGGCAGGGTCAGAAAGCGAACATTTTTCCTCTCCATGACCTTTACCCGGGGATCCTGGCGGATTTCCCAGGCCAGCTGTCCATACCCTACGTCAATGGCAAAAACCTGTTTGATACCCCTTAAAAGCAGACAATGGGTAAACCCTCCGGTGGAAGCCCCGATATCCAGGGCCGTCTTGCCTCTCACTTCGATCTGGAAAGCGGCCAGGGCTCTTTCTAATTTTACCCCACCCCGTCCGACATAAGGGTGTTCCGCTTGCTTCACCTCTACCGGCAACCCGGGATCAAAAGTTTTGCCGGGTTTTATCGCCGGCAACCGATCCACTCGGACCATTCCGGCATAAATCAAGGCCCGGGCTTTTTCCTGGGAAGAGGCCAAACCCTTTTCCACCAGGAGCCGGTCCAGTCGGACCTTAGGATTTCGAAGCCCCATGGAGTTCTTCCATCATGGCTTTAAAAATTCCTTCCGCGTCCAGGCCATAAAAATTCCTTATTATTTCTGAAGGTCCTTGTTCCACAAAACAATCGGGGATACCCAGCGAACGGACCCGGACTCCCTGACATCGCAATTGATGAAGTTTCTCCATGACCGCGCTGCCGAACCCGCCCTGGATCATATTTTCTTCCACGGTGAGGATCTGGGAATATTTTCCGGCGATCCCGACCAAAAGCTTTTCATCCAGAGGTTTCAAAAAACGGGCATTGATTACCGAGGCCGATTTTCCTTCAAAAGTCAACCGCTGGGCCGCTTCCATGGCCGGATAGACGGTATTCCCAATCGCCAGAACGACCAAGTCTTCTCCCTCTTTAAGGACTTCCCATTCCCCCAGGGGAATTGTCTCCCGGGCGTCTCCCTTTAAGGACACTCCAATCCCGGCTCCCCGGGGATAGCGGATGGCCACCGGTCGGTTGTAAGCAAGGGCCGAATAAAGCATGTCCCGCAACTCCCTCTCATCCTTGGGAACCATAATAACCAGATTGGGCAGGGGCCGCAGGAAAGAGAGATCAAAAAGACCCTGATGGGTCGGTCCGTCCTCCCCGACAATCCCGGCCCGATCCAGGGCAAAGATGACCGGAACATTTTGCAGACAGACATCCTGCAGCACCTGATCATAGGCCCTCTGAATAAAAGTGGAATAGATGGCAACGACAGGTTTTAAACCCTCCAAGGCCAATCCGGCGGCAAAAGTAACGGCATGCTGTTCAGCAATTCCCACATCAAAAAACCTTTGGGGATATTGCCGGGCAAAACAGTTCAATCCCGTCCCTTCGGGCATGGCTGCGGAAATAGCCACCACCCGCAGATCTTTTTTGGCCAGGGCTACCAGGGTATCCCCGAACACTTCGGTATAAGTGGGAACCTCCGCAGGTTTTTTCAGGGTTGGGTCCTCGGCCTCAGAGTTAAAAGGGCCGACCCCGTGGAAATAGCTGGGATTTTTTTCGGCCGGAGGATATCCTTTGCCTTTGGTGGTCAAAACATGAACCAGGACCGGAGCCTGGATATGGCGGATGTTTTCAAAGGTGGCGATCAGCTCTTCCAGCCGGTGGCCTCTCACCGGCCCCAGGTAGTCAAAATGCAAAGCGGCAAAAAGCATACCCGGGGTAAAAAAACCGGTAAAGGAGTCCTCACTTTTTTTGGCCCACTGGATCAGATTCTCACCGATACCGGGAATGGATTTGAAAAAGGACTCCATCTCCCTCTTGAATTGCACAAAACCTTTCCCGGTCAGGCGTTTACTCAAAAAGGAAGAAAGGGCCCCCACATTTTGAGAGATAGACATTTCGTTATCGTTCAAAACCACGATCAGGTCCTTGTTAAGATGCCCCGCCTGATTAAGCCCTTCAAAGGCCTGCCCCGCCGTCATCGATCCATCGCCGATAACAGCGATGGTCTTGGAGGTTTCCCTTTTTAATTCTTTGGCCGCCGTTATCCCCAATCCAACCGATATGGAGTTCCCGCTATGACCGGTATCAAAAATATCGTGGGGACTTTCCTGCCGCTTGGGAAAACCGCTCAATCCTCCAAAAGTCCTTAAAGTCGAAAATTGAGCCCTTCTCCCGGTAAGGATTTTATGGGTATAGGATTGATGACCTACGTCCCAGATAATCTTGTCATTAGGACTATTAAACACCCGGTGGATGGCCAGGGTCAGTTCAACAACTCCCAGATTAGGGGCCAGGTGGCCGCCATTTTTCGCCACGGTTTCAATGATCAGTTTTCGAATCTCTCCGGCCAGCTGCTTCAGTTCCGTCAGAGACAGGGATTTGAGGTCTTTCGGACTTGAAATAGAATCCAAGAGACAGGTCGGCTTTTCTTCCACGTTGATCTTGACCTTGCTTTCCATGATTAATCCATCAAAAAAGTTCTTGGCTCATAGTTGACAAGTTCGTAAAAAGTCGCCGGAAGTCCGAACTCGTCATTCCGGCGAAAGCCGGAATCCAGTGTTTTTAGGTAGTTATAATGTCCCGGACCCCGGCTTTCGCCGGGGTGACGACTTTTTACGAGTCCATCATAGTTGATAAGTAATGGCAAAATTTATTTTTCAACTTTGAGCTGTGAGCTATGAGCTATCAGCTATAATCTCATCGGTCCCGCAAAAAAATATAGTCCCCTATGGCCCTCAGGGGACCGGCCTTGCTTCCAAAGATTTTAAGGGTTTTCCCGGCTTCCTTCACCAGCTCTTGACCTAGAATCATGGATTGTTCCATTCCCATTAAAACCGGGAAAGTGGCTTTGGCCTTTTTTTCATCGGTACCCGTTCTCTTCCCCAAGAGTTTGGCTTTTCCTTCCACATTCAACAAATCGTCTTTGATTTGGAAGACCAGGCCTATCTTTTCCCCGAATTTTCTTAACGATCTGATCTCCCCGGCGGTTCCCTCTCCGATCAGACCTCCGCAGACCAGCGAGGCCTTTATCAGGGCCCCGGTTTTATGGTTATGGATATATTGCAAAAAAGGCAAAGAGACCTTTTTTTTCTCAGCTTCCAAATCGGCTTCTTGTCCGGCCACCATGCCCTGAATACCGGCCGCCCCGGCAATTTCCTGGATCACCTGGACTCGAATCCGGGGTTGAACTTCCTTCATGACTTCTCGCCGGGAAAGCAAAAAAAAGGCCTCGGTCAGCAAGGCATCCCCGGCCAAAATAGCCGTGGCTTCGCCAAATTTTTTATGACAGCTCAAACGCCCCCTTCGATAATCATCATTGTCTAAAGCCGGAAGATCATCATGAATCAAGGAATAGGTATGGAGATATTCCAGGGCACAGGCCGCGGGGAGGGCGTTGTTCATCCGGCCCCCAACCGCCCTGCAGGCCATCAAACACAACATCGGACGGATCCGTTTACCTCCGGCAAATAAACTGTAGGCCATGGCCTTTTGCACCCGCTGGGTATAGGGACCAGCGGGTGGGAAATAGGATCGAAGGGCTCTGTCTATCAGCCCTTGAAATTTCTTGAGTTCCTCCAGCAAAGGTCTGGCCAAGCTACTCCGTTTCCTCTTCAAAGGGAAAGGGCTGCGAATGTATTTCCCCCTCCTCCGATTTGAGCAATAGGTCCACCCTTTTTTGGACCTCGGCCAATCTTTCTGAACAGAGACGGGACAGCCGCATCCCTTCTTCAAACAATTTCACGGAATCTTCCAGAGAAAGATCACCGCTCTCCAGTTTATTGACGATGGTTTCCAATTTTTTAAAAGTGTCTTCAAATCGCTCCTTGGGCAAAGAACGGTCCTCCTTTACTTTTAAATTGCACAAAAGGCCCTGTTTTTTATGCAACTTCGAAGTTTTTTCGGGTTTGTTGCACCAAACAATCCAATTCCCCCCGGGCGATGGATATCCGGACCTGCCGTCCGGGATGGGCGTCCTCCACATTTTTGACCAGGGTAAGTTCCGGCAAGATCCGTACCAGGGCATAACCTCGATCCAAGATCCCCCAAGGGCTTAGGGCCTGAAGGGTTTTATCCTGACCTTTCAGATCCATCTCCAATTGTTCCAGCTTTCTTAAAACCAACCCTTTTAATTTCAGTTTTTGAATTTCCAGACTGTTGCCTCCTGCCAGAATCAGGCCTCGCGGGTTTCGCATCAACAACTTATCCTGAATCCATCCCAGGGTATCCCGCTTTTTTCCCAAGTTCCTTTGAAGACCCAGGCGAAGACGGGTCCCGTAATCATCCAAGCGGAGGGTCCAATCAATAAAACGCCGTCGGGGATCCCCCATTCGTTTCCGAAAATGGAACAGCTGGTCATGAACAAGACCTATCTCCCTGAGGACCTGCCGAACCAGCCGATTCTGGAGATCTTGGATACGGATTTCCCATTCTTGTTGCGGTTGAATCAGCAGCTCCGCCGCCGCCGAAGGGGTGGAGGCCCTTAGATCGGCTACAAAATCGGCGATGGTAAAATCCACTTCGTGCCCGATAGCCGAAATAACCGGAATGGAGGAAGCCGCGATGGCCCGGGCTACCCGTTCTTCATTGAAGGCCCAAAGGTCCTCCAAGGACCCCCCTCCTCGAGCCAGGACAATGACCTCGACCCCTAACGACGACCGGTTGATACACCTGATGGCCTCTTCAATTTCCAAAGAGGCGGTCTCTCCCTGTACCAGTACCGGGTAAATGGAGACTCGAATATTTTGAAAACGGCGATACAATATTCTTAAAAAATCCTGAATCACCGCCCCGGTCGGAGAAGTCACTACGGCCACCCGTCTGGGTAAAAGGGGTAATGGTTTCTTTCGCCCCGGCTCAAACAAGCCCTCTTGTAATAATCGCTCTTTTAACTGTTCGAATGCCAGTTGAAGGGCACCCCAACCCTTCAACTCCATCCTTTCCACAATAATCTGGTACTCGCCCCGACCGGCATAAAGGCTCAACCGGCCGAAACACAGAACCTGGAGTCCATTCTCGGGTCTGAAAGAAAGCCCCCAAAGCCCGGATTTGAAAAAAACGGCCCGTATCTGGCAGGAAACATCCTTTAGCGTAAAATAGAAATGCCCGCTGGGAGGGACCCGAAAATTAGAGATCTCCCCCTCCAGCCAGAGAGAGGGGAATTCCCCTTCCAGCAATTCTTTAATTTCTTCGGTCAGCCTGGTAACGGTATAGATATTTTCCGGATATTCCATCTTATTATTTATTTTAAAAAAAAATCTGGTTTTTAGCAAGGTTTTTCGGCTGATAGGGAGGCCAAGGGCTTTAGACGGAAAGATAAATCTTAGGGCAGGTGTTGGGGGCTTTTTCTTCCAGAAAAGAGCCCGGATAGGCTCTCAAGGGAGAAACTTCGGGATTGCTTTTCCAACAGGCCGGTAATACGAATCACTTATGACTCTAAGAGAATTTTAATAGGCCTAACGGGTAAAGGGGAGTAGAAGGCTGGGATTGACTTAAATCCGGGCAAATGATAGTTAACCATCAGGGAACTGGATTCGGCTCTTCGAATGGCCGCCAGGGACCCGCAATGCGGGGCCATTGTTCTCTCCGGACTTGGCCGGGCCTTTTCGGCGGGGCATGACATCGGGACCGAGGAAGACAGAGAATACAAACAGCAACAAGGCTATGCAGTACGCGCCGAACAGGGCTTGACTCCCTGGTTTGAAGACATGCGTAAAGTTTATATCGACTTTTGCCTGGCCTGGCGTAACCTGCCCAAACCCACCATAGCCATGGTTCATGGCTATTGCATCTTCGGCGGCTGGATGGTTGCCGCCTCCATGGATATTATTTTTGCCGCCGAGGACGCCCAATTCCTTCCCGGCTTCGTTGAATATTTTTCCGTACCCTTTGACATAGGACCCCGGCGGGCCAAAGAAATACTTTTCGAGCATCGGTTCATGACCGCCCAGGAAGCCCTCTCCTACGGGTTTGTCAACCGGACCTTCGATCCGGAAACTTTGGAAAAAGAAACCCTGGCCTATGCCGATCGGGTGGCGGAAAACTACCTGGATGTTCCTTACTGGGTCAGTTTGTGTAAATTCTCCATCAACCATATGGAAGAAACCATGGGCCTGAACGCCGAAGTGGAATCGTCCTTTAATAATTTCTGTCTCATGACGGCCACCCGTACAGGAGCTACGGCTCCCCCCAGTCAAGGCGGTTTTGCCAGGACCAATGTGGCCAAGAAAAATTATCAACTTAGCCTGCCCTGGCTGAAAAAAGCCGGTTTGACCAAAAAAGACTAACCAAACCTATTTGAATTTTTGTAACACTTTAGCTGTTTATCAAATGCTCTTTTACCAGTAGAGTAGGGAGGGGAGACCCTCCCCCTCGTCAAACCGGACGTGCGGATTTCCCGCATCCGGCTTTCCTGTGAACTTCACTAAAGGGCACACGTAGGTTGTCAGCTTATGGAATCTTTACAAGTAAATCAGTTTCAGAT
>JACQYK010000102.1 GCA_016208255.1 Deltaproteobacteria bacterium | reverse complement strand
AGACAGGATATGGAGACCACATGGAATCCATTGGTTTCCAGAATGTCGGACAACAATCTCGATTCAGGCATCAGGGCGTAACAGGTAGCGATACCCAGTCGGGTCATACCCCGGATCCTGGCATATTCCATAATTTCATCCACCCTGGTATAGGAAAGCGCCTCTCTCGGTCTTTCGGGGTTACGCACCTTGTTCATCAAACCAAGCCAGCCCCTGTTCACCGCCTCGTTTTCTGGCAGCCTGTATTTCTCAGTCACTTCTTTGATCAGGTCCGGATACTTTTCCGTGGGGCAGGATACCGGCACCTTTTTATTCTTATCTTCAGCGCTGCATCGAAGGACAGTACATTTTACACACTGTGGAGCAGGTTTTTCCATGGGAGACCTCCTCTCTTTTCCTTTTCTGGTTGTATCCATTTGATTTTTTCTTTCAAGTAATTCGATTAAACTAATCTTATATTTAACTTGTATTTTTTATTAACTTTACTGTAATATTTATATATGTCCAACGAATTTTTACGATATGCTTATCGAGAAATTAGATTAAAGGAGGACAGTATATGGATTTTCAACGACTGCGGACCTTTCGTACAGTCGCTACCTTGATGAACTTTAATCAGGCGGCAAAAGTAATGAATTATGCGCAATCAAGTATCTCCTCTCAGATTAAAACTCTGGAAAATGAAATCGGAGCCCCGTTGTTTCATCGGTTCGGTAAAAAAATCGTTCTGACAAATACCGGTGAAAAAATGCTCAAATATGCGCAAAAACTTTTGGCCATTGAGGAGGAAGCGCGTGCGGAGATTAGCGGGAAAACAAACGACACCAGTCTCTTAACCGTACGTATGCCCCAGACGGTCGCGACCTATCACTTGCCGGGAGTTCTGGCTGATTTTCAGTCTTTTTTCCCTAAAATCCACCTGGATATATCCAGTTGCGCGCGATATTCTCTTGAACATGAATTGTCCATTGGAATAATCGATCTTGCTTTTTTGCTGACTGACTCGGTCGACGCGGCCAGCCTTGAATTTGAACTGTTAAAAGTCGAACGACTTGTCCTGGTCGCTTTTCCGGGGCATCCGTTAATGAAAAAGAAGCGAACAGGCTATAGAGACCTTCAGGGTCAGGTTTTGTTTCTCCCCAAGGCCGATTGCGGATACCGAATGACTATTGAGCAAATCTTGACTGCTGAGCAGATTAATCCCACATCTGTAATCGAAATAAACAGCATTGAAGCGATCAAAGAAGCAGTAATAAATGGTCTGGGTGTAACAATTATACCAGAAATCGCGGTTAGGAATGCTTTGGAGCATGGCAAATTGGCCGAATTGCCCTGGGAAGAAGATCTTGAAACAGGAGTTTGCATGATCTGGAGCAAGGATAAATGGTTTTCACCGGCCCTGGAATCTTTTATGAATTCCTTTAGGAAAATCCTCGCCTCATCCCCAACGGACCTTGGAACCATTACCCCTATTCCTGAAAATACAAAACAGGGTAAATGAATTAATACAAAAGCAATAATAAAATTAATATCACCCCCACCCCTTACACTCTCACCTTGCGGGGGAGGGGAGGGAGGGGGTAAAAAACTTAATACCTATGTATTAGCTGATGAAAAAAGTTTGGATTTTCTCATTTTTTTTGATATTTTAATTAACCGGGGGTTTTTTTTAACAAGGATCCTGGTCACAGATCATCATACGATAAGGGAGGCTGAATTATGGAAGGGTGGAGCGAGGAAGAAATCAGAAACAGGGATTTAATGTCCCCCTGTGGGCTGTACTGCGGGACCTGCGGTGTTTATCTGGCCACCAGGGACGGGAATGAAAAATTCAGAACGATCATGGGCAACCTCTATGGAACAAAACCGGAAGAGACCTTCTGTTTAGGATGCATGCAATCTGATTCAGCGGTAAAGATTTATCCCTCTTGCCGGGTTTGCGAAATAAGAAACTGCGTAAAAGCAAAAGGATTCTATTCCTGCCATCAATGTCAGGACTGGCCCTGCCCCAGCATAGAAAAATTCGGATTTGCCACCGGCCGAAGGGTAATGGAAAGAACGATTCCTATCTGGCGGGCGAAAGTGGCCGAATACGGAGATGAGCGGGGAAGCGTTGAATGGGCCCGGGCGGAATGTGAACGTTATCATTGTTCCAATTGCGGTCAGCCCCTTTTCCGGGGCGCCCAGCGCTGCCGGGCTTGCAAGAAAGAAGTGGCTGATGAACTGGATGGGTCTCTTTGATTGGGTCTTGGTATAAGAATCCGGGTAGGCCGGGGGGAGTGGTCATACACCCTCCGTCATACCCGAGCTAGTCCATGAATTGAAGACTCTCCCCATTCCTCTAATGGTGTTGAGCGAGTGATTTAGCCCTTAAATAATTTTTTCTCGGTCAGGATGGTTCCAAAGCTTGATTTTTTCTGTTTTTGAGAGCTCTATCCTTTTTGATACTCTATTAAGAATTCTGCATTTCGCAGGCCATGATGGTCTGCTTACAGAGGACCCAGGTGGTCACCGAACCTACCCCTCCGGGAACCGGGGAAATCTTCTGAACGACTGGTTCCACCTCAGCAAAATCCACATCGCCGCAGTATTTACCGGGGTTTGCGAGGTCAGGATTGATGCCCACATCGATTACGATTTGCCCCTGTTTTACGAAATTGCCTTTGATCATCTTGGCCTTTCCGACAGCAGCGACGAGGATATCCGCGTTTTGGCAGACTTCCGGCAGGTTCTCGGTCCTGGAGTGGCAGATGGTTACTGTGCCGTGCTCCCTTAAAAGGGAAACCGGTCGGATCATCCGTAAATATTTTGGCGGCACCTCCAACAGTCAGACAATCCACATCCTTTTCCACCGGGATTAAGGTTCGTATTTTCTTTTCATTCATGTGTTTGGGCAGGGGAGAAAACATTAAAATACCGTGAACCCCTTTCATTTGTCCTACTTTGACTATGGCCTCTTCAAAAGCCGCCTGCTCAATATTTTCCGGATATTCGAAAACCTCAGAATCCATCCCGAGTGCGGCGCAGGTCTTTTTAGCTCCCCCTTCATAAAACAGGTCATCCGGACGCGCTCCCACTCGAATAATGCCGAGCTTCGGGGCGAGTCCTTTTGACTTCAGGCCCTCCACTTTTATTATCAATTGTTCTTTCATGGCATCGGCCACGGGTTTTCCCTTCAACAGTTCAGCCATTGGGGCCTCCTTATTTTTTCAATTTGGATATAACCAGGGCAAGAGTATCATCCGCCATCTTGGATCCGATGCTGAGCAGTTCATCCATTTCTTTGCGAGTGGCTGAAAGGAAAGTTTGATCTTTGATGGTGTTGAGATTGATAATCACATTCAGACTTCCTGAAATAAGAGCGCTTTTTAAAAAGACCACGCCGCATCCCACATCGGAGATAGCGATCATGGTCCCGATCTCACCCATTCTGGCATGAATTTTGATTCCCTCGAAAACTGCCCGCATGATTTCCAGGGGAACCCCGCAAGCTACCTTGCAGCAGTTTTCCATGGTTTCTTCCTTAAACTTGACCTCTTCCGGGGTGTTCTTGGGAAGCCCGTAGGCCTTGGACAGAGGTTCAAATACCTCGGCATCCTTGTCCACCAGATTTTCAAGCTTGAGGATGATATCTTCCCCTTTGGCTATCAATTCTTTTACTTCTCCTTCCACATCCGCATATTTTTTCTTACCGACGGTGAGGTTTCCGACCATGTTGGAAAGAGCCATACCTATGGCGCCTCCAATGGCCGCCGCACCGCCACCACCCGGAACAGGTGCTTTTGATGCCAGGACTTCAATGAACGCCGAACAAGTTTGATCAATCATCGTCATTTTAGTTCTCCTTTTCTGATTACTGAATCTGCTTTTTATAAACCTATATACACGCTTGCTTTATTATTTCACACTTTTTTTTTAAGGAGACCGTCTTACCGGCAGAATATCAGGATTATTTAGCTAAACCGTCATCCCCCACCTAGGGGCGTGACACCAGCCGGTCGGGCCGCTCGACTTCGTCGAGCTTTGAAAAGGCATCCTGTCCGACTCCCTTTGGGAGTCTCCCCTGAGATCGGCAAAAGCCGATCGATCGGAAGTCGACATGAAAATAGGCTTGTGGGCTCGGAACCTATTTTCGTATTAATACAAATTTCAATTGACCGCGCCCCCCTGAGTTGGTTATCTTCGGACTCATTGTTTTCAGGAAATATTACCAAAAATCCAGGAGCAAAATTTCATAATGGACTTCATCCGGGTCAAAAAGAAAATCACGATGGTATTGTTCCTGTCTCAGGGCTTGAGTTCCGCCGGGTTCATCGCCGCTTTTACGGTTAATGCCATTGTAGCGGTCAGCTTGAGCGGGGAACCCTCATTGGCGGGACTACCGGGCGCTCTGTATGTCCTTGGGATGGCAGGTGGAGCGTTGATCTGGGGATTGACCATGGAACGGACCGGACGCCGAAAAGGTCTGGCTCTCGGACAGGTGCTGGGGGTGATCGGGTCAGGAATAGCCATGGCGGCCATTTTTTACCGCTCTTTCACCTTTTTCCTGACAGGCCTTATACTGATGGGGAGAGCCAGATCGGCGGTCGATCTGGGCCGCTTTGCCGCCGCTGAAGTTCATCTCCCGGCCGATCGCGGCCAGTCAGTTCGGGAGCGGCGTTGTGTTTGCTTTCGGTGGCTATTCGGTCATTGGGATGACTGCGGCCGTATTGGCTTTTGTACCGCTGATTGCGGTTATATGGTGGCAAAGGACGAAAGTCCAAAAACCGGAAGAAAAGTAAAGGCTTTACTTTTTAAGGGTTAAATGCTATTTTTATTTATATTTCGGTAAATTGTGCAATTTTTCAGAAGGAACCATAACAAGTCCATAGCTCGAAGATAAAAGAAAAAAGAACCTTCGACCTTAATAAATTGTCCCTGCCATATTAAATATGACTCTTCAGCCGACTTTACATCCCGATATTCTTGAGACTATCCGGCGGGCCCTGATTGAAGACATCGGACCGGGCGACGCTACGACCGACAGCATTGTCCCCGTCGAGGCCGTGATGCAGGGCCGGATCATCGCTAAACAGGAGGGGATCATGGCCGGCCTGGATGTGGCCCTGGCGGTCTACCGGATGATGGACGCAGAGCTGGACTTCCGTCCCCAGGTGGAGGAAGGCAGCCGGGTTGCCGACCGGCAGGTGCTGGCCATGGTCTCAGGCCGGGCCCGCAGCCTGTTGACCGCCGAACGGACCGCTCTCAACTTTCTGGGGCGGATGTCCGGGATCGCCACACTGACCCGTCAATTTGTGGACCTGGTGGCTGGGACGAAAGCGGCTATTCTTGACACGAGAAAGACCGCCCCCGGTTTGCGTATGGCCGATAAGCTGGCAGTCAAACGTGGAGGGGGAGAGAACCATCGTATCGGTTTGTACGATATGATCCTTATCAAAGATAACCATATCGACTTTGCCGGGTCCATTACCGAGGCGGTAAGGAGGACGAGGTCCGCTCACACCGGCCTGGAGGTTGAGGTCGAGGCCCGGACCCTGGAGGATGTCCGCGAGGCCCTGGCCATCGGGGTCGAACGTGTCCTGCTTGACAACATGGCACCCGAAATGATGGCCGACGCCGTCCGACTGACGGCCGGCCGCGCTAAACTGGAAGCCAGCGGTAATGTGACGCTTTCAACCGTCCGTCGGATCGCGGAGACCGGGGTTGACTTCATTTCCTCCGGGGCCTTGACCCATTCGGCGAAGGTCCTGGACGTTTCCTTTGAATATTCACCCTAAAGGCTGATTATGAAAACCACCGATGTACTGATCATAGGATCCGGAATAGCCGGGGCGACAGCCGCTCTGAACCTGGCCCGGGATCCGGAGCGACATATTATTCTGATTAACCGTGCGCCTGACCCACGCGAATCCAACTCGCGTTACGCCCAAGGCGGGATAATCAGCCGTGGTCCGGGAGATTCTCCGGAGCTGCTGGTTGAAGACATCCTGGCAGCCGGGGCCGGGGCTTCCCTGCCGCGAGCCGCACAAATCCTGGCCGAAGAAGGCCCCGTCCTCTTAAAGGAAATTCTGATCGATAAAGTCAAAGTCCCCTTTGATGAACAAAGTAACGGTGAACCGGATTGGGGACAAGAGGGAGCCCATTCCCGCCGGCGAATTTTACATGTCGGCGATGGGACCGGGCAGGCGATCATCTCCGCCCTGATGCAGAAGGTCCAGCAGCAAAGCAATATAGAGCTGATTACCGAGGCTACCGCGGTGGATCTGATCACCTATCCGCACCACTCCCGGGACCCGCTGGCGGCCTATGAGCCGGTTACCTGCCACGGGGCTTATGTCTTCGACCGTAAAGGCAAAGCCGTTCACCGAACGCTGGCCGCGGTTACCATTCTGGCCACCGGCGGCATCGGCCGCATTTTTCGCAACACCACCAACCCCTCCGGAGCCAGGGGCGACGGTTTGGCCATGGCCAATCGTGCCGGGGCGCGTATCCTAAACACCGAATATATCCAATTTCATCCGACGGCGCTGGCCGTTCCCGGGGCGGAGGGTTTTCTGATCAGTGAAGCCGTCCGCGGTGAAGGGGGGGTCCTTCTCGGCCCTGACGGCCGGCCGTTTATGGAGAAATACGCTCCTGAATGGAAAGACCTGGCCCCGCGGGATGTGGTGGCCCGGGCCATCCATACTGAAATGGAAACCAATGGTTATTCCTATGTTCTGCTGGATATTGCCACGCACCTGCCGGCCGAGGAAATCAAGACTCGATTTCCTAATATTTATGACGAATGCCAACGGGTCGGCCTGGACATCACCCTGGAACCGATCCCGGTGGTCCCGGCGGCCCACTATTTTTGCGGTGGGGTAGCGGTGGACGAACAGGGCCGAACCAATATCGACCGTCTTTATGCCGTGGGGGAAGTTTCCTGCACCGGGTTGCACGGGGCCAACCGGCTGGCTTCAACCTCCCTTTTGGAAGGGTTGGTTTGGGGAACACGGGCCGCCCGCGATATCGCCACCCTCTTGGATGGCGGATTGAAATGTGCGGTAACCCCAAAGGATATCCCGACCTGGGATGAATCCGGGCTGACCCAGGACTCCGATCCGGCCCTTATTCAAGGAGACATGCAGACCATTCAAAATATCATGTGGCACTATGTGGGACTCATCCGCTCCGGGGACCGTCTCTCACGCGCCATCCGCGAACTGCGTCACATGCAAAACGAGATTGAGACTTTCTACCGGAAGACCAAGCTGAGCGATGGACTGATCGGTTTGCGTAACGCCGTCGAGGTGGCTTTGATCGTTTCTCAGGCGGCCCGTCACAACCGCCAGAGTCGGGGATGTCATTTCAGAGTGGACAGCGTGGATGGGGGAGACCGTTGGTTGTGATCGTATTAGAAGAAAATAATGTTCGGAGTAATGAGTTCGGAGTTTGGAGAAAAACCTTAATTTTGGGAAAATTTTAGGCCTTCGTGAAGCCCTTCAGGGGCATGGAAGTTTACTTTTGGAGAATTAATAATGGCTACTGACCATCAAGATATTATTTCGGAAATCAGGCATCTGAAGAAGCAAAAGAAGGCCGTCTTTCTGGTTCACAATTATCAGCGGCCCGAAGTTCAGGACCTGGCCGACTTTGTTGGGGATTCATTGGAATTAAGCCAGAAAGCGGCCAAAACCGAGGCGGAGGTTATTGTTTTTTGCGGGGTTCATTTTATGGCTGAAACGGCCTTTCTGGTGAATCCGGGGAAAACGGTATTATTGCCCGAAATGGAATCCGGTTGTCCGATGGCGGATATGATTACTGTCGAACAACTGATCAAAAAGAAAAAGGAGATTCCCGGTGCGGTCGTGGTCTGTTATGTAAATTCCTCGGCCGCCGTCAAGGCCGAATCGGATATTTGCTGTACCTCGGCCAACGCCGTCCGGGTGGTGCAGAGTCTGCCGGTCGATCGGGAAATACTCTTTATCCCGGATCAGTATCTGGGACAGTGGGTGGCTCAAAAAACGGGAAGAGACATGCATTTGTGGCCGGGTTATTGCCCCACCCATATGCGGATCCTGGGCAAAAAAATCCTCGAAGAAAAGGCAAAACACCCCGCTGCCATAGCCCTGGTCCACCCGGAATGCCGTCCGGATGCCAAGGAGGCGGCTGATGAAGTACTCAGTACCGGCGGCATGATACGTTTTGCGGCAGAAAGTCCGGCGAAAGAATTTATCATCGGAACGGAGACGGGAATTATCCACCGTCTCAAAAAAGAAAATCCCGGAAAAATATTTATTCCCGTTAATACCAAAGCCGTTTGCCCCAACATGAAAAAAATCACTTTAGAGAAAGTCCTGCGGGCTTTACAGAAAATGCAATATAAGGTTTCGGTACCGCGATCCATCCGGGACAAGGCCTTATCTGCCGTCAATCGAATGCTGGCGGTTGGGTAAAGGAAAGTCCCGACCCCTGATTTAAAAATTTCTCAGGTTGTTCTAATCGACCTTCAGCCCCTCGATAAAGGCCAGGACATTTTTACCAAGAACGGCATGATTGTATCCCCCTTCCAAAATACCAAAACACCCTCCTTTATGACGAAGGGCTGTTTCTTACCGAACCTGGTGTCTTCGTCATTCTTGTCGGATCCAATAATTTACCTGGCCGGCCCCGTGCTTAGCCAATAAAAAGTTTACGAATTTTAATAAACATGGTATTCAGGTCTCAGTATTTTTTCGAAAGGGATGCGAGGAAGATCAGGAAGATCATCTTCCGGTATCCTTGCCAAAAAAAGGAGGTGGCAATGAAACCATGGCCGCTGAATTTTTTACTCATTCTTTTCCTCTGCTTATTCTCCGGAGATTCCTCAGGCGCCGTCCCAGGCTCCTACGGAGCAAACCCGGTTAACCTTTACTCTTTTCTGCTCAACCTCATCAAGAGGATTCCTTTCAGGCCGGATTTGGCCATGACCGGGACAACCTTTGCCCGGACTATTTTGGCCCTGGAGGGACCGGAACGGGAAAAGGCCATTTTGGCCCAATTTTCCGAAGGGGTTTTTCCCGATTATCTGAGAAAACTAAAACCGGTGCATTTGAGCCACAGATTCAAGGATAGGACTACCGTTACGGCCACGATCTTTGTCATGCCCGACTACCTGTCGATCGGTTCAGATCAGGATTTTCTGCTCATCCCGGTGAATCTTTACACCGCCCTGGAAATAGCGGGTCAGCTTGGTTTCATACTGCCGACCAAAAAAATGGTTGACCAAATCTTCCAACAATCGAATTTTCGTTTGAACCCTCAACCTTTGCCGGCCGGTTCCCGGATGAGATCCACGGCCTATTACCTGAAGCAGAACCAAATGATCAGGGAACAGCGGACGGCTTTAGGTTGCCCCCTGGACACCCTGGTGTCCGGTCATAAAAAAGATGTGGTCTTGACTAATCAT
>JACQYK010000328.1 GCA_016208255.1 Deltaproteobacteria bacterium | reverse complement strand
GATTTACTTGTAAAGATTCCATAAGCTGACAACCTACGTGTGCCCTTTAGTGAAGTTCACAGGAAAGCCGGATGCGGGAAATCCGCACGTCCGGTTTGACGAGGGGGAGGGTCTCCCCTCCCTACTCTACCGGCAAAAAAGGGTTTAAGGTCTTTTTAAAGGACTCTCCCTCAGGTCATCAGCACGGGTTCCACTTCTTCTTTCGGCACCACCTTGCAGCACCCACAATCACAAACACCACCGGTAGCACACGGTTCGCAGCAGTAATATACTTCGCCCTCTTTATAAGGGCTTTCTCCAAGCTGACAGCCACAGGCCGGACAAATTTGTCCAATAGTCTCTTCTATGATCTCTGCCATTTTTGTCTTCCCCTTTCATTTTCGATTTCTAAATTTGGTTAGAACTACCAGGACCTCTAGTTCTCTTCTCTAATCCGTTTACGGCGTGCCAGTTCGGCTTCGGTCGGAACTTCAAGGGCGAATGATCCGGTCTTGACTTCTTCAGCGCGCAAGTACGTAGCCACAATCACTCCCCTTGGTGAGATCTCGCCTTCAAGCAATTTGAATCCAATCGGAATGGTGCCTTCGGCAAACAGGCGCTTGCCCAGGCCGAGAGTGACCGGGAATGTTTTCAGCCGGAATTCGTCAACTAAATCGTGCTTCAAAAGCGTTTGAATGAGATTGCCGCTGCCATGAACGTGTATTTCCGGCCCATCCTTCTCCTTGAGTTTGTTCACTTCCTCCGCGATATCCCCCTTGAGAAATTCAGAAGGGTTCCAGTCAAGCTTTTTCAGCGTCTTCGAAGCTACATATTTTTTAGCCTTATTAATTCCGGCGGCGATGGGATCGTCATCGCTTTTCACGAATGGCCAGTGGGCCGCGAATATCTCATACGTCTTTCTGCCAAGCAATAGATCAAAGGGTTTACTCATTTGCTTGTCCATCACCTGGCCGAGGAAATCATCCCAGTAGCCTGCCACCCATCCGCCGTATTTGAAACCTCCGCTGGGATCTTCCTCAGGCCCGCCCGGGGCCTGCATCACGCCGTCAAGGGTTATGAAAGTCAGAACAACAAGTTTTCTCATATTATTTCCCCTGGTAAGCCCGCTTAAGAGCTACGATGTCAAATTTCTTCATCTTGAGAAAAGCTTCGGTCACCCGAGCCAGCTTTTCCTGATCTTTGTCCTTCATCATTTCATCCATGGCGGTGGGAACAATCTGCCAGGAAAGGCCGAACTTGTCCTTGAGCCAGCCGCATTGTTCAGCTTCCGGCACGGCGGAGAGCTTCTCCCAGTAGTAGTCTATTTCTTCCTGGGTATCGCAGTAGACCATGAAGGAGATCGCTTCGTTAAACTTAAAAAGAGGACCGGCCGAGATCAGCATGAAGTCCTGCCCTAAAAGCTCAATGGTCACGATATCCACTGTCCCGGAAGGGGTGTTGTGGAGCGTCGTGCTGTCCTTGATCTTTGATTGGGGGAAAACGGAAGTGTAGAATTCGGCGGCCTCCTTGGCCTCTTTGTCATACCATAAATGGGGCGTGATTTTTTGCATAAAGGTTCCTTCTTTTCTTTTTTAGGTAGGTCCTAATGGACTTCTTTGAGAAACTCATCTAGGATGTGGTTGAATTCCTCCGGCTTATCCATGTGCAGCCAGTGGCTGGTCCCGGTGACCACCTTATAGGGCAAGTCCGCCACAAGCCGGTGGAGTTCGAATGGATTGTCCTGGTCCGGGGTGATGACGGCCAATTTGGGACCATGGTAGCGGTGGAGTGCCGGCCGAGGATCGTAGTCGAAGAGGGCCTGGATGAGGTTCAAAGATACGGCTCGAGTCAGGTGTTCTCTTTCGCTCCCGATTTGCGCCCGCACGATTGGTCGAGCATTGGTCAGCAGTCTGTTCCAGTAACTGGCCATGACGTTTTCATAATCCGATCCCAAGGACGACATCACCTGTTGGGCCTGCTCCACCGGTATTTTTCCGGGTGTGCCCACAAGGACCAGCCCTGCGACTCGTTCCGGGTGTGCACCTGCATAAGCCAGGGAGGCTGCGCCGCCCATACTGTGTCCAACCAGCACGAATCGTTTCAGCTTCAACCCGTCGGCCACGGCCGCGATATCCCCGGCCAGAGACTCGACGCCGTAATCGTTGCCGGTCGGCGGGTCGGATTGGCCGTGGCTGCGAAGATCGAGCGCCACGGCCCGTCTTGTATTTCGAAAGTGCGTAAGCTGAGCCGTCCAATGCGCAGTACTCCCCGCGAAGGAATGGACGAATACCACCGGCAGCCCGCCTGCGCCCCCATCCTCAACATGGAGATGTCCCGCCGGTCCTTGAATTTTAGTCATCGGATGCTCTTTTCTTTCAACCCGAGCGCAACTGATCATAAGAAAAATAGTCAAAAAAGATAGCGCGCTACTTCTCAACCATAACCTTAAATCCGCCATAGACCATGCGTTTCATGTCGAAGGGCATTTCTGGTGGTTCGCCCATTTTGTCCATTTCTTTCATCACCTTGGCATTGACCTGGTCCCGATGCCTGCGAGACTTGAACACGATATAGGAAAACACCGGCACCTCACCGGGCTTCAATTTCATCAGACGCGGGAAAGGAGTTCCCCATTTTGTTTCCAGGTCGTCGCCGACGCATTCCTTATAGTCGAGGGCACCGTTTTCCAGCCACATTTTTTTTCCTATCCGCGCCATTCGGATGTAGGCCTTTAAATTTTTTTCAGGCACGGGTATCACAAAGCCGTCTACGTATCCCATAAGCACTCCTTTAACTGCTGGGTTTGATTTTGGGGATAATTACAAAAGAAATAAATAGCTTTCCTGCCGGGGCTCCCGGTTGATTCCAATAACTGCGTCCATTCTAAGAGAATTGAGCAGAAAGACCATAATTGAAAGTATGTATTTATTGTCGAAAAAGGGATTATTTTAAGGGGGCTCTGGAACTAATGTTCGATATTGGCTCTGTAGAACCTGGTGACCTGTCAGTGGACAAATTCGGTTTCCTACTCTCCCATTCCCCCCCGGCGGGACTGCCCGGGCAGGTCCATCAGCGCAGAGGGCTTAAATGATCTGTTCGAGATGGGAACGGGTGTGGCCCCTTCGCCATTGCCACTGGGAAAGACCAAAATCCTTCAATTGGCAGAGAATCCTCTTTCATTTGATCAAGAAATTCTTATAGTACAAAAATAAAATCTGGGGTGTATCCCTATTTGCCTATAAAAGATCATCAAAGATAAAGGACTCAGAATAAGGTAATAAACTATATCAATATATCAATACCCATCCCGTCCCTTTTGCCATACAGGTGGAGATATAAAGACCGTCTTTTGTTCCCCTCACAATCTCTACCTTCGTTTTTATCCATAGGCTGGGTAAGCTGAACTTGGGTTGAAAGTTATTTTTTTCTTTCAGCAAGGAAAAGTTTTTTATTACATCTCTCCAGAATCATGAGTTGATGGTGTTCCAGAGATAGAGCGATGCCACTGTGCGATAGGGCCGCCATAACTCGCTCAGGGCGGCCACTTGTTTCGGCGTGGGCACTTCCTTCAACCCGAGCACTTCCGACATACTTTTTCTGAGTGCGTAATCTCCTATTGGAAAAACATCCAGACGGCCGAGATTAAAGATCAGCATCATCTCTACGGTCCATAGACCCACACCATAAATCGAGGTCAGCCGTTTTATGATCTCTTCATTGCTGAGCCTAAGGATCTCTTTTGAAGAAGGCACAGTCCCATCGAGTGTCTTTACGGCAATATCTTTTACCGCTTTGATTTTCGCTTTGGACAAACCCGCCTTCCTCAAGAGTTCGTCTCTTGTCTTCAGTAACTCAGCGGGATCGGGAATTTTCTGACACGGATAAAGATCCATCACCCTTCCGAGGATCGTCGATGCGGCTTTGGGCGACAATTGCTGGTGAACCACTGCTTCGATCAATGTGGCATAGGGAGAATGACCCGGTCGCAAATGGAAATCAATCGGCCTATCCAGACAATCCACCAGGCACGGATCCTTTTTTTTCAATAACGAGGCCGCACGCAGCAAATCTTTTTTCGATTTGATGGTAATCGGACTGCCGAGCGTAACCCCTTCAATAGCCAGCAGCCTGGCCTTGGTGGTTACTCCGCCGTGAGCGGAAAAGCCTCCCGGCTGGTTGCCGGAAGCCAGAACGCGATGGCAGGGAATGATCAGCGGGATCGGATTCATTCCCAGGGCCTGTCCTACGGCCTTGAAGCCGTGGGCCGGTCCAAGTCCGAGGCAAGGGCGCCGTAGGTCTTGGTCCGTCCTGCCGGTATTTTTCGGGCCCCTTCATATACCTGTCGTGCAAAAGGACCGACACCGTCCAGGTCAAGGTCGATGTCCTGAAAATCCTGCAGGTCCCCCTGCAGATGTTTCAGAATTTTTTTAATGATCCCGGCAATGCCGGCCGGTATTAAACGCGCCTTGCGGCCCCCGGATCTGCCGGCAATACGTTTTTCGGTCAGACCCCTGGTGGCTTCGGGAAGCTGGATAAAGGTCACCACCGGTGACGAAGGAGGGGTCGCCGTCTCCTTCCAGGCGATCCCGCAAGGGCCCAGCGGTGTCTCGAAAAGACAGAATGAAGCCGGTTCCATATAAACAGCTCTTTCCATAGTCAATCCCGTCTGGTCTCTTCATCCCTTCGACGATGAAGAAAATACTCGGCTGTCAGGCTCCAGGTCGTTCGTTCGTCTTTGGTTTCGCGGCTGATCCAATGAAACGAGTCGGGACGGATATCCGTGAAACACCACTGACAGATATTTCCCGCCTCATCACGATATTCCTGTATTATCTCATTTCCCACAGGGCGACCAAGCATTCTGTTGAAGTTTCGTCGGACCGGATCGATCCAGGTAATCTCCCACTGATCAGTTTTCGGATCGTAAACTCTCAAGGTAGTACCATACATGCCGTCTTCCGCTCCGGCAGCCCCCGTCTTGTGGGAGGGCGCGATCCAAACGTCTTGGACTGCACGTCCCGACAGGGTCCAACCAAAATGGACTTCGCATGAGTTTTCGAAACGTTGACCGTTCGGGCGGTGTACGATGACTGTTCCATCCCAAGATCCGATGAACTGTCCGTACAGCATCATCTTCTCAGCACGATCAGAAGCTGGTCCAGAAGCAATCAGCGCCTGACTAAAACCAAGGGATTCAAAGGCGATTGTTTTTCGAAATGGATCTACACTATCGCCATTCTCACAGGAAGTCCGAGGGCAATCGCCCTCCAAGGTGCCCTTCATAGCTTCGATTGCCCGGTCTGTCATTTCAGATAGATAATTTTCCATTTCATTCGGTAGTATATCAGCGGTCCAGATAATTCGTGTCTGCCGGTTTGCTTCCTCAAAAACTTGAAATGCGGCGCTGTGATGTTCCAATTTATCACTGAGAATGGTGTAGGCCATCCTCCTGTTTTGAGGGTCGATGCCAAGAATGCGCTCTTTGGCGACAACACCATTTTTAAATGTTACGGTTCGAACATCGCCTTCGAGTTGCGTATTGACAACAAAACCCTTTGCCAACCTTTGGTGAATGGCTCCAACATCTCGGATAGCTGACCATACGATATTAGGATCTGCTTCTACGATAAACTCTCTATAAATCGATGCCAGGAAATTTCTCCCTTCGTGGTTGGTCAGTGACTTCTCGACTTGAAGGTGGTCCTGTCCCCCGCCTAACCTTTTCTTCCCCCGGCAGCCCGGCCTTGATTCCCCCACCGCCGGGCGCGGAAAATCCTCCCCGTTTGTGGTATCTTGAAAATACAGTATGCGGCTTGCTTCATAAAGATAGCCCTTCTTTTATTTTATCCAGAACGGCTTTCCCCTGGGGGACCATCAGAAAAAATTGACTCAATTTTGGGCAGGAATATTCGGTGCAATAAGCGCAATTCTTGAGATCCTTTTCCTGACAGCATTTCCTGATTTCGCAAACTTTACAGTTACTGAAAAGTCTTCCTGTCACCGAATGGCATCCGTCACAATTAATGTCTTCCGCTTTGAACTCGGCCTGATATTCTTTGGACCACTGTTCCGCGACCTCCTTCCTCTTGAGGTCATCATTTTCTTGGGTGGCCAAAAAAGCCGGGCATTCGTTGCATTTGATCCCGCAAACCGCAACCATTTTTTCCATCTTCTTCTCCTCCTTTCTCTATCTTGTTTTTTCTACAATAATTCAAATTTTTTCGAGTGAACCAGATCCCTGAGGTTATCGATAAAAGCGGTCGGTGCCTGAAAATCAGGATAGCGTTTATATAGGGCGGCCATTTGGCTCAGTTCATCCATTTCCCTGATTCGATTCACAGTCCCTCCTTCCGGCCTGATACGGCAAGGGTGTTTAGCAAAAACCAAATCCTTTTCCTCAACCCTTTCCATATAATGCTGAGAAATCACATAGCGTTCGCAGGTGCAGGGATTGTCCGGATTTAATAGGGCACAATTTCTCATCAGAAAATCCTGGATCCGTTCCCGGGCCCTGGAAAGACGTTTACGAAAGGCCGTCGGTGTAATCTCCAGGATGGCCGACCCCTGGTCGCTGCTGACATCGAAAACCTCTACCAGGAGGAAGGCCAGACGGTGGTCCCTGTCCAGGCAGAGTAGCAGCCCTTGCAGGCAGCTGATCATGATCTCCTCCACATATATATTCTGCAAGGCACTGGAGCGGGACTCCTGCCAATCTATGGGCGAATCCAATTCAAGGCTTTTTTCGTATTCTTCAAAAGAAACCGCCTCCAGTTCGGGCTGATTTCTGCGCAAGGTCAATAAATGGTTGACGGCCACCCGATACATCCAGGTAGTAAAGGCGCTTTCTCCTCGGAAGGTGCTCAGACGGGTGATAATTTTTAGCAGGATTTCCTGGGCCGCATCTTCGGCATTGGAGGGATTATAGAGCATCCTCAAGGCCAACCCATAGATTTTATTTTGAATCTTCAGGATAAGGTCTTCCAGTGCCTTCCTATCCCCTTCTTTAGCCGCCTCAACCAGCCATTCCACATCGGATCCCATAGATTTTTTCTTCCTTTTCGCCTTTCTTACTCGTTTAGACTCTCAGAAACCCCTTGGTGTGACCAAAAAAATCTTCTGGCGCCTTCTCAGCACCGGCCTTTGTTTTGCTGCCTACAAGATTTAGGAAGAAAGTCGGAAGGGGTGATGGAACGAGGCAATTGGGGCGTGGCCGGGCTGGATTTTACACATAGAACCCTTGAACGGGACATTAAATAAGACAACAGAGTAAATCATATCTTTCCCACATAGCTTTCGACCTTCAAATTGTAAAATTGGGCTGCCAGATCGAAATTAAATCCGGGGACACCATACTAATTCATGATCCTAAAGTATAAATCAATAAGGTCTTCCTGATTTTAGATTTTGGAGTTGTTCTTAACTTCTTTAGTAACGGCTTCCCCTTGATAGTCAATTTAGTTATAAGTATATGAACCAGGAAAAAGGTCTCTTCTCCTGAGTCGAATTAAAAATTCAGTGGATTCTTGGAACAGAAAATTGTCTATCTTTAAAGAGGGAAATACTGGCTGGGCAAAAATCGCGCCATTTGATTTCTTATCATAAGACCCTGCCAAAACTGCTAAAGATTTAAAGCAATTTATCTCAAGCCGAAAATTCAGGATAATTTCTATTGGAATCTTGGGTAGTTATCGCGACACAAAAAGGATGTCCAGAATAATATATTTAATTCATTCCGAGCCTGTGAAAGCGCTTCTAAGCTGCCTTTAACCGCTCGACCTTAAGCGCATTACGATTTCTTCCGGCTTTCCAAAGATCAAACTCCATCTGCTGGGCCAACCAGCTTTGGGGAGTGGTGTCAAAGGCAATCGATAGCCGGATGGCCATCTCTGGAGATATACTGGTGTGGCCATTCAAAAGCTCTGAAAGCGCCTTTCTGCTGACACCAAGAGCCCTGGCCGCTCCGGAAACAGACAGACCAAGTGGTTTAAGACAGAGCTCACGGATAATCATACCGGGATGTGGTGGATTATACATCATAATACTTGAATCTCCTTAGTGGTAGTCGAGGTAATCGACCTGTACTATATCATGCCCGTCAAATTGGAAGATAATTCGCCAGTTACCGCTAACCTCCACGGCCCAAAAGCCGACATACTTACCTCCCAATTTATGAAGCTTAAGCCCCGGGAGGTTCATATCCCTCATTTCTCTTACAACGTTCAACCGTGCTAAAATGAGTCGCAGTCTTTCGGCATGCTTGGCTTGGATTCCGGCCTTATTCCCTGTTTCAAAAAATGTTTTCAAGCCCTTATGCCGGAAGCTAATAATCATACACTAATTATAAACTGTAACCCAGTAGGGAGCAAGCAATATTTTCAATCAACAGAAAATGCTCTGATTCATTGGATTAAGGAATTTTCAGGGTAAAATTAAAATCCGGGAGGTGTCCCTAAATCCCCACTATCTCACCCTGAATTGTTGATGATATTATCGGCTTGACAAGGTTAACGTACTTGTTTACTTTTAGTTCGTAAAAGCAGCCTCCTTTTATAGGTCGGAATCCGACAAATACTCTGCTGAATTATTTTGGGAATAGATATTTTCTGAAAAGCGAGGGAAAGAGGTGACGGTATGAACGATAACAAAAACAAATTGCTTCTTTTTGAGGCTCTCGAATTACGGGCAGAATTGGATGCCAGGATTAAGACCTTCAAAGATTGCCTGCCTGAAGCAAAACAAAACCGCGGGAGATTGTCTTTTGGAATGAATGAAGAAGGGGTTCGACGCCCGAGTCCGGACTTCGATGCGGCCTCTGCCAGGCAGTCTCTCCGGAAGCTGGAATTCAAACGACGAAAATTGAACAATGCTATCCAACAAGCCAACTTCAATCACCAAATTGAGTTTGAAGGCGACCCCATTAATCTCAACGAAGCCCTGGAAGTCCGGAAAGCGCTCAACGAACAAATCGGGGAACTTCATCAACAGGTTGTGTCTTCAGTTTACCTGAGAGTCATTTATAAAGAAGGGCGGGATATCGTCGAAGGAAATGAAGTATCCTACAGAGAGTGTAATGAAAAACTGGAACAAGCCAGGCTTTCATTTGGGAAATTAAACAGACTGCTCAGG
Source organism: Deltaproteobacteria bacterium (assembly GCA_016208255.1). Taxonomy (GTDB): domain Bacteria; phylum Desulfobacterota; class RBG-13-43-22; order RBG-13-43-22; family RBG-13-43-22; genus RBG-13-43-22. The sequence continues at coordinate 3,744 of JACQYK010000328.1, read as the reverse complement.
AGATCAAGCTTCGAAATCACGGTGGACTTTCTTGATGAATAAACCTTTTCGGAGACAGGGGAGCAAGTGCGAATGCCTTGGTGACGGGGCATAGCCCAGATTCCGGCTGCTGTGAAAGCCAAAATTATTGGGGCTGAAGACCTTTACCTTCCGGAAAAGCTCCACATAGTTCAGCTTAAAATTTCTTAGCAACTCGTACCCCGTATACCTCTGAGCTAATATGGCTCCGCGTCTCCACCATCTTCCATGGATATTGACAATAAAACTTTGAAGAAATTCTGAAACTCGAGGTTGGCATTGAAGATCAGAGTCGATTTTCGGGAAAGGGCATCAGGGATCGTTGATTTACTCCGAGAGGAGGAAGTCACTCTGGAAATCGGCCAAGTACCTTATGGTGATTACATTATCAATGAGGCTATTACTATCGAGAGAAAAACCGCACGAGATTTTCTCATTTCAATCATTGACGGCCGACTATTCAATCAGCTTTCCAATCTTAAAAAAAATTGTATTCATCCCTTGCTGCTTATTGAGGGTAACCCCTTTGAAACCGATTTACAATTTGATCCAATGGCGATCAAGGGGGCATTGGTGTCCACCCAGGCCATATGGTACATTCCCATTGTCTCTTCCGAATCCATCCAGGAAACAAAAAATATCTTTTTGATGATGGGCCGGCAAGAAGAAAGCTGTTCGGACGTGGTACCCCTCCGGGGTGGGTATCGGCCAAAGCGATTAAAATCCCGACAATTGTATATCCTGCAAGGACTTCCTCAAGTGGGGCCTACGGTGGCCAGGAGGCTTTTGGATCATTTCGGTTCTGTCTCAAAAATGATGCAGACTTCGATTGAGGAACTGATGAGGGTGGAAGGGATAGGAAAGGACATCGCCAAGAAAATCAGAGACGTCTTGGATGCGGAATGGAAACAAGTGATTTAAAATCACCAGTTCTCGACCGGCATTGCCATTTTATCAATGGCAGCCTTCTTTTTTACCAAAGAAAACCCTAACAACAATTTATGGTGGAGGGTATTATGTCCGGAGGGATGGCTTTCAGGAAAGATTGTGAAGATTGCGGACACAGTTTCTTGACCTCTGATCGGAAGGCAAAATTTTGCCCGCGCTGTGCCGGAAAGGGTCGGAAAATGGAGGAGCCGGAAAAAATCAGAGCAAAGGAGCCCCATTCAAAGATCGCAGCATCAGCTAAAATAACCGACGAGAAACAGACGTCAAAGGCACCGGCCCACAAACCCGATTTAAAAAAAGGTGAAATCCCCCAGGAAGTTCGAAGTGCGCCGCCTAAATCTAAGTTAATTAAGGAAGTCCTCGGGAAAGAGGAACACCGCCAAACGCCTGCAGACCAGGGGCCCGAGACAAAGTCGGAGATCTTGCTGACCGAAGAACAGACCAAGGAGATCATCGCCCGATATCAGGCCTATGTTGAGGTCATGGAACGCCCTCCCAGAGGAAGGCGAAAGACAATCGCCGCTGAGATGGGACTGCCTTATCGAGCCATCATTCTAACTCTACGAAACTGGAACCAGGCCCACCAAAGGGATTTGAGCCGGGAAGAACGCTTCTCGGTGGAAAAAGCGTATTTCTCCTTCATGGAAAAAGAAACCTCCTTCGCCCGGCTCAAAAATCGAATCGGCGAAGAGACCGGATTAAATCCCTGGTCGGTTTCCCGATATATGGACATACTTCATGATGGCGAAGATAAGCTTAAAGAGATCCCGGATGTTTCACCGGACCAAAGAACGGCTATCCTGGTTGAATATAATACTTATTTGGCCGGCTCGGCCCCGCCAGGTCCATTCCTCCATCCGATGATTGGCGAAAAAATCGGGGTCAAAACTAAGCAGGTGCACAAGGTTTTGTTGGTCTACCGCCTCGGCCGTTTCCGGGGACGGTGGAGTTGAAAAAGAGCCCGAACTACCAAGGCAATTAAAATTCAGACAATTGTATATTCTGCAAGAATTCCTCAAGTAGGAGGTTTGTGTTAAGTTATTGAAGTTACTGGATTCTAGTTAATGGAGTTTTTTATGGCAATTATCGGACGCAACGACCCCTGCCCCTGCGGCAGCGGAAAAAGTACAAGAAGTGCTGTCTAACTGAAACCAAGGTGGTCTCTACCGAGGAATTTCATTACCAGCGGTTATCGGAGGCCTATAACCGGGGATTCGATAAAATGGCCGAACACGGCGCCCGCCTTTTAGACCCGGAGGCCGTGGACCGGGCCATGATCCGTGTACTGGATGGCTATGGGACGGGGAGTGGTCCCGGAGGATGAGGACGTCCAGCGCCAGATACAACAACTACAGCTATATCCATCAGCCCCAATCTTCATATTTGAGTTGAGGCACCCGTTAGAACTTCCTGGTTAAATTTCTTAGAAGAAGAGCGCTCTACCCCGTAGACAAGTTCTGCAAAGGTGACCACGGAAATGCAGACCTGTTCCCCACTAATTTTTTCCAGCTTCTCAAGAACAGGTAAGGGCCGTTTTTTAATAATAAAAATGCAGATATTGGTATCCAACATGTACATTATTAAATTCCTTCTCTTTCCTGCGGGGGTAAATTAACCCTTTCCTCCATGAAATCAACGGAAGGAAGAGCAGTTTTTTCAAAAAAATCATGCCACGATTTGGGCTTTGGTGTCAGAATGACACTTTTCCCCTGGATTCGGATATAGACTTCGTCTCCTTCAAAACGAAATTCCTTGGGTAAGCGAACGGCTTGACTTCTGCCATTAAAAAAAAGCTTTGCGGTTTTGGGCGTCATTAATAACCTCCTTCCCCCTTGAGTATATGACGATAGTATATATTAAATATTTTATTAGCCTATAAAAAAAGCCCGTTTTCAATCGAAATTGAAAACGGGCTTCAAAGAAAATTCCCGGCGGCGTCCTACTCTCCCACCCAGCTGCCCAGGCAGTACCATCGGCGCAGAAGGGCTTAACTTCCGTGTTCGAGATGGGAACGGGTGTGGCCCCTTCGCCATTGCCACCGGGAAACTGTAAATTCCGGTATATGGTTTAAGGTACACGGTACAAGGCAAAAGGATTTAATAAAATGTTTGGGTTTTCCTCACACCTTAAACCCTAAACCTTGAACCTTTCATTTATAAAAACAAATATGGAGCGGAAGAAAGAAAAATAAATTATGACCAAGCCGCACGGCCGATTAGTATCGGTAAGCTCAAGACATTACTGCCCTTACACACCCGACCTATCAACCTCGTAGTCTCCGAGGGGCCTTTAGTCTACCTTGCGGCAGAGGGATATCTTATCTTGAGGTGGGCTTCCCACTTAGATGCTTTCAGTGGTTATCCCTGCCGAACTTAGCTACCCAGCGATGCTCCTGGCGGAACAACTGGAACACCAGAGGTTCGTCCATCCCGGTCCTCTCGTACTAGGGACAGCTCCTCTCAAATATCCTGCGCCCACAACAGATAGGGACCAAACTGTCTCACGACGTTTTAAACCCAGCTCACGTACCGCTTTAATTGGCGAACAGCCAAACCCTTGGGACCTGCTTCAGCCCCAGGATGCGATGAGCCGACATCGAGGTGCCAAACCTCCTCGTCGATGTGAACTCTTGGAGGAGATCAGCCTGTTATCCCCGGCGTACCTTTTATCCGTTGAGCGACGGCCCTTCCATACAGAACCGCCGGATCACTAAGACCTACTTTCGTACCTGCTCGAAATGTCTCTCTCGCAGTCAAGCTCCCTTATGCCTTTACACTC
>JACQYK010000327.1 GCA_016208255.1 Deltaproteobacteria bacterium | reverse complement strand
TTTCCCCTTGACTTTTCTTATCATGGATGTCCCCGGATTTAAGGATTTGAATAGGACCAGAGGTGTGCAGGACCAGATCCTTGTGTTCGCTTTCCAGATCACTCTTGGAAGTCAGGATCTTCTCGGCGAGGTGCTTTGGGGTGTAGGCCTCGGGGGAGGGGAACCGGGGCCGGGAGACGACGGCGGATCCTACGAGAGTCCCGCAGTAATTTGCACGCTACCTATTTATGAGCTAAAAAAGGGGGTAAAATTGGGTGACACTTTTGGTTGATATGAACCTTGATATACCCCTTAGATCGGAGCCAAGATTCCACCGCGATCCTCCAAGCTGATTCTCTGACCGCCTGTCCGGATTGACTCATAGCCGATAAGATCCTCTCGACCCTTTCCAGCACCCCATCATAGATTTCCCTCCTTTTCCGTTTCGTAAAAGCCGGCCTATTGCCCGATTCAAAGAACGCCTGGCAGGAGGTCTTCCCATTCAGACATGGCCGGATCTGATGGTTCAGATCGTTGACCACAGCCTCCGCATACGTTGTGATATGCTCCCAAGGATCGAGTAGGCCCGGCATAAGCTTCTTGCGTAAGCAACTCTTGACCTCTCTTTGCGATTCCTCGATCGCCCCATTGTACGGTGCGTAATACTCGGGATTGTTCAAAGGCAGAACCAAGGATTCAGCTAACACCTCGTTGATGGCCAGATGGTTCATGTTCCCTCCGTTATCCCGTTTCAACACCAGAGGGGCGCCATAGCGATCAAACTTTTCGCTCAGATACCCGGCGACCTCTTCTCCTACCGGATACCCTCCGGCCATTGGCAAAAACTTATACCGTGAACCCAGATCCTGCGTATTGTGCAAATAGATTTTACGAGCCAGGCCCAGGGCATATTCCGTGAAGTCCATGGCCCACACTACCCCTGGCGTTAGCCATTCGATCCGCCGCATCTGCTTCCGACGATCCGCCTCCAGGTCTTGCCGCACCCGCTCCACCATCCACCCCAGCTCCCGCCGTGACACACTGAGACAGTACCGTCGGTATAAGTCTGTCGTTCCCCCGCTCCGCTTCACCCCATGATCTAACAATTGAATCTCGGTGTCAAGGACCGAAGGATCAAACGGTTGCACCTTCTTGGGACCCGGACGGTTGAGTAAAACAATGTTTCCCCGAATCCTGCAGCGCCATCGGTTAAAACTCGCCAAGGGGAGCTGAAGCGTCTTACAGATCATCCCATAAGATATCCCGGCCCGTTCCTTCATACTCTCAATAATCTCCACAATCCTTCTTATGGCCTCTTGCCGATCGATCGGTTTTTTTTAGCGCCCCGGTCACGAAACATGTCAAAGCCTGCCAGCAGCTCCTTGACCTCGATGGTCTTCTCAGTCAGATCCAGTTTCTTCTCTAACTCCTGGATCCGTTTCCGAAGGGTCTCCTTCTCTTCGTCCACAGATACAGGCGGTCTTCCCGCAGGATGATTCTCCAAGGCCAGGGCCATGGCTTTTAGCGACTTCTCCTCCCACTCGTAATAGGTCTTGCGCGACACTCCCAGCAGCTTCGCCCCCTCCTTGGCCGTTAAGGCTCCACTGCGTACCTGGAGAATCACCAACGCCCGCTCCCGTGCCAGCTTTTTGTTCTTCTCTATCCAATCCCTCTCGTCCCGCCTTTCCTCCATAGGGAATCTCCCTTAAGACCGTCAGACCTTCTTCTCTGTTGGAACTTCCCGCTTGGCCATCGGGCTCCCTTGAAGTTTGGCCAAACGCCGTTCCGATCCCTTGATCTTCCGCTCCAATAATAAGGCAAGACGTGGGTTCAACGCCACTCCTTTCTCCACCGGGACCCGAGGCTGCAACGCCAAGAGCATCCCCTCCATGGCCCGTTCCTGCCACTGGCTCAATATAGTCCAGGAAATTCCTAACTCCCGGCAAACCTTCCCGGGGTTGCTTCTCTCCGTCCACACTGATAAAACTGCTCGGCACTTCTGCTCCGCCGAATGGCCCGACCTCTCCACCTTCGGCTTTTCTATCTTGTCCATCGGTACCCTCCCTGTCAGCAGTGACCTCGTAGACCATCTCCTGCTTCCCACCGCTTTCCTTATCGTCCACCATCAAACGCAGCTTTCCTTTCTCCGCCCGTAGCACTACCGACTGCCCTTCCATCCGTCCCACCATGTAAAAGGGTTCCCGCGGTTTCCCCCGCAACGCCATCTCCAAAACATTCTCCGCTATCCCTTGCTCCATGGTCTTCCTTAACTCCGCTGGTATCTCAAAATATCGATCTACAGGGCATAACCCTCCAATCCCTTGGTGAGGCCGCTTGTGGTTATAATACCGCATCCATTGACCCAGCCTTTCTCTGGCCTCCTCAAAACTTCCAAACTGCGCCCGGACCAGATACTCCTCATAGATCGTCTTCCAAAACCGCTCTATCTTCCCCAGCGTCATCGGATGGTGCGCCCGTGATTTAATGTGCTTCACCCGGTCCTTCCCTAACTCCCGTTCAAACCGGGTCGTTCCCCGCCAGTTCGTATATTGCCGCCCCTGGTCCGTCAGCATCTCCTTCGGGACCCCGTACTCCCCAATCGCCCGACGATACACCTCTAATACCTGATCCGCCGTCTGGCTCCGGTATAACTCCAAACCCACCATATACCGCGAGTAATCGTCGATAAACCCAATCAGATAGGCATACCGGCCCCCCAGACGAAAGGTAAAGATATCCGACTGCCACATTTGATTCGGGGTTGACCGTTCAAAAAATCGAGGACGGGTGATGTTGTGCTGGCGTTTCTTCTTGGAAGGAACAATCAATGATTCTGCCCGCAGCGTCCGACGGACCGTTTCCGGGCTGGCGCTGAGGAAGAATGCACGCTTTAAGAGATGGGAAATCCGTTTGACACCAAAGAAGGGCTCTCGCTTCTTGATCTCGACGATCTTCTCACGTATGGGTCCGGGAAGCTTCCGTCGACTCCCCCCCGGGACAACCCCTTTCCGTAACCCCGCTTCTCCCTGTTCCTCATACGCCTTCGCCCAACGACGAATGACGTCTTGACTGCATCCTACCTCCTTACTCAACAGAGAACCCGGGATCCCTTCTTCCAACTTCAACTTCACACAACGAAGCTTGAACTCCAACCCATACCGCTTCCCATACCGACTTTCTTTCCCTTTACTCTTCTTCTTAACTTCTTTTACATCTTCCATGGGTACACTCCTTTCTCCCTCTCGGAAGTGTCACCCATTTTACCCTTCTTCTTTATCTCATGATCTGGTAGTTAGCTCACTGCAGCATCCAATCAAAGGAGAGCAAAAAATGGCACAGAATAATGACCCAGTGTGGTTCATTACCGGGGCAAACAAAGGCCTGGGCGCGGCAATCGCCAAGGAAGCTTTAGACAGAGGATACAAGGTTGTCGCCACAGTACGTAATCCGGAAAGGGCGGGGGAGATTTTGGGCAACTCTTCGAATCTGCTGATCGTCAAGCTTGACATAACCGATGATGAGCAGGTGCAGTCGGCGGTCAAGGCCGCGCTGGACCGGTATGGCCGCATTGATGTGCTGGTTAACAACGCGGGATACGCTCAACTCGGTTTCTTTGAGGAAACGTCTGAGAAGCTGATCCGCCAACAGATAGAGACCAACGTATTCGGAACCATGAAAGTGACTCGCGCCGTGCTGCCCTACATGCGCAGGCAGGGTTCCGGCTTGGTGATTGTCTTGAGTTCCGCGTCCGGAATCAGGGCTGTTGGGGGCTCATCCATTTACAGCGCCTCCAAATTCGCCCTGGAAGGCTGGACCGAAGGCCTGAGCTTTGACCTCAAATCTTTCGGCATCCGGTGCCTGCTGGTTGAGCCGGGCCCATTCCGCACCGATTTTGCCAATTTTGAGACCTCCTTGACCTTCTCTGACTTGGAGATCGACGACTATAAGCAGCAACGTGAAACTATGTACCATAGCTTTTCTTCGCTGGACCAGACACAACCGGGTGATCCGGCAAAACTGGCCAAGGCGCTGATGACCGCGCTGAACGCTTCCAACCCACCTCTGCGCCTCTTGGCCGGCAAGGCCGCCGTGGGCGCCATTGACCAGTATCTCAATGCCCGCCGCTCAGAATATGAGGCTTGGCGTGAAGTCTCCGCCAGCACTGATTTTGATTAATATCCAAGAAACGAGAATCGGCTCTCCCGGGATGGGAGCGCCGCTTACGTTTTCCAGGGGAAAAATGCCTTGTTATGGCAAGATTATTAATGTAGATTTTATCTTCCTATGTCCATTTCCCCTAACATCCAAGAACCATCATTATCTGCAGTGAGCAAGCCCGGAATCTTCTATGGCTACATTATTATTTTGAACAGTTTCCTGATCCTGATGATCATGTGGGGAGCTCAATATTGTTTCGGTGTCTTTTTCAAACCGATGTTAAAAGAATTCGGAATCTCCAGGGCCGTTCTTTCCGGCGCCTATTCCCTAAACCTGATCCTGGTGGCCGTAGCCAGTATTTTCTCGGGTAAGCTCAGCGACAGGTACGGGCCACGGTTAGTGGTGACTGTCTGCGGGTCATGTCTGGGAATCAGCTATTTATTAATGTCCCAAGTCCAAACGGTCTGGCAGATTTATATCGTTTTCGGGATACTTTCCAGTATCAGTATCGCCGGAAGCTGGGTACCGTTGCTTTCGACGATAGCCAGATGGTTTGTTTGCCGAAGAGGTCTGATGTGCGGCCTGGCGGCTGCAGGAATAGGCGTGGGAACAATGCTTTTTCCGCCTTTAGCCGGCTTTTTGATCTCCAGCTTTGGCTGGCGCACTTCCTATATCATCATAGGTCTGGGTTTGCTGGTTGTGGTCATCATTAATGCCCAGCTGTTAAAACGGGACCCCTCCCAAATCGGACTATCTGCGCTTGGTGAGTCCGATCAGCCTGGGGATAGTGCCGGGGGTTATACCTTTAAAGAAGCACTGCGCACACGGCAATTCTGGCTGCTCAGTGCAGTTGTTCTTGTGCTGAATGGATGCCTGCAGACTGTATTTGTGCACATTGTAGCTCATGCCACGGACATCGGTGTATTGGAACTAACCGCTGCTACTGTTATTTCTGTCATTGGCGGTGTCAGCATTATCAGTAAAGTGGGAGGAGGCCTAGCCGTGGATCGGTTAGGCAATAAACCGGTCACCATCATGGTTACCTCGCTGATGTGCCTATCCATGATCATTATCCAATTTTCCAATGGTTTGGCAATGCTTTATGTCTTTGCCGCAATTTTTGCCTTCGGTTATGGCGGGTTTGCAGCAATGCAATCACCCTATGTGGCCGAACTTTTTGGCCTGAAGGACCATGGGGCCATTTTAGGGTTTACCATGTTTATCCAGGGAGTCGGCGCATTCGGGCCGTTTATCGCCGGTAAAATATTTGATGCGAATTCCAGCTATCGTCTGGCTTTTATGATACTGGCTATCCTGAGTTTTCTTTCCATATTGCTGGCTATCGGAATAAACAAAACTGATCGCTGTTTACCCATGAAAAAACAATAACGGTTAATCGGAATGGGGGAAAGGATGCATTTCCTCTGGGATAAAAAAGTTCAGCGGGGAGAAAAGGTCTCATTCCATTTCAGGGGCCTAAATGATATAATATGTTAAGAGGGACATCCACATGGGAATGGAATCGAAAATTTGGGCTTTTTTTGTTATCACGGTTTGGATATTCACGGCGGCCGAAATCGTCGAAGGGGAGCCAAGGGGAAAAATGAATCGAGAGATCTCTTTGCCTGCCGAAGCGGCGGGCTGGAAGTGGGATGGGAAAGAGATGAAGTACGACTCCAAGACCGTTTTTAAGTACATGAACGGTGCCGCAGAACTCTATCTGGCCTATGATTTTCAAAACCTGCGGGTCCGCCGCTTTGAAAAACCAAACCAGCCGCCCATTACCCTCGAACTCTATGATATGGCCTCCTCAGAAAATGCTTACGGCGTTTTCTCTTTCGAGCGTCAGGACGAAGCCGCAGGAATCGGACAGGGGTCGGAATTTGGAGGGGGATTGCTCCGCTTCTGGAAAGGAAAATATTTTGTCAGCCTCTATGCCGATGGCGAAGGGACGGAGGTCGAATCGGCTATTCCGACAATAGGCAGGGCCGCGGCTGATTTGATCCAAGAGACGGGGCCGGAGCCCAAATTGGTCGACTCTATCCCCGGCAAGGAATTTGGACTGGTCGATAGGAGTGTCCGCTATCTTAAGAGCCATGTACTCCTGAACCAGCGGTTCTTCATATCCCACCAGAACATCTTAAACCTGAATCGGAGGACGAAAGCTGTACTCGTCCAATACACTCGGGAAAATCAGAAAGTCCACCTGCTCCTCATCCGATATCCCGGTTTGAAGGAGGCCAGAGATGCCTATCAGAGTTTCAGGAGCGCCTATCTTCCTGAGGCCGGGGGGAAGGATCTTTTGAAGACGGAAGATCAGAAATGGACCATGGTCCGGCAAAGGGGTGAAGCTGTTATCGTTGTTTTTGGAGCTCCCACAGCCGTCGATGCCGAGGCGTTGCTTAAGTCAACAGAAAAGAATTTGTGATATGGAAAGGAGTTCAGGTCACATGAAAGAAAAGATCATCACCCGCAGGGATTTTCTTCGGGTTGCAGCAGGAACCGCCATGGCCGGTACCCTGGGCGCAGGGGTCCTGGGAGAGGCCAAGGCCGAGCCGACCGCCAGAGTGGTGCTCATCCGGCAGGCTGAGGTCGTAGGAAGCGATGACAAAGTCCGGGGAGAGATCCTGCAATCCATGCTGGATGAAGCCGTCAGGAACCTTTTAGAAACAAAGGACTCGATGGAAGCCTGGCAGAAGCTCATCAAGAGTTCGGATATCGTGGGAATCAAGAGCAACGCCTGGTATCGGCTGCCGACTCCCAAAGAATTGGAAGCAGCCATTAAGCGTCGTCTGTTGGATGTGGGAGTCGCCGAAAAGAATATGGACATTGCCGACCGGGGGGTCCTGCAAAACCCGGTCTTTCTCAAGGCCACCGCTCTCATCAATGTGCGGCCGCTCCGGACCCATCACTGGTCCGGTGTCGGGACCTGCCTGAAGAACTATATCCAGTTTGTGCCGGATCCGCCCTCTTACCATGATGAAGGTTGTTCGGCCCTGGGTAAAATATGGACCTATCCCATCGTCAAGGGAAAGACCCGCCTGAACATTCTCTGTGCCCTCACCCCCCAGTTTTATGGAAGGGGAGCCAATTTCTTTGACAGAAGATACGTTTGGCCCTACAAAGGGCTTATCGTGGGAACCGATCCCGTAGCGGTAGATGCCGTAGGCGCTCATCTGCTTCAGGCCAAGCGGATCGCCTTTTTCGGCGAAGACCGGGCTCTGGATGTTCCTCCCAAACATATTATAATGGCTGATAAAACCTATCACCTTGGAATCAGTGATCTGAGCCGCATTCAGCTTATCAAATTAGGCTGGGCCGACGAATTACTGATCTAAACCTCGGGGAGCAGGGTCCCTTGGGGGATGATGCTCAGCCATCGACTCTGACTAAATGTTTGGGAAGGCGGAGGATGATTACCAGGGTTTCTATTTAAATGTTTGGCTGGAAATATTTTATGTGAAATGTCAAGACTGGCACTAAAAGTATTCCGATAGTCTGATGGGCATGTAAGGGCCGGTTCCAGTGGTGTTCTCCCATTTGTTGGCACCTCCTGGGGCTTTGTCCTGCTCCGGGGCCTGGATGGAAATGTACACCCCCCAGCTTTGAAACAATCCCATGGCCTTTTCGACTAATTCCTTAATCTGGTATTAGGTCCACCCTTTTCCCTGATACTGGACGCAGTCTCGGTCCGGATAATTGTTTGCTGTTCTGTCCAGCATGGCGGCAAGATTCATTTTCCTCCTAACGCTCTAACTCCAGGAAATCAATTCATAACCCAAATGTAAAATTCCTATCAACAGTTTTGTGTACAATCCGTCCCAGATTTTGTGGACAAACAGTCGATAGCTCCAGAAGGGCAGCTTTCTGCACACAATCCACATTCGGTGCAGCTCTCTTTGTCGATCACGTATGGCCCTACCTGACTGATCGCCCCGACCGGGCACACATCTGGGCACAGTCCGCAGGCTGAACATTCTTCTTGGTTTACCTTGTACACCATCTACTCGTAAATCTTCTCGTCCTTTTCGAAAGCACTGATGCAATCCAGTTCCACAATGCGTTTGTTCGTCCCAGTCGCCAACTCATGGGCCCGGTTTTGATACCATTCATGCTGAATAATGAGGCTCATGATCTCATTCGTCCCGACCCAGATCATCGAAAGCCGCAGATCGCGCAGGATCCGTTCAATTGGATAAATATCCGTGTATCCGATCCCGCCCATCACCTGCATGCAGAGGTTGGAGATGTCCCAGCATTGTTCCGTAGTGAACTTCTTGCCTTCCGAGACCAGCCGGCGGCAGTAGGCAGGCTCGGCTCCGCTGTCTACTGCTTTGGCTACAGAGGACAAAAAGCCCCGGCAACTATCGATTTTAATGACCGCTTCGGCCACTTTGAAGCTGACTGCCTGAAACTTGTTGATCGTTCTGCCGAAGGCCTTGCGTTTGCTCGTGTAGTCCGTCGCGATCTCGATGGCGGGCCGCACGGTTCCGATAATCATAGCTGAACTGTCGAGCCGCTCAGGGATCATCATATGGTTAAAGATGTCGTAAGCTCCATTCAATTCTCCAATGATATTTTCCTTCGGCACCCGGACATTGTCAAAGGTGACCCTGGCGGTTCCCCCGCCCCGGCCCCCCATCAATCCATACACATATTCCGTCTTCACGCCCATTTCCCGTTCGACCATGAAGACCGACATCGACTCTCGGGAATTTCCCTGCGGATTGGTCTTAGCATAAACCAGGAACAAATCGGCCCCCTCGCCACCGACGATGAAGCGCTTCTGGCCGTTCAGGATAAAATCTCCGCCGTCCTTCTTGGCTAAAGTAGTAGAGCCAAAGAAATCGGACCCTCCCCGTGGCTCGGTTAAGCATTCAGCGGCGAATTTTTCCCCCTTGCAGATAGGCAAAAGGTATTTCTGCTTCTGCTCATTGGTCCCGGCATGGATCAGGGCATCCGCCACGACGGCACCGGTCACGCCGGCCGTACAGCTGAATATCATGCCGGGAACGCCCAACTCCTCAGCGAGAATGATCTGATCCTCCCATTTAAGTCCGCGACCGCCATACTCCTTGGGCGCCCGGAGCCCCAGGAGATTCCTCTTGCCGCATTCTTCGAGAAATTCCCGCGGATATTTAATCTTGTCCGAATGAACATCGAGGATGTACTCCCGCGGGATGTTCATTACTAGGTCCCTGGCCTCGTCGCGTATTTTCTTCTGTTCCTCGGTCATCATAAATTCAAACATAACTATCTCCTTTTGGTTATAAAAATAGTCCAATCCATCAACTTAGACATTCCCAAAGATCCCTCAATAGCCTTTGATTCGTTTGCTACCAGGAATCGGCTCACCGGAATTACGCCAACGCACCGCTTCATGAAATCCTTTTTCTTCGGCGTATTGCTTGAACCACAATCCTTCAGGCGAGTGACGAGCAATGCCATCAAAAAGGGTGGCAAACATCTGAGTGTTCGACAGGCCCATGTTGTCATAGGCCTGGTTGATCATGAGTTTCTGCATCATCAATTGGTTTTTGGGTACGCCCGCTATTCTATTGGCAAGCTTTAATACTGTCTCCTCAAGGTCGGCTTCAGGAACGGCCTCAATAGCTAACCCCCATTCTTTGGCCGTGCGGCCATCGATGGTATCACCGGTAAGGAGCATACGCTTGGCTTTCATGGCCCCAAGCCGGTAAACCCACATCGCCGTAGTCGGAGTGCCCCAGACGCGTGCCGGCATATAACCGATCCTGGCATCGTCGGCCATGATCACAAAATCGCAGCACAGGGCGATATCGCTCCCACCTGCCACGGCAAAACCTTGTACCTTGCAGATGGTGGGTTTGTAGCTGCGCCAGAGGCTGAAGAAGTCATCCGTATTAGCCTTCATATAGCGATAGTCCACCATGGGGTCCCAAGGCATCGATTGGCAGCACGGTGATTCATCTCCCTTATCTTCAGCGTAAAGCTTGAGATCATAGCCGGCACAGAAGGCACGACCGGCTCCCTGCAGGATAATGACATGGATGTCGTCATCGGCATTTGCCTTTTCGACGGCAAGACGGATTTCCTGAGGCATGGGTGAAACGATGGCATTTAGACGTTCGGGGCGGTTCAATGTAATGCGGGCGATTCGTCCCTCTGTAGTGTAGATGAGAGTTTCAAAACCCATAGGGCTCTCCTTTGGCCCCGTATCTTTCAGGTTCCCTGGATACTTGTCGCTTTTTTTCATTCTATTCTATATCCTCCTTTTTAAATAAATCCCTACCACGATCCCTTTGTTTTTTTTACGTATTCACCAACGCGCTGTTGTCGATCCGTGGTAAAAAACGGGCTCAGATGGGCTATAGAAACCACCTTGCCGCCGACGCTGAAAGAATCCCCGGGAATTTCCGTCATCGTCATCCATACGTTGGAACCGGAATCGCTTTTCGGAATCTTTAAAATCTCCCGCACCGCGGCATCAAGCCTGGCAAATAATTCCTCCTTCATAGCGGCATTCCAGGGACCGGCCATCACCTGAGCAGAAATGACCACCGCCTTCCCGGAAGGATGGGATTGTACCACAGGTTTTAATCCCATCCACAAGCTGTCGGCCGCAACCTCTTCCAATTGTAAAGTGAAACCCGCTGTGATTGGCTCAGAAAACTGCCCGACTTCAACCGTAGCGAATTCCTCAATCAAGCGTTTAGCCAGACTGGATTTGGTAGCGGAATCTAGTGTCATCCCTACCACGCTGACTCTTATAATAGTCATGGTATTCTCCTTTTTTAATGGTCCTTAACCGGATTGAGGGCTCGATGCCATTCTGCCTGGTTTTCGAAAACCTCAATCAACACCCGGTCGGGTCCTTCCAGCATGATGTATTTGAGGTCTCCGAAATCACGGATGGGGGATCGGAACTGGAAGCCCTTCGATTCCATATGGGCCACCAGAGCCGAAATGTCATCCGTGTAGATTCCGAGGTGATGGACGGCATTTTGTCCGGTCCCTCGGGGGGGCTGGTCATAAAAATTGATGCGACCGGATCCGATTTGGATTAACACATTCCGAGCCCCGGCGACAATTTCGTCGAAAACAACTTCTGCCCCGAACATTTCGGTATAGAACCGGAGACTGCCCTCGATGTCCGAGGCAAAGAGATGGACATGATGAAGATTACAAAACATCTTAATTCCCCGTGGTTATCAAAAAAAGTAGGAACCGAACCGTTTCTTCCGCTCCGAGGCCGGTTCAAAGAGCTCAAGCAAAACGCCATCGGGTGCCTCAACCATCAGGTAGGCGCCATCGGCAGAACGTTTTATGGGTTGGCGCAATGGAAAGCCTTCCCTCTCCATACGTTGGTACAGCCCGTCCAGGTCGCCGACTTGAATCCCCAGATGATGATAGGTGTTTTTCCCATCCCCGCGTGGTGGTTGGTCATAGAAGTGCAAGCGACCGCCGCCAATCTGCACAAAGATGTTTCGGGCATCGGCATAGAGTCCGTCCCAGACCACCTTGGCGCCGAACCATTTGGCATAGAACTCGAGGCTTGCCTTGATATTCGAAGCAAAGAGATGCACATGATGCAAGTTGAACGAAGACCGTTCACTTTCATCGGCCCTGTCCGCAGCTGTTTTAGAAAATGACATTTGTTGCCTCCTGTAGTTTGACATTTTTTGACAATGACCAACGTCACATTAAGACCTTGTTGATCACCCCCAGATCAAAAAGCTTCCGGGCCTTCCACCGTTCGGGGAAATACCCTAATTCTTTGAAAAAAGTGTCTCATTTTTATTAACACATTCCGTTTTTTGCTTGGCTATCTTGATTAAGCCCATGTCATAAAGTTTTTTTATTTGATTATTTTCGTAACCAAGTTCATTGCAGTTCCTGGGCGGCCATTTCGCGCAACTGCCTTTTTAAAATTTTTCCGATACCGCCCTTAGGTAAGTCCTTTAAAAAATAAATTTTTTGAGGAGTTTTAAAAGCAGAGGTTCTCGTTTTTACAAATTCAATCAACTCTTTTTCGGACATCTCTATTTTTTCCCTGGGGACAATATAGGCGATGACCTTTTCTCCATAGACGGGGTCCGGAATACCGATGACGGCTGCCTCGGCGACTCCCTGGTGATAATGGAGTATATCTTCTATTTCTGCCGGATAGATATTTTCTCCCCCCCGTATGATCATGTCCTTTTTTCGGTCCACCAAATAAAAATATCCCTGGTCATCATAGTACCCGATATCACCCGTATGCAGCCAACCGTTTCGCATGGTTTTGGCCGTTTCTTCAGGCCTGTGGAAATATCCTTTCATGACCGCAGGGCCACGCAGGACCACTTCACCCCTATGTCCGGCAGGAAGGGGCCGATCATTTTCATCAAAAATCTGAATTTCCGTATTGGAATACGGTTTACCAATACTTCCCGGTCGGAAAGGATCGGAAAAACGGTTCCCTGTTCCTACGCCTGAGTTTTCGGTCAATCCATAAACTTCCCTCACCCGACAACCATAATGGCCAGAAAAGGTACGGGCGAGTTCCACTGGAAGTGGGGCTCCTCCACAAATGACCTCTTTTAAAGAGGTCAGGTCGTAGTCAGCTACCTTGGGGTGATTTAAAATGAGAGTCAACATAGTCGGAACGGCTCGGATGGTGGTCGCCTTGTGCATCTGAATAAGCTTCATGAACCGTTCCGCCTCAAACCAGGCCATTTGAACCATATATCCATCCGCCAGTCGTTCCGGGACCAGATACTCGTTCAACATGGCCGCCACACCAAAAATATGGGCTATCGGCATGGGACTCACACCAATCCGGGGACCAACCCATTTATCCAATTCAGCCCCTTCGTTTCCTGCTTCGGCCATAGCAATTAGATTGGCATGGGTCAACATTACCCCTTTGGGTTTTCCGGTGGTTCCAGAGGTGTAGAGAATCAGAGCAACATCCTGATCCTCAATTAGAGGCAGGCATTTTTCCGGTTCTTCTTCCAAGATCGTTTCGAGTCGGTATTCCCGAGGTGAAGATTCCGGGTTATTTTTCCCTCCCCTGATGACAATCCACTTAATAAAAGAGAGACCCTGAACCGCCTCTCGAATTTTTTGCAGATTGGCTTCATCGGTAACAATCCCCTGGGCTTTTGTATCTTCCAGGATGTACCGGATTTCGGGTACGGCAAGTTGAAACATAAACGGAACAACCGTCCCACCGGTTCGAAAAATTCCAGCGAATATAGGGTAAACCAAGGGATGATTACTTAGGCATATTGGGGCTATTGCCCCCTGTTTCAGGCCTAAACGGGAGAAACCTCTATGCAACCGTCTAGCCCAGTCCTGTAGTCTAATATTAGTAAACTGTTCACCCTCAAAGTCCAGAATCATCCTTTCCCCTAAACGAAGGATGGACTGTTCGGCTAATTCAGCTAAATTCATAGTTTAGCTCCTGCAAAAAATTTAAGATCAAATTATTACGACTTAGAAGTGAAAAAGTTATTCTCATCATCTACTGTCGAGACATAGCCATCCTGAAATCCCCCTCCGGATCCAGGTGGGGTTTACCGTTTAACCGGATAACAACCTGCTTCAAGGTCCCGGTAAAGGCAAATGGGCATTGGTAAGATTCACTGACCGGCGTTAAAGAATCCCGGCCGATTTCCATTCCCTCGGCAAAAGCATGCCGTACCGGTGCAGTCCGTTCTATCCTCCCCTCTCCGACCTTTTCCTCATTTATGAAAAGTGTCCCCTGGCCCTGGTGTTCTCCGGTCTTAATGAATTTAAATCTCAGCCGGCTCTTACCTTTCGGGACCTCAATCGTAGAAGCAACCCTGTAATGGGAGATCCCCAAAAAATTATAATCATAAACCAGACGATTGTTCTGAATATACAAGGCATACCCCCCAAAACGTCCTCCCAGGGCCAGGAGAACGCCTTCCGCTCCTTTTTCGGGAATATCTACTGCGGCGATGATCGTATAGGAACGATTTTGTGTATTGGGGACTGCCCCTCCCGGAATCATGGAGGTCCCCGGGAAAAAGGTGAAAAAGGTCCTTCCCTGATCGAATTGAGTTTTTTGAATGGTAAAACGCTCTGAACGGCGATCATCAAGGGGCAGGACCTGATACTTGCCTGCCTCGGCCCACCACATTTCAATCAGCTCGCGGAGTTTTTGGGGTTCGGTTTCAGCCAGATCATTGCACTCGGAGAAATCCTCATCCAGGTGATATAGTTCCCACTTTTCGTTATCAAAATTTCCGGCCTTCCTCATGGAATGATAGGTTACCGCCTTCCAGCCTTTATGCCAGAGTCCCCGATGGCCCAACATTTCATAATATTGGACTTCCTTTCGGGTCGGAGCCTGCGGATTTCTTATGCTGTAAAACATGCTCTGACCTTCCATGGGCTTCTGGTCTATCCCGTTCAGACTCTCCGGGGCGTCGATCCCAAGAGCTTCCAGAACCATGGGAACGATATCTACCACGTGATGATATTGGGGGCGTATCTCTCCCCGGGCTTCGATCCCTCGCGGCCAGTGTACGATCAGTGGATCCCTTGTGCCTCCTCCGTGGGTATTTTGCTTATAACGCTTAAGGGGCGTATTCCCGGCCATGGCCCATCCCCTGGGATAATGATTGTAGGCCAACGGGCCGCCGAGCTTATCGAATCCGGCCAGGCATTCTTCCAGGCTTTCGGGAAGACCGTTGAAAAAACGCCCTTCATTAAGGGATCCGTGCCAGACACCTTCCTGGCTGGCCCCGTTATCCGAAATCAAAACAATCAGGGTATTTTCCATCTGATCAATTTCTTCTAAAAACTCGAGAAACCTCCCGATATGATAATCGGTATGATCCATAAACCCGGCAAAGACCTCCTGCATACGAGCGTAGAGTCGGTGTTGGTCGGATGAAAGCTCATTCCAGGCCAGAATCCCCGTATTGCGGGGAGCGAGTTGGGTGTTCGGAGTAACGATTCCCATTTTTTTCTGACGGGCGAAGACCTCTTCCCGTTCAACGTCCCAACCCCGGTCAAACCTACCCTTATATTTATTGATAAATTGCTCGGGGGCATGGTGAGGGGCGTGGGCGGCTCCGAAGGCCATCCAGAGAAAGAAAGGGTTGTCCGGTCGGAGTTGTTTAAGGTCTTTGACAAATTCGATGGAATGATCGACAATATCTTCCGTTAGATGATAATCTGGATGATTCGGCTGTGGAATCCTATGGTT
>JACQYK010000326.1 GCA_016208255.1 Deltaproteobacteria bacterium | reverse complement strand
TATTTCCGACGCTATCAATATTGACTTTTCCACTTGTGGAGATATCATGAACCTTGGCACCCTACTCCCCCGCCAGGCCCGTTTTCGTTCGGATCACACCGCTGTGGTTTTTGGGGAAACACGCCTGACTTATGAGGAACTGAACCGCAGCGTTACTCGGCTGGCTAATATCTTTTGGGATTTGGGGATCCGTAAAGGAGATAAGGTGGCCACCATCCTGCCCAACAGCCTCGAACTATATGAAACCTATTGGGCCGTGGCGGCTATCGGAGCCGTTGTGGTTCCTCTAAGCCCCCTCCTCCGAGGCACGGGATTGATCAGCCTGTTGAATGATTCGGATACCCTTCTGGTCATCACCAACAAGGCCTTTGCAGATATCCTGGATCCGATTAAAGACCAGCTTCCGGCCATTACGTCTGATCGCTATTTGTTAATTGACGATGATATTAGATCCGGCTACCAAGGATATCACGCCCTCAAGGCCCAAGCCTCGGAGTCCGCTCCCCCGCAGGTAGAAATCGGCGACCAGGATCCCTATAATATCATTTACAGCAGTGGGACCACTGGTCTTCCCAAAGGGATCATCCATACCCATTATGTGCGATCCATGTATGGGATGATTTTTTCTTCCACCTATCGAATTTCTCCTGAAAGTGTTATCCTCCATAGCGGTTCCATTGTTTTTAATGGGGCCTTTTTAACGCTCATGCCGGCTATGTTTCTGGGGGCCACCTATATCCTCCACCCCCAATTCGACGCCGAGGCCATGATCCGGACTATCCAGGAGGAAAAAGTTACCCATGTAGATGTGGTCCCGGCTCAAGTTATTGCCCTCCTTAATTCCCCAAATTTTTCCCTGGAGGCCTTACCATCACTGGAAATGTTCATGTCCCTTGGCGCCCCTTTGCTCACCGAACACAAAGAAGAGTTGAACCGGCGTTTACCCGGACGATTTTACGAGCTCTATGGACTGACCGAAGGCTTTGTGACCATTTTGGATAAAACGGATTTCCCGGCTAAATTATCATCCGTCGGCTGCTGCCCTCCTTTTTTCGAAATGAAGATTGTGAACGACCAAGGTCAGGAAGTGCCCGTCGGGGAGGTGGGGGAGATTGTCGGCCGTGGGCCGATCCTGATGCCCGGCTATTATAAACGACCTGAGTTAACCGAGAAGACCATCATTGATGGCTGGCTGTACAGCGGTGACCTGGGGTACGTGGACGAAACCGGTTATCTCTACTTGGTGGACCGCAAAAAAGATATGATCATTTCCGGGGGGATAAACGTCTACCCCAAAGATATTGAAGAAATCATTGTCCGGCACCCGGCGGTACGGGAGACGGCCGTCTTCGGCATTCCTCATGAAAAATGGGGAGAGACGCCGGTGGCGGCGATCATCTTGCATCAGCCAGGGAGCATCGGGAAAGAGGAGCTCCGGGATTGGATCAATCAAAGGGTCGGGGCGGCCTATCAGCGGGTCCACAAGGTGATCTTTAAGGACGACTTCCCCAGGAGCACAGCCGGTAAGACCCTGAAGCGGGTTATGCGGGAGGATTTAATCGAAGAAATCTTAAAATAACATCGGTTTTTAAAATGAGTTTTTTCGCAAAATGTTAATTGAACTTCGAAGGATCAAGGGTTTGGCAAGGTGAGCTTGTATTACCACAATTATTAATTAAAGGAGGAGAAGGATGGATTTAAAAAAAATGTTTTTTATTTTTATGGCGTTTATGTTGTTGCTGGGCCTGGGATCAATTAGTTTGATGGCTGCTGAGCCGATTAAAATCGTCCAAGTTGCGGGAGTAACCGGGGCCTTAGAGGTCTATGCCAAGCAATCGGTGACCGGGTTTCAAATGGGTTTGGAGTATGCCACCAAGGGAACCATGAAGGTTTTGGGCCGGCCTATCACCGTCATCGTCAAGGACACCCAGGGTAAACCCGAAGTCGGCAAACAAATGTTAACTGAGGCTTTTAAGGATGATAAGGCTGACTTGGCTGTGGGTGGGGTTTCTTCGGCTGTGGCCCTGGCCATGCTTCCAGTGGCTCAGGAGTTTAAAAAAGTACTTATCGTTGAGCCAGCGGTGGCCGACTCGATTACCGGGGAGGCCTGGAATCGGTATATCTTTCGCACCGGTCGTAATTCCTCCCAGGATGCCATCTCCAATGCCCTGGCCATAGCCAAACCCGGTGTCCTTATCGCCACTTTGGCCCAGGATTACGCCTTTGGTCGGGATGGAGTCAAGGCCTACAAAGAGGCGGCTGAAGCCAATGGAGCCAAGGTTGTCTTTGAAGAATACGCTCCTATAAACACCACTGATTTTACGGCCTCCACCCAGCGAATTATCCAGGCCATGAAAGACTTGAAAGGGGACAAGTACATCTTTATCATCTGGGCTGGGAAGGGCAACCCCTTTCAGCTCGCTCAAATGAAGCTTGATGAACGATATGGAATCAAGATCACTACCGGAGGAAACATTCTGGCGGCCCTGGCCCTGTATAAACCCCTGGTTGGAATGAAAGGGGCCATCTACTATTATTATGAAATTCCCAAGAACCCGATTAACGACTGGCTGGTTAAAGAGCACATGAAACGTTTTAACGTCCCACCGGACTTTTTTACCTGTGGTGGCTTCGCAGCGGCCATGGCCGTTGTCTCCGGCATTGAAAAGGCCGGTTCGACCAACACTGAAAAATTGATTTCCTCCATGGCAGGGATGCATTTTCAGACACCCAAAGGAGAAATGGTCTTCCGACCGGAGGATCATCAGGCCCTTCAATCCATGTATGTCTTCAAGATCAAGGTAGACCCGAATGTTAAATGGGCCATTCCCGAATTGGAAAAGGAACTGACCTGGAAGGACATGAAGATTCCGATCCATAGCAAGCGGTAGGAAGAAAAACAGCAACCTTCTGTGGATTCGGAATCAATAAGATCAGGCTTTGAACCCCATGTAAAAGGATCGCTTTGGTTGAGCAACGGTCGTCGGGGTGAGGCTCTTTAAGCGAAGCGATCCTTTAATCCTTATGCACCTTATTCCCTCAGGAACTAGGACAATGGACCATTTACCTTTAGTCGAAACCCAGAACCTGACCATTAGCTTTGGCGGTAATACCGCTGTCAATAAAGTTAATCTCAAGGTTGAGCCCTTTTACCTCAAGTCTCTTATCGGACCCAATGGGGCGGGAAAAACCACTTTATTCAATTTAATAAGCGGTCAATATAAGCCAACCTCGGGAAAGGTCTTGTTCAAAGGTGAGGATATCACCAGACTCGGTCCGGCTGAACGGACCAGATTGGGGCTGGGACGGTCGTTTCAACTGACCAATATCTTTCCTTTCCTGAGTGTACTGGAAAACGTCCGCGTGGCCCTCCAAGCCAAGTCCGAGATCGGACTAGTCTTTTGGCGCTATTATCGGTCTTATAGCCATCTGGAGGATCAGGCCTATCAGTTGTTACAGCAAGTGCTCTTGAATGACCGATGGGCCGCCGATGCTGGTAGTCTAACCCATGGTGAAAAACGTAAATTGGAAATCGCAATCATCCTGGCCCTTGACCCGGAGGTTTTGCTGTTGGATGAACCGACTGCCGGGATGAGTCTGGAGGAGGTCCCGGCGATCCTGGACATCATCCAGGAGATCAAAGCCGGTCGAAACCGGACGATTCTGCTGGTGGAACATAAGTTTGATATGATCATGACTGTTTCCGACACAATTGCCGTTCTTAAGGACGGCTCTCTGATCTGCGACGGCCCCCCAGAAGCTGTTGCCCAAAATCAGGAGGTCCAGGAAGCTTACCTGGGTGGAGGTCTGAAGTATGAATGAACCGATCCTCTCTCTCAAGGACGTTCATACCCACATTTTACAGCATCACATTCTGCAAGGGGTTTCATTTGAGGTCATCCCGGGGAGGGCGACCGTGCTGGTCGGAAGAAACGGGGCCGGGAAATCCACCACTTTACGGACTATCATGGGGCTTACCCCGGCTACCTCGGGCCGGATTGAATTGGCCGGACAGGCTATCCAAAACCGTAAACCATTTGATATCGCCCGCCTGGGAATCGGTTACGTTCCAGAGGACAATGCCGTGCTCTATCCTCTGACTGTAGAAGAAAATTTTCGGCTGGCCATGTTTAAAGAAAGTGAACAGGGTTGGAACCGGTTGGAATCGGTTTTCCAGTTGTTTCCTGATCTCAAAAAGTTTCTTCATTCTAAAGCCGGTCTCCTGTCCGGAGGACAAAAACAGATGCTGGCTATTGCCTTGGCCCTGGTTCTTGATCACCGGATTGTTTTGATCGATGAGCCTTCAAAGGGCCTGGCGCCCGTTGTGGTTGAACATTTGGGAGAATCACTCAATCAAATCAAACAGACTACTACAGTAGTTTTGGTGGAACAAAATTTTTACCTGGCCAGCAAGGTAGGCCAGGATTATTTCATATTAGATGATGGCAAGGTGGTCCATCAGGGGCTCATGGAGGATTTGATCGAAAACCAGGAGTTGAAGCGGAAATATTTGGGGATTGCCTGAGGGAGGGAAGCAATAATGTTGATCTCAAGCCATGGGAGAGCAGAGGATCCAACCGCATTCGATGCCCGAAAACTGGGAGGATGGATTTTTTCTATAGGGGTTTGGATACTCCCGCTGATCTGGATTGACCCAACCACCTATGCCACCTTGACCATCGCCGGGTTAACCATGGGAGTGCTGCTCTTTCTGACCGCTTCCGGTTTGACGGTAATCTTCGGCCTGATGGATGTGCTCAACCTGGCCCACGGGGCTTTTTTTGCCTGGGGTGCTTACGCCGGTTTCTCATTTCTGAATATTCTCAGCCGAAAAGGCTGGCTGGATATGGCCAACCTGGCCCAGAGCATGGGGCATTTAGCTCTGGTATTACTACTGGCCTTAGCAGTAGGCGGGATTCTGGGTTTGCTTCTGGAGAGGGTTATTATCCGCAAGACTTATGGGAATCACCTCAAACAGATCCTGATCACGATGGGTGCAGCGCTGGTGATGAACGAAATCATCAAAATTTTTTGGGGCCCCAATGATGAAGCCTTATTGGTCCCGGCCGCTTTCCAGGACTCCTGGGATTTTTTCAACATCCTGGTGACCAAATTCAGAGGAGTGGCCATACTGGTGGGGGTTTTGGTTTATATTGGCATCCAGCTCGTACTTCAAAAGACCAAACTGGGAATCATTGTCCGAGCCGGGGTGGAAAACAAAGAAATCGTCCAGGTCATGGGTTATAACATCCAGCGTATCTTTTCCGGGGTCTTTGCCGCCGGGGCGGCCCTCGCGGCTATGGGCGGGGTTATGTTCTCAGTCTTTAATGGGCATATTTATCCCGGCATGGGCGATGAAAACCTGATTTTCGCCCTGATTGTCGTCATCATAGGAGGTATGGGTTCGGTTACCGGCAGTTTCCTGGGAGCGCTAATGGTCGGGTTGGCCTTTAATTATGTCGCCTTTCTGGTTCCGAAGTTGGCTCTCGGTGTGAACATTATGATCATGGCCATTATTTTACTCATCCGGCCCAGAGGCCTTATGGGTCGGAGTTAAACGGGGGGAAACGGTGACCAATTTAAATCCGGTTCAAATAGAGAGGCTTCAGGAACAGCGAACCCGCTACAGCCAGCCGACCTTTATCATTCAGCTGGTTTTCATCACCGTGCTATTGGTCATCCCTTTCTTTTTCTCTTCCTTCCGACTCATCGATGTAATAGTCAAGATTATGATCTTCACCGTTTTTGTGGCTTCCTATGATTTACTGCTCGGATACGGGGGGCTGCTCTCCCTTGGCCATTCCATGTTCTTCGGGATAGGGGCCTATTCCCTGGCCCTGGTGATTTACCATGCCAAAACCCCTGCTTGGACCCATTTCCTTTTGGCCACAGGAATTTCCCTGGCTTTAAGTATTACCATGGCCATGGTTATCGCTTTCTTTTCTCTGAGGGTAAAGGCCCTTTTCTTTGCCATGATGACCCTGGCCTTGGCCGAATTTGCCGATATTCTGGCCATCCAATGGTATGATCTGACCAGGGCCGAAGATGGGATTTCTTTTGGACTACCGGGAATATTTAACGTGGGCTGGTCGGCCAGGAGAATAATGGGTGTGGAAATCAATGGTCGGCTTATGACCTATTATTTCATTCTGGTAGTCTCTGTAATCCTCTTTATCATGATGCTCCGTTTTATTCGCTCTCCCGTAGGACGGGTTCTCCAAGCCGTGCGTGATAACGAACCTAGGGCTACCGCCTTGGGATACAAAACCTTTCACTACCAGGTCTTCGCCATTGTTTTCGGTTCGGCCATTGCTTCATTGGCCGGGATACTCTATGCTATGTGGTTGAGATACGTTAATCCCGGATCAGTATTGAGCACTCCGATTATGCTGGATGTCCTGCTGATGGTTATCATTGGAGGACTTGGCACACTTTACGGCAGTATTATCGGGGCCTCTTTTATCAAAATCGCCGAAGCTTGGCTGCCGGATCTTCAAAAAGTCGCCCAGGAATTGTTACCTAATGTCGTTTTTGCCCAACGGCTGGCCGAACGTTGGATCCTATATTTTGGCATTCTTTTTATTTTAGTGGTTTTTTTCTTTCCCAGAGGGTTTGTCGGCACGGCCAGAGATATTATTAAAAGTCGAAAGGCCGCCGCCAAGCCAGTGGAGATCCCCCATGCCTAATGAAAAAGCCAAACCGGGTTGGTACTAGAAGAATAGGCTCGGTCCGGGAGACGGAACCGTGGCTTTGGCATTTGAAGACGGCCAGGAGGCAGCTTTTTGAAAATTTTCTGAGTTACCGGAGATGATCATATCCGGAAATCTTATTTGGGACTGTAAAACCAAGGTTCAACGTTCAACGTTCGAGGTTCAAGGTTTTCGGAAAACTTAAAACCTTAATCTGTTAACAGTCTCATAACATAGACTCGCAAAAAGTCGTCACCCCGGTGAAAACCGGGGTCCAGGAATTTTTTAAATTATTGAAGTTCCTGGATTCCGACTTTCACCAGAATGACGTTTTTGGGGACCCTGAGCTTTGAACGTTGAACCTTGAACTTCGAACGTTGAACTTTTTTTAAGGAAGAACTTATGTCCGAACCAACCATGATAAAAGCCAAAGGAGACGGAATCCAAATCCAATTGGCCGTCTGGGAAGGAGAAGGGAAACCGATCCTTTGCCTGCATGGCATTACCGCCAACTGCCGTTCCTGGGATGGTTTAGCTTCTGTTTTAGCGCCCCGTCACCGGATCCTGGCCATGGACCTTCGTGGCCGGGGTTTCTCGGACAAACCTCCAAGCGGTTATTCAATAGAACATCATCTCCGGGATATACTGGCCCTGTTAAATGATCTTCAAATAGAAAAGGCGGTATTGATGGGGCACTCTTTGGGGGCCTTTATTTCCCTGGCCTTTGCCGCCCGATACCCGCCAAGAACGGACCGACTGATCCTGGTGGACGGCGGGGGAAAACTTTCCGAAGCCCAGTCGGCCAAGGTTTTTGCCGGGATTAAACCGGCCCTGGATCGTCTGGGGCAGGTTTTTCCTTCGGCCGAGGCTTATCTGTCCCGCATGAAGGAAGCCCCATATCTCCAACCCTGGAATGATTTTTTGGAAACTTATGTCCGCTATGAGATCGAAGAATACCAAGGCGGGGTGCGAGTCAATATAAAACCTGAACATATCCAGGAAGAAGCTATCAATTTAGGGAAAGTGGATTCTTCTCAGTTTTATCCCCAGATCCGGGTCCCTACCCTGATTCTCAGAGCCACCAAGGGCCTGTTGGCTGAAGATGATATTCTGCTCCCCGAGGATGTGGTCGGCCGGATGACCCGGGAGATCCCCCGCGCCCGGCGGGTGGATCTGGAAGGGACCAATCACTATTCCATCCTCTTCCAACCTAATACTCATCGTGACCAGGCTATTTTTGATTTCTTAAAAAGCTGATCCGGAATCACTTATCTGCCATTCCCGAGAGAGCCGGAAAAGGTCAGGGCCACCTCTTCAGAGGTTACAATAACCCCCCTC
The DNA here is from genome assembly GCA_016208255.1 of Deltaproteobacteria bacterium. Lineage (GTDB taxonomy): Bacteria > Desulfobacterota > RBG-13-43-22 > RBG-13-43-22 > RBG-13-43-22 > RBG-13-43-22. Next base: position 3,542 of record JACQYK010000326.1, on the reverse strand, counting down.
CTTTTTTATCTTTTTAATCAAGATCTTAAGATGGCTGTCTTCTTTCGGATGGCTTTCAGCCTAGAGCATTGTCCCCGTAACGGCCCCATTTTTCCGATGCCCCCCCAGATTTTCTTTTAGTTGACATAACAAGCTGATTTGATATATACTACTCTGATTAAGAAAGGCTATTGATTATTCCTTGGTCTCCCCAGGGGACAGATTACCATGGAAGGTCAATACATCCCGGCATCAGGGCGCCGTTCGACACCCTCGGTTTTTCAATCAATCAGTTCATTTGTAGCCGGTCGAAATTCAATAATTCCAGGAAAGGTCATGATATGTCTAATCACCCATTAGAGGAAATCCTTCATCCTAAATCCATTGCCGTGGTTGGGGCTTCCGACACCGGCCGCGGGGGTGGATTTCTTACTCCCTTACAAAACAGCGGTTATCAAGGAACCATATACCCGGTCAATCCCAAGTACAAAATGGTAGGGGGATTACCCGCTTATCCCAGGGTCAGCGCCATCCCGGGTCCGGTGGATTATGTCATCTCTTCCATCCCGGCCCAGCAGGTTCTGGATCTGGTGGAGGCTTGCGGCAAAAAAGGGGTCAAAGGGCTTCACCTCTTCACCGCCCGCTTCAGCGAAACCGGTCGAAAAGAGGCATCGGATTTAGAAAAGGAAATTTTAAAACGGGCCCGGGAATACGGCATCCGTATCATAGGACCCAATTGCATGGGGGTTTATTATCCCAGAGAAAGAATCGTTTTTAACGACGGCATGCCTATGGAACCGGGGAAAATCGGTCTGATCTCCCAAAGCGGGCAGGTGGTCGGGGAGATCGTCAGTTTCGCCGGTCAGCAGGGGGTGCGGTTCAGCAAGGCCATCAGCTACGGCAACGCTTTGGACTTCAATGAATGTGATTATCTTGATTACTTTGCCCAAGACCCCGAGACCGAAATCATCCTCTTATATATCGAAGGGGTGAGGGACGGGAAAAGATTTCCCGAGGCTTTGAAGAAAGCGGCCGCGGTTAAACCGGTCCTTATCGTCAAGGGCGGACGGGGAAATGCCGGAACCCGGGCCACGGTTTCTCATACAGCCTCCCTGGCCGGGTCTCAACAGGTTTGGGAGGCCCTGGTCAGACAGTCCGGGGCTGTCAATGTCTCCACCCTGGAAGATCTGGTCGATCTGGCCGTGGCCTTCAATTTTTTGCCGCCGGCCACCGGGCGCAAACTGGCCGTTCTCGGGGGAAGCGGCGGCAGCAGTGTCCTATCCGCCGATCAATGTGAAGAAGCCGGACTGGAGGTCATCCCCCTTCCCCAGGATATCCGGGACAAACTCAAGGAGGCCGGCAGCCCGATTTGGGACTGGATTGGAAATCCGGCTGATTTTTCCATCTCCATGGGAGATCATGAGGCGGCCTTCCAGATAGGTTACCTGATGGCCGAGCATCCATCCTTCGACTCACTCATGGTCTTTGTCCATGGCCCCTGGAGGCGGGTTAAAAATTTTTCTCTTCCCAATCATCTCCAACCCTACAAACAGATGGGCTCCTTCAATAAACCGACGGTCTTTGTCTATCAGGAAATGCGCAATCAGGAAAAGGAGGATGAGACCGCGGCTAAAATCAGAATGGAGCTTAAGGAAAAATTGATCGAATGGAACATGGCGGTTTATCCCACCATCAATAGAGCCGCCAGGGCACTCAGCGGTTTTATCGGTTTTTACGAAAATAGAAAATAAGAGAAACCGAAAGTGGGGACTTTTGAATAAGCCCCGGATAGTTATCCTTAAATAATCGAAACGAAATATCGATCATTTAAGGCCCGGGGTCCTGCTCAACACTTCCTTTTTGGAGGTAAAAAGGGGATATTCAACTCTTTTTACCTCTTTTTTTATGGGGGTGGGTCAGGATTTGATCCCTATTTTGGTCCTTTCAGCTTCTGTTGTCTAATCCTGAATTTTCTTGAATCACTTGCTGCCAACCGCCTTAAAAAAAGTATAACAGAAAACCCCGTCCCTCTCTGTTGTTCGATATAAGTCCCTGATTCCCTGATCGAAGACCTGTTGTTCAATCAATCCTGAATGGATGGCCGCTTCACGGATACCCTCGGTCATGGCCGTGAAGGTCTTCCTGGTGAACCCTTCGACCCATTCCGGCTTGCTGGAATCAACGTAAACCATTCGAGGAGACACGCGAATGGAGTGATAACCGGCCTGATCCAGCAGCGGATACAGTTCTCTCCCTATCAGGGCGTTGCCGCCGGCCCTCCGCTGCAATTCAACCTGACATTGAATGGCCTTATGGGCGGCTTGGCTGTCCGGATGGCAAATTTGAAATATCCGCTTGTTGAAATTGAATATTGGTCAAGCCGGCGGACAAAATTTTCCTCTTGGCTTCCAGGAGAGAGGACCGGGAAATATCGATGGAAGTAATCAAGGCCCTCGGACTGCTCCTGGCCAACGTCACTGTTTGTGCTCCGACACCGCAACCGGCTTCCAGAACAAGGCTTCCTGCCGGATAAGAGGTGTCGGAGTGCAGCAACTCGACCAGGGTAGAGGCCTGATCCTGTAACCGCATATTTTCGCGGTGATGGTAACCGTGAACGTAGGCTTTACTCATGCCCCTCCTTTCCCGCCGACTTCGGTTCCCGCGCCCGATTATCTTTTGGATACCTCAAATCAACCATGGCCTTCACTTCCTCAAGCCATAACCTTCGTTGAGACTCAGTGCTGGTAATGATCACACTGAAGGTCCGGCGAAAGAAAGCGGGGACGCCGCAGAGCCCGAAAACGCAATTCTTCCAGATCGTCTCCAGCCTTTCAGGATGGCCGGAGGCTGCCCCCACCAGTTGGGATGGATTATAATAATGCCCTCCGCTTCGGCGATCTCCTGGCAATGTCTTCTTATTACCGGCGGCAAAATCGCCTCTGGCCGAATTTCTTGCCCGGGAAGCAGCGCCTCAAAGTTCTCCGCATAAAGATCATGGAAAAGGACGCTGTGCCCGTTGGACTCGAGTTGTTCGACCGCGGTTCGGGCGATGGCCCGGTTGAAACTTTCAGGATCGGGGTGGGCGAGGATGACTGATATTTTCATGGCAGTTTTTGTTTATTCGATCTTTCCAGGTAACCCGGGAAAACTGTCCGGGAATCCAAGGTTCCCCGGTTATAACTAATTAGTTTCCATCCGGAAATTAGAATTTCCGGATGGAAACACCTGGATTTACGCTCGGTCGACCAGCTCGACTTTGTCGAGCATTGAAAAGGCATCCATTCGGATGCCGTATGTCGACCTTAAACTAAGGTCCCCATGCGGGGACCGGCTGAAGCTCTCGCCAGAAACCCTTTTTCAATCGGTCGATTTCATCGACCTTAACAGGAGCTCGGCTAAGCCGAGCGGGGGTTTCTGGCCATAGATGCTGGCCGGTATCGAAGTGTTCTCATCCGGAAAGGTCTTTTCCGGATGAGAACTGATTATGGGCTAATCATAGTTAAAATACTACTTTTTTTATATAAAAACTACGGTTTCCCGTTATTCCATTCAGAGCCTCACCC
>JACQYK010000316.1 GCA_016208255.1 Deltaproteobacteria bacterium | reverse complement strand
TCAGGCTTAACCCAGTCTGGAAGGTTGGCCACACCCACTTTGTGTAACGAGGCCGAATCCGGTTAGCTTTCGCTAAGGCTCACACGTTCGCGGTCAGGGGTTCTCCACCCCTTCGCGACAAGGATTGTTCCCAGTCACCGGACCGCTTCCTGCGTTCAGTTGCCCTCACGCAGGGGTCCGCCGCTACATGGTGAACGGGCAATTCCCATGACTGACTCCTTTCAGTCAGCAAGATGTACCAGGCTTATCCTGGCGCTCCAAAGGCACGAAGAAATGCATAAAGCTTTAAGGTTTTTTTAACCCTCATTAAATTAAGCCCTTTTTTGTGTCTTAGTGCCTTAGTGGCAAAAAAATTTTTACCATTTCACTCCGAAAACAATTGCTCAGAGAAACCGTTGTTCAAGCCGGGAGCGGTGGACCGGATTTATCAAAGGAGGTAATAAATCATGACCGAATATACTCAATTCAAACTGGCGGCGATTCAGGCTGAACCGGTTTACTTCGACCTTGAGGCCTCGACTGAGAAGGCCTGCCGCCTTATTCGGGAGGCGGGGGCTGGGGGCGCGACCCTGGCCGCCTTCGGCGAATCATGGCTGCCCGGTTATCCCTTCTTCGTTTGGGGTTCGGCGACAGGATCGATGGCCGCCGAATATCTGGCCAACGCCGTGGAAATACCAGGCGCGGCTACCGACCGACTGTGTGAAGCGGCCCGCCAGGCCCATCTGGATGTTGTTATGGGCCTTGCCGAAAGGGACCCCCAGACACAGGGTACGGTTTATTGCACCCTGCTGTTTATCGACCACCAGGGAACGATCCTTGGAAAGCACCGAAAACTCAAACCCACCCATAGAGAACGCACGGCCTGGGGTGAAGGGGACGGAAGCGGTCTTAATGTTTACGATCGTCCTTACGCCAGAATCAGCGGTCTCAACTGTTGGGAACACAACATGGTCCTTCCCGGTTATGTATTGATGGCCAGGGGGACTCAAATCCATGTGGCCGCCTGGCCGGGGATGAACAACTCACGCCATCTGTTTTTGTCCAGGGCCTTTGCCTCCCAGGCCGGCGCCTACGTTATCGATGTGGGAGCCGTGCTGTCTCCGGACCGTGTTTCAGACGCCTACCGGGATTTGGCCGTCCCTTACCCGGGAGAGAGCTGCATTATCGATCCCAGAGGCGAGGTCATCGCCGGGCCGGCCGAAGGAGAAACCATCCTTTTGGCCGACTGTTCGATAGATCGCCTCTACTCGGCCAAGGCCCTCTGTGATGTTGCCGGGCACTATTCAAGACCGGATCTTTTTCAATTGAGTGTCAACCGATCAGCCTATAATCGTGTGGTAAGTAGGCCGGAGCGGAAATTTAATGGGGAACAGGGAACAGCCTTGGATCCTGACCCTCAAGGAAACGAAAGGTATTGACTTACAACCGGTAAAGGGATATGAAATTTTTTTTCCGGGATATTCTAAAAATAATTACGTCTGTTTTAACTTCCTGAATTTGTAGAGAAGAAAAGGACCAGCCATTGAACCGATCCTCTAAAAACCCAAAAGACCTCTTGCGGGAATTCTGGCAGAAAGACCAATACGTTCAATACACCAATGCCATCACTCAGAAACGCCTCGGCGCCGGCAATCTTTGGGCCCCCCCCGACGATATCGTCCCCCGTAACCCCCTGTTATACCTGAGTGTCGGCATCCCCGACAGCGATTGGCTGCCCCGGGCGGAATTGAATCAATCCCTGCGCCGGGTGATGAGCCGGAAAGATGACGCCGGTTTACGCTATGGATTCGGGAAGGGATATTATCCGATCCGGAAATTTCTGGCCGAGAAATACAACAGAGAAAAGGGTCTCGATGCTACCGAAGAATGGTTCCTGTTGACCAACGGATCAACCGTGGCCATTGATCTGATTGTCAGAGCCCTCATCAATCCTGGTGACGTGATTGTCACTGAAACGCCCACTTATATGGGAAGCCTGTCCAATTTTCTCGGGGTCGGGGCTGAAATCTGTCCGATTCCCATGGATCAATCAGGGCTGAAGGTTGAGGAACTGGCCCGGAAAATCAAGTCCCTGAAAGAAACAGGCAAACGGGTCAAGCTGGTCTATGTCATTTCGGCCTTTCAAAATCCCAGCGGGTTGTCCATGAGTACCCAACGAAAAAAAGAACTTTTGAAACTGGCGGCCGATGAAAAATTCCTGATTCTTGACGACGACGCCTATGGCGATCTTTATTATGATGCCCCCCCCAAAGCCAATCTGGCGGCCTTAAGTGGCGGGGCCGGTGTCTTAACCGTGGGAACCTTCTCCAAAACGGTAGCCACCGGCCTGCGTATCGGCTGGGTTCACGCCCACCCGGATGCTCTCAACCTTTTTTCACGGGTTAAGTTCGATATGGGTCAGAATCAAATGGCCCTGCACATGATGGGACGGTTTCTGGATGGAGGACATCTGGAACCGCACGTGAATAGGATGCGCCTCCTGTATAAAAAAAAGATGAAACTGGCGGCCGATTTGATGAAAACCTATCTTTCTGATCTGGTCAGCTTTGAACGGCCCGCCGGTGGATTTTATCTCTGGCTAAAGCTGAAAAAAGGACTTACGGCCAAGGCGGTCTGGCGTACCGCCACCCAGGAAGGAGTATCCGTAAATCCGGGATACATGTCCTTTCCCGACTTGAATCAGGAAAAAGGGGAGTATTTAAGAATTGCTTATTCCTGGACTCCCATGAATCAATTGAAAGAAGCCGTGCTTCGCCTGGCCAGGGCCTGCCGGCGCGTGGCCGAAGGAGATAGCGCCTGATCCTTCAAGGGATAGATTAAAACATTTTTTTTAAGACCTGATTTCATCAATTTTTTTCTGCTGAACATCAAGGAGGACCCATGAGCACTATTGAGACTATTGAGATCGAAGATCAGTCCTCACCGCCTTTTTTCAGCAAGATCCCGGTTTCCATAGAAAGGGGCGAGGGGGTTTATTGCTGGGATGAAGAAGGCAAGCGGTTTCTGGACTTCACTTCCGGCTGGGGGGTCACCTGCCTGGGACACGCTTCCCCGGTCATCAGCGAGGCCCTTCTGGAACAAAGCCGGAAGATCATCCAGAATCCTAATTCGGGTCTGACCTACTCTCCCACCCGGGCTAAACTTTTGCAATTGATGTGGGAGATTTTGCCTTCCAACCTGACCCGGATTTTCTTTTCCAACAGCGGGGCCGAGGCCAATGATGCCGCCATCAAACTGGCCCGCAAGGTGACCGGAAGGCTGGATGTGATCTCCACCCATCAAAGCTTTCACGGCCGGACGATCAGCACCGCCTCGGCCACCGGCCAGGCCAAGCACCGGGAGAAATTCAATCCCCTTATGCCCAACTACCGCTTCGTCCCCTATAACGACCTGGAGTCCTTGAAACATAATCTGGACCCATCGGTGGCGGCGGTGATACTGGAACCGGTTCAGGGTGAAGGGGGGGTCCAAATACCCGGGGATGATTATCTGGAACAGGTCAGCGCCTTCTGCCGGAACAACGGCAGTTTGCTTATTATAGACGAGGTCCAGACCGGTTTTTGCCGCTGCGGTCCCATGTTTGCCATTAGCCGAACCTGTGCCCAACCCGATTTCCTGACCATGGCCAAAGGGATCGCCGGTGGTTTTCCTTTCGGGGCCTTTGCCCTGTCGGAAGCGGTGGCCGCCCGGCTGGAAGCGGGCGATCACGGCGGCACCTATTGCGGCAATCCGCTCGGCTGTGCCGTGTCCTACGCGGTGATCCGCTACCTGCTCGATCATCAGATCCAGGCCAACGTCCAGGCCATGGGGAAACTGGCCCTTCAACATATGGACCAATGGAAAAAAGCTTTTCCGCATTTGATAGCCGATGTCCGCGGTCTGGGCTTGCTATTGGCGGTTGAGTTCCAGGATGAAAAAACGGCCACGCAGATATCCGACCTCTGTCTGGCTAAGGGATTGTTTGTCAGACAAACCCAGGGAAACATGATCCGGATTTTTCCCGCCTTGAACATCAAACAAGAGGAGTTGGAAGAGGGGCTGGCCATATTCAGGCAGGCGATTGAGAACTACCGGCCTTTCATAACCGGGGCTTAAAATCCATAGGAGTCCGTTACTTGTTACTGGTTACTCGTTGCTCGTTAAAACAAGTAACGAGTAACCAGCAACCAGCAACAATTTTTATTTTTTCTTTTCTGCCGGATGAATCATGGGAACGAACCGTACCGGCAGCAAGGCTTCCTTTTTGATTCCCGAGTCTGTTTTGGTAATCAGGTACAGTTCCTGAAAAAATCCGCCGATGGGCACCACCATCCGGCCCCCGGTCTTCAATTGTTTGACCAGCTCCCCCGGGATTTCGGAGGGAGCGGCGGTGACGATGATGACGTCAAAGGGGGCCTGTTCCTTCCATCCCTGATATCCGTCTCCCCATCGCACCTTGATATTCTTGTATCCTAATCTTTCCAAAAGAGACCCGGAACTCTCAGCCAGAGGTTTTAAAATCTCGATGGTATAAACCTCTTTGGCCAGTTCTCCCAGCACGGCTGCCTGATATCCGGAGCCGGTTCCGATTTCGAGGACGCGGTCAGCGGGATTGATTTTAGCAGCCTCGGTCATATAGGCAACGATGTAAGGTTGGGAAATAGTCTGATCATGACCGATAGGAAGGGGCCGGTCGTCATAAGCCGAATTCCGCAAAGAGGCGGGTACGAATAAATGACGTTGGACCCTCCGCAGGACCTCCAATACCCGCCCATCCCTGACCCCTCGCCCCTCGATCTGCTCCCTGACCATTTGCTGCCGTTTTGAGGCGAAGGGGTCCCCCGGGGTTACCGCCCAGGAGGGGGACAGTATCAAGAGGAAGCCTAAGATGAGAAAGACCTTCATAATTCCTCCTTGGAGGTGATTACGGCCCGGTTACCTCCGGAATCACTACCGGCCGGGGGTTGACAACTTTTCGATCGAAGAATAAATTCATCAGTTGCACACAGGGTTTGGCAAACTCAGCCAAACTGTCAAAGGCGTGAGGAGCGCCGTCAAAAACATGAAGTTCAACTGCTACACCGGCTTTATTGAGTGCCTGATACATATTAAAACTCTCACTTGGGGGAACCACCTGATCGGCATAATTTATCGGACTGGCTTTGGCGGCGATTGCTTCATTCCCCGCCTCCCCCAGCAGTTTGTTTTCCACCTCATTTTTGTTGAAATGTATCTCCGTCGGCGGATAGATGGCCGAAACAGCGGCACACTGCGAACTGACCTTCGGGTTGCCCCCCGCGCCTTCAAAAGCATCGGTCTGGCAACCCAACATCAAAGCCAAATGGGCACCGGCGGAATTTCCGGTTACACATATTTTGCCTTCATCGATATTAAGTCTACGGGCCTTGGCGCGCATCCAGCGGACGGCGGCCTTAACATCATGGATCTGCGCCGGCCAGGCCGCCTCCCCCGACAGACGATATTCGCAGGCCACCCCGACAAAACCATATCTGGCCAGTTGGATGCCGTAATATCTCAACTGGTTTCGGTCCCCGGAATACCATCCGCCGCCGTGAATGATCAGCAGGCCGGGCCACCGGTCCCCTCCCGGGGGCGGATGAAAGATATCGCATTTCAAGTCTCGACTTCCGGTAGTCCCAAACACCACATCATTTTCAATGGTCACTCTGCCTGGTAATAACTGAAGCATATTTTCTCCCCCCTTACTCCAACAGGGCCCCTTTGGCCGCTGAACCCACATATTTGATATAGCGCTGCATGAATCCCGGGGGCACCTCTTTTTTGACGGGTTTAAATCCCTGCAAGCGTTGACGGATTTCTTCATCGGAAAGATTGACTTCGATCTTCCGGTTGGGGATGTCGATAGTCACCTGATCCCCGTCCCGCAGGGCGGCGATCGGTCCTCCCACATAAGCCTCCGGGGAAACGTGTCCCACACAAGGCCCGGAGGTAGCGCCGGAAAAACGGCCGTCGGTGACCAGGGCCACCCGCTTCAAACCTGAGGTGATCAAGGCCAGGGTAACCGCCAAAGTCTCCGGCATGCCTGGTCCCCCTTTGGGCCCCTCATTGCGAATAATGATTACTTCCCCTTCCTGGATCGTTTTTTCCCGGAAAGCGCTCAAGGCCTCGGATTCCGCTTCCATGACCCGGGCCTTTCCGCTGAAAGATCTCATTTCCGGATCGACGGCCGATTGTTTAACCACCGCCCCATCCGGGGCCAGGTTGCCAAAAAGAATCACGGTCCCTCCTTCAGGGGAAAAGGGCTTGTCCCTTGGGGGGATGATCGTTTCATCATAAACCTGGGCGGTCTCGACAATTTCTTTGAAGGTCTTCCCGGTAACATTCAAAGCCCCCAGGTTCAGATTCGAGGCCATCACCTTCATCACCGCCGGAATCCCTCCGGCGGCATATAAATCGAGAATTTCATGGGGTCCGCTGGGGCGAATGCCAATAAGAGTAGGAATTTTTTTATTCAGTTCATTAAACCGGGAAAGGGGCAGGGAGAGGCCCAGTTCATGAGCGATGGCCGGCAGATGAAGGGTCGAGTTGGTCGAACCCCCGATAGCCAGATCCATAATGACCGCATTCTCAATCGCCTTGGCCGTGAGAATTTTTCTGGCGGTCAACCCCTCCTCGACCATTTCAACAATACGTTTACCGGTCTGACGGGCAAAGAGCAGCTTATCGGTGTGAAAGCCGGGGACATTGGCTGATCCGGGGATGGTCAGGCCCAGGACCTCGGCCATACATTGAAAGGTGTTGGCTGTTCCCATAATATCGCAGGCTCCGCAAGAGGCGATGTTCCCCCCATCCGGTTTATTTTCTCCCACCAGCCGCCTCTGCCAGGTGCCGGGTCCGCCGGTCAGAAAAATGGCAGGGATATCCAACCGGGCGGCGGCCATAATCATCCCCGGAATGATCTTGTCGCAACTGGCAATCAGGACCATGCCGTCAAAAATCATGCTGCGGACATGGGTTTCAACCATATCGGCGATCAGTTCCCGCTGGGGCAGAATGTAGCGCATCCCTTCATGGCCTTCCGACATCCCGTCACAGGGGGCCGGCACATTGAACTCAAAAGGAACACCGCCAGCGGCATGGACGCCGTTTTTAACTTTCTCGGCCAGGCGCCCCAGGTGCATATGACCCGGATTGAGCTCGGTCTGGGAGTTAACCACGGCAATCAGGGGCTTTCCCTTGAGTTCTTCAATATCGGTCCCCGTTCCCCGGACCATAGTTTGGCGAATACGATTGATGGGAAAATCCTTATCGTCGAGTAATGGCAGACTTTTCGGTTTTTTCATGGACGATCCTCCTCCACCTATTTTGATTTTTATTTATCTTATCTCAGTTTGATTTTCGAAGAAATATTTTTTTCATAAAGAAAGATATTTCTCGGATAAATTTCAGAACAAATTTCCTTGACACAGCTTTTCCACCGAAATATACTAATTTGAACAAATTAAGTTAACCTACCAACTTACCTTATATCATATAATTAAAGTCCCTTAAAAATTTAAACCGGCTGTGACCTCTGATGAGGGACCTAGGGGGCATGGCCAAAGACGAGGAGGGTTGGGATGAAAAAAAACAGGGGCATAAAAGCAGTTAGATTGATGACGGGGTTACTTCTTTTGATGATGGCATTTCCTCTTGCCGGACAAGCCGCAACTAAAGGGCAGGTAGTCTATGTCAGCGGCTACCCCTCTTTTTATCAAAGGGGTGGTGATCCGGCCACCCATGCAGCAGGAAATGGGCCGTTGATTGCCACCACGGTTTTTGAAGGGTTAGTCGACATGGGGGTGAGGTTGGAGACCCTCCCGGCCGTGGCCAAATCCTGGAGAATCGCCCATGACTGGAGTTACATTGAATTAGATCTCAAGGAAGGTATCAAATTTCACAACGGGGATCCCCTGACCGCCGAGGATGTCAAATTCAGTTACGAAACACACATGCGTCCGGAATTGAGACAGGTACTGGGGTTAACCTACAGATCGCGGATCAAGGATATCCAAGTACTGGGTCCATATAAGGTTCGCTTCAATCTTAAAATGCCAGCCCCTGATCTGATCAAGCGATTCTGGTGGAACGGGGCCATCATGCCTAAAAAATACCGGGAACAAGTGGGGGATGCCGGTTTTGCTGACAAGCCCATCGGTTCCGGCCCATTTAAATGGGTGGATTACAAGCAGGATCAGTACTTTACCATGGAGGCCGTGCCCAATCATCATCGCAAAACCCCCGAATTCAAAACCTTAAAGATCATATATGTCCCTGACAATTCGACCAGATTGGCTATGCTCCAGTCCGGTGAGGCCGATATTATCACCCTTGCCGGGCAACACATCCCCCAGATCAAGGCCGACCCGAGATTCAAACTCGTTCAAGTCAAGCATATTATCGGGCAAACCATGGCCTACGCCGATCTCCCCTTCCCCGAGGAAAAAAATCCGTTCCAGGACATCCGGGTTCGTGAGGCGGCCAGCCTGGCCATTGATCGAAAGGGTATCTGTGACAAGGTGCTGTTTGGAGGAAGTGAGCCTTATGGCGAGGCCCTCTCTCCTTACACTATGGGCTGGGATTCAACGGTCAAGCCCGATCCCTATGACCCGGAGAAGGCCAAAAAATTATTGGCCCAAGCCGGATATCCCAATGGTTTTAAGACCTCGATTATTGCCGGCCAGGGCAGCGTATATTGGTTAGAGGCTATCGCCAGCAACCTGGCGGAAGTGGGCATTAAAGCCGAGATGAAAATACTTGAAGGCGCTGCCTTGCAGGATGCCTATACCGGCAAAAAACTTCGTGGACTTATTCCCCGAAATTCCTGGTATGATGCGGAAATAAACGCCGGTTCCGATTTGCAGGACGCCTACATGGAAGGGATGCCCTGGGCCTACGTAACCACCAAGGAAATCTCTGACACCTTGAAAAAAACCATTGCTGCCCGGAGTGATAAAGAGGCAACAGAATTGGGCCGTAGCCTTTCCAAGCTTGTCCGGGACAGACGCGTCAATATACACCTCTGGTCTATTCATGCCAGTTTCGGCACCAACCAGAGGATCGTCCAATGGGATCAACAGTTAGGATCTTTCCCAGCCACCCGTTTTGAGTATATGAAAGTCAAGGATTGATAAGGGAGTAGAAGACATCAATACCCTTTTTACCCCGTTGAGGGTTACTGGTTACTATGAGGAAAGGAATTTCAAATTTATTTGATCTGAGTAGTATTGATGAAATCGTAAAAAGTCGTCACCCCGGTGAAAACCGGGGCCAGGGTTTTTTTAATATGAAGTTTCTGGATTCCGGCTTTCGCTCGACCTCCTTCGGAGGTCTCTTACAGGAGGTCGGTGAAACCGACCGACCGGAATGACGTTTTTGATTCTGGCGACTTTTTACTAACCTATCCGTATTGATCGCTATGACAAAAAAGAGGTTCCCGGCTCACAGGCCGGAAACCTCTTTTTTGTTGCTGTTACTGGAATTGCTTCTTCAGCCAGAGGTCAAAATCCTGGATAAAGGACAAAATGATAAAAAAAAGTTGTTTTTGTAAAATTTAGATGCTATGGAAATATAGACTTGTACTGACCGCTGTTTTTTGGTACATCCTAATCCAAATGATTTTAGACCTGAAGGTTACCCGCAGTAACTGTCTTAAAAAAGATCGCAAATAACTATACTCGGCTATTGGTTTCTCACCCCAAAAGGAGTATATGAAACGTTATATTCTTAAAAGGCTCGGGCAGGCCGTGATAACGATCGTCGGCATATCGATGATCGTCTTTCTTTTAACCCACCTCACCGGTGATCCGGTTGCCCTCATGGCCCCCCAGAGTGCTACCAAAGAAGATTTAGAAAAAATTCGGATCGACTACGGCTTTGATAAACCCATCTATATCCAATACTGGAAATATATTTCCGGGGTGGTCCGGGGTGATTTTGGGAAATCCATCCGGGGGAATATGCCGGCCATCGAGATGTTTTGGGACCGCTTTCCAAACACCCTCAAGCTGGCTATCGCCAGTATGGGGTTTGCCCTGTTATTCGGAATCCCGATCGGCATCTACTCTTCAGTGACGGTCGGTCGCAACTTTGACAATTTCGGCAAGATATTCGCTTTGTTGGGCCAGGCCCTGCCCGGTTTCTGGGTGGGTATCCTGCTGATCATTCTTTTTTCCACCTACTTCAGATTGTTGCCCACTTCGGGCATGGGAAGCTGGCAGCACTATCTCATGCCGGCCTTCACCCTGGGCTGGTACACCATGGCCGCCCTGACCCGCTTAAGCCGGTCAGCCATGCTCGATGTTCTCGATGCCGAGTACCTGAAAATGGCCAGGATTAAAGGGGTGGCCGAGTGGAAGGTGATATTGAAACATGCCTTCAAGAATGCCGCCGCCCCGGTGATTACCATATCGGCCCTGCAATTCGTAGCCCTGATGAACGGGACCATGATTATCGAAACGGTTTTTAACTGGCCGGGGCTGGGGAGACTGATAGTGGAATCTATTTTTGGGCGGGATTATCCGGTGGTCCAGATGTGTGTTTTGATTTCCTCCAGTTTTTTTGTTTTTGCCAACTTGATCGTTGATATCCTGTATGCCTATCTTGATCCCCGGATCAGGTACCAATAAGGCGACCGGTTAACGGCTTCGAAGAGGAAGGAGACGCAAGGAATTGTCCAGCGAGGATCATGTGAATCGAGTCATGAGTATTTTTCAAAAGATTCCTTTTAGAAAAATTTTTTCCAACATCGGTCAGGCCCCCAAATTTCCCACCATTACCATAATTATTTTTATCATCTGTGGTATTTTCGGAAAGCTCATCGCCCCCCATGATCCGACGGCGACCTCTTTTCGGTTGGCCCTCACGCCCCCGGGTTGGGCGGAGGGCGGTCTTTGGTCCTTTCCTCTGGGTACGGACCATCTGGGCCGGGATATTTTGAGCCGCATCATCGTCGGGGCCGGGGCCTCTCTGGAAGTCGGGATTATGGTCGTTGTCTTCTCCGGTTTATTGGGGGCCATACTGGCCATATTAGGCGGGTATCTTGGAGGAAAAACGGATATGTTGATTATGCGGCTGGTCGATATGGTCCTTTCCATGCCCTTCCTGATCCTGGCTGTGACTCTGGCGGCCATCATGGGGGCCAGCAAATATAACCTGATCATTATCCTGGCCGGAGTCTCCTGGGCCTGGTATGCCCGGGTGCTCCGCTCCGAAGTGCTCAAAATCAAAGAAGGAGACTTCATTCGCCTGGCCGTTGTGGCCGGATGCAGCAAATACCGGATTATGCTTCGGCATATTTTTCCCAATATCGTCAACAGCCTGGTCGTCTTAGCCACCCTCAGTCTCGGCGTGGTCATTATCGCCGAGGCCTCCTTGAGTTTTTTAGGCCTGGGGATCCCTCCTCCGGATCCGGCCTGGGGCTCGATGATCAACGAAGGCCGGAATTATATCGGGCAGGCCTGGTGGGTCAGCCTCTGGCCCGGAATAGCCATTCTCCTGGTCGTTTTAAGCTTTAACCTGCTGGGAGACTGGTTCCGGGTCCGGTTGGATCCTAAATTTCGGCAGACACGCCTCTAAGCAAGAAGGAGACCTTTTAAAAATGTTCAATTTTGTCCAAGGTCAAGGAAAACGAAAATTTTAACCACAGACATACATTTAGTATTTCGAGGATTAAAATTTAAGTCTGACGCAGAGATTGGGCAAAAGGGGGCGTTTTTCAAAGGTCTCATAAGGTAGGCATTCGTGAACAACACCCTTGAAGTAAAAGATCTGAAGACCCATTTTTTTACCCGAAGCGGCGTGGTTAAGGCCGTGGACGGGGTTAGTTTCCATGTGGCCGAAGGGGAAACTCTGGGGATTGTAGGGGAATCCGGTTCCGGGAAAAGTATCACCTGCTTGTCTCTTCTCAGGCTCGTACCTCCGCCGGCCGGACGCATCGTCTCCGGGGAGGTTATCCTCAACGGGGAAGATCTCCTTTCAAAAAGTATAAAGGAAATGAGAAAAATTCGAGGCGCCGAGATCTCCATGATCCTTCAAGACCCGATGACCTCTTTAAACCCGGTATTCACCATCGGCAATCAATTATCGGAACCGATCATGATCCATCAGGGGCTGGACAAGAAATCGGCCTGGGAAAAAGCCAAGGAGATGTTGACCCGGGTCAAAATCCCTTTGCCGGAAATCCGGGTCGGGGAGTACCCTCATCAGATGAGCGGCGGGATGAGACAAAGGATTGTCGGGGCCATGGCCTTGAGCTGCCAGCCCAAACTGCTGATCGCCGATGAACCGACCACCGCCCTGGATGTGACCATCCAGGCCCAATTCCTACAATTGCTTCAAAGCATCCAGAAGGAATTCAGGTTGGCCCTGATCGTCGTCACCCATGATTTTGGTATCGTGGCCAAAATCTGTGACCGGGTGGCCGTCATGTATGCCGGGAAAATGGTGGAAACCGCCCCGATACGGGAGATTTTTAACAATCCCAGACATCCCTATACCAGGGCGCTGATGAACTCTCTGCCCAAGATGGATAAAAATCTAAAAAGGCTCCACTCCATCAAAGGTCAACCGCCCGACCTCGGAAACCTGCCTCCGGGATGCAGCTTCGCTCCCCGATGTACCGAAGCCCTGAAGATCTGTCTTGAGGAAATCCCACCTGAATCGATACCGGCCGAAGGGCATTCCCTGTCTTGTTGGCTGGCCGTTCAGAGGTAAAATTCACATGGAAAATTATATCCTTGAAGCACGAAACCTGACCAAGCACTTTCCGGTGACCAAGGGCCTCATCTTTATGAAACAGATCGGGGCCATCAAGGCCGTCGACGGCATTGATTTTGCCATATCCAGAGGAGAGACCTTCGGTCTGGTTGGTGAATCCGGATGCGGCAAGACCACCACTTCAAAACTGATCCTGCTTCTGGAAAGTATTACCTCAGGGAACATCCTCTTTGAAGGGCATGATATCGGCAAGATGTCCGATCTTGAACAAAAAAGATATCGAAGCCAGGTTCAGGCCGTTTTTCAGGATCCTTACAGTTCCCTCAGCCCCCGGATGAAGGTCGGCTCTATTATTGCCGAACCCGTCATCGTCAATACCGAATTTTCTCGCCTGGAGATCAAGGAAAAAATCTCGGCGGTCCTGGATGTGGTGGGTCTCCAACCCGACCATGCCGAACGCTATCCCCATGAATTCAGCGGCGGTCAGCGTCAGAGGATAGCCGTAGCCAGGGCTCTGGCCCTGAATCCAAAGCTGATCCTCCTCGATGAACCGGTATCGGCCCTGGATGTTTCCATCCGGGCCCAGATCATGAATCTCTTAAAGGATATTCAAGACCAGTTCGGCTTGACCTACCTGCTCATCGCCCACGATCTGGCGGTGGTCAAACACATGAGCAACCGGATCGGGGTCATGTACCTGGGAAAGCTGGTGGAGACGGCCAGCAGTGAGGAACTGCACCGGGACCCCCTGCATCCTTATACCCAGGCCCTGCTGTCGGCGGCCTTACCCTCTCACCCCGATGACCGGAGGGATGGAATCATCCTCTCGGGGGAGGTACCCAGCCCGCTGAACATCCCTTCCGGATGCCGGTTTCATACCCGATGCCCGGTCGCTGAAAAGGTCTGCTTGGAAGAGGTCCCTTTATTGATGGAAACTTCCTCTGGCCATAAAGTAGCCTGCCATGTGCCTTTTTCATAGACTCCGCGTTCTTGAATCACAAGAGACTGGATAATGATAGAAGCTGAAAGCCTGAACAAATATTACGGGAATTTTCAAGCCCTCAAGGATGTAAACTTCAAGGTCGAAAAGGGGGAAATTGTCGGTTTTCTCGGCCCCAATGGCGCGGGTAAAACCACCACCATGCGTATTTTGACCGGCTTTATCCCGCCCGGTTCCGGCACGGTCCGGGTGGCCGGTTTTGACATCCAAACCCAGTCCATCGAGGTCCGCCGACGTATCGGCTATCTTCCGGAAAGCGTACCTCTATATCAGGAGATGACGGTAACGACCTTTCTCCGGTTCCTGGCCACCATCCGCGGAATGAAGGGACCAAGAAGAGAAGACCGGATCAAGGAAGTCATTCGGGCCTGCCGTCTCGATGAGTACTCCAAAACCCCTATCGCCAAGCTGTCCAAAGGATACCGGCAGCTGGTAGGGGTGGCTCAGGCCATTATCCACGAACCGGAAGTCCTGATCCTGGATGAGCCGACCATCGGCATAGATCCCCGGCAAGTCGTTCATATCCGGAGGCTGATTCAGGAATTGGGCCGGGACCATACGATCATACTCAGCAGCCACATCCTCCCTGAAGTCAGCCTGGTCTGTCAAAGGATCATTGTCATGAATCACGGTAGAATCGTTGCCGTGGACCGTCCGGAAAACCTGTCAGCCGGCCTGGGAGGGGTCCGGCATTATGAGATCGAGGCTGCCGGATCCAAAGAAAAGATTCTATCCCGCCTTAAGGCGGTCAAGGGTGTAATAAAAATCGAAGTAGAGGATGCGGGTCCAACGAAACGCTATTTAGTCGAATCCCAACCGGGTCTGGATATCAGGGATGAATTGTCTTCGGCCGTCAAGGACGGGGGATTTCGCCTCTTGGGCTTGAAAACCAGAGAGATGAGTCTGGAAGATATTTTCCTAAAACTGACCTCCAAAGAGAAAGAGTAGTCGATTGAGAAACATGGTGGCCATTGCCGGAAAAGAAATGCGAGGGTATCTGGGCGCTCCTTCGTTTTATATCATCATTTCCATCTTTCTTTTTATTTCCGGGTACGGCTTCGGCTGGTCTCCGGCCACTTATTTGGAATCCTCCATCCAGGGCTTTTTGGAGTGGAGTCAATTTTTCATCCTCTTTCTCGGTCCGGCCCTGACGGTACGTTTGTTCTCCGAGGAAGAAAAACTCGGCACGCTTGAACTCCTGCTGACCGCGCCCCTCAAGGACATCGAAATCGTTCTGGGAAAGTTTTTCGCCGCCCTGGGGATTTATGCCTTGATGCTTTTCTTCACCCTTTTCTATCCCTTGCTGCTCTACGGTTTCGGCCACCCTGACCCTGGCCCTATATTCAGCGGATATCTGGGCTTGTTTCTGTTGGGGGCCGTTTTTCTATCCATAGGCTTGTTTACCTCATCCCTGACCGCCAATCAGATTGTGGCCTATGTGATGAGCAGTGCTTTGATCTTGTTCCTTTGGTTTATTGGATTAGCCGAAGGTCTGACCGGAGACCAGAGCTTCCGGATATTTCAACTCATCTCCGTTTCCACTTATTTCCCGGCTTTCGGTCGGGGAAT
This sequence comes from Deltaproteobacteria bacterium, assembly GCA_016208255.1. Lineage (GTDB taxonomy): Bacteria > Desulfobacterota > RBG-13-43-22 > RBG-13-43-22 > RBG-13-43-22 > RBG-13-43-22. The sequence goes on along the minus strand of JACQYK010000316.1, from coordinate 5,230 downwards.
CATCGACAGTAATGGCGTTATTTATTATCTGAGTTTGGTTATTGTTTTTCTTTTCCTGACCCTCCGGTCATTGGAATCAAGGAGATGGAGATAAGTGAAAGGGTTTTTTCTATTTCTGTTTTTGTTTAGAAAAACGGCCGCGGTCCTGGGAGTCGCCGGTTTACTCCTGGCTTTGCTGGTCCGGTTCTTTCTGCCTGAGATAACCGCCTCGGTTATCGGTCTCTTAGGTCTGAGTCTGTTGCTGTTCCTCACGGCCATTATCGGTGCCCGTTCGGAAATCAGGCCCTTTATCCGAGGCAAACGGTTCCGCTATGGCTTGAATACTCTGGTCATGATCGCCCTTTTTGTCCTCATTTTGATCCTGGCAAATTATTTGGGGATACTCAAGCACCAGCGTTATGACCTCACCGCTGCCGGCCGGTTTACCCTGGCCCCGCAAACGGTGAAGGTCATCAAGGGTTTAAGAGAACCGGTTAAGGCCCTGGGTTTTTTTCCTGATGATATTCAATATGAAGGCCCTAAAAAAATCGCCCGCGATCTGCTCGAAGAATATAAGTTCTTTAATAAAAGTTTTAGTTTCCGGTTTATTGATCCGGAATCCCAACCGGCCTTGGCCCATCAGTACAAGGTCAGGCAATATGGAACCATTGTCTTTATTAGCGGGACTAAGCAAAAAGCCGTTTTGACACCTTCGGAACAGAACTTTACCGGTGCCCTGCTCGAGGTCTCCGGGGCTCAGGCCAAAAAAATCTACTTTTTAACGGGGAATGAAGAACGCGACATCAGCAACAACGATCCGAATGGTTACAGTGCCGCCCGAATGGGTTTGATCCGGGATCTTTATCAAGTCCAGACCTTGAACCTGACGCTGAAAAACGAGATCCCCCCGGATTGCGCCGTGCTGATTATGGCCGGCACCAAAAAGGTTCCGCCTCCCGAGGTCCTGAAGACCCTCAAAACCTTTCTGGAAAAAAATGGCAAGCTTCTGATGCTGATCGACCCTGATCCTCCGCAGGAGGTAAAGGAAATCCTCTCGGCCTGGGGACTTAAAGTCAACGAAGGGCGGGTCATGGACCCCGGGGCCTACGTAGCCCCGGATATGGCCGTCCCCGCAGTTTTCAGAAACCAATATCCTCCGCTGGTCATCACCTCCGGTCTGGATACGACCTATTTCCCGGATGCCGTATCCTTTGACCTTACCAACGAACTGGGGAGGATTTTGGAAACCATGATCAAAGAGGGAGGGGCCCAAGCCGGATGGCCTTTGAAACCGGTCCAGTATCAAAGCCTGGCTGTCCTCCCGCTCATCCTGACCACCCCGGAAAGCTGGCTGGAAAAGGAGGGAATGAAATCCTCGGATCCGGAAAAAACGAGGAGCCTCCAGGCCCTGGGAGCCATGATTATCGCCGGCAGACCGGTGGGGGCGGAGGTTCCTCCCGGCCAGCCGGAGAAGAGAGAAAAGTTGACCAGGCTGATCGTCATCGGCGATTCGGATTTTTCCTCCAATGCCCATTTTAAAAACGGCGGCAACGGGGACCTTTTCTTGAATTCCGTAAACTGGCTGGCCGAAGAAGAGCACCTGATCTCCATCCGGCCCAAGCCTTATACCTTTAGAAAGCTTCTGGTCAATAATAACCAGCTTCGATTCATCCGTTATTCCAGCGTGGGACTCCTGCCCCTGCTCACCTTGCTTCTGGGAGGGATCATCTGGTGGAGGAAAAGGTAGGGCCTTCCTTTGAACTTTAAAGCAACCCTTATTTTCGCCGGCATCCTGATCCTTCTGGCTGGGGCTGTTGTTTACTTCCATCTGACGCAACCGAGGCCAAAACAGGAGAGCCCTCCGGAAATATGGTCGGTGGATGAGGCCAAGATTCATCATATAACGATTCAGTTGCCTCACCAAAAGAAAAGGATCGACTTCTTTCAGGACCAGGATGAACGCTGGCGATTTGACGATGCAACCCGGCAGGCGGTGGATCTCAAGCGCTGGGGAGGGATCGTCATTCTTGTTTCCGGCCCAAAATCGAAACGGTTGATCGCCGAGCAGGTGGGGGACCTGGCGGAATTCGGCCTGACTGATCCCCCGATGGTCGTCGTTCTCGGTGTTAAAGGACAAAAAGATCCCCTGGAGATCCTCTTTGGGGGCCAGACCCCCGGAGAGGATCATTACTATGTTAAACTGAAGCACAGCACTCCGGTCTACCTTGTTCACAGCACCTATGTTCAGGTTTTAAAGCGACTGGTCCTGGAACCACCCCGCCCGGCTGTCCGCGAGGTGAAGTAATAACTCAACCCCGCGAAAACACTTTTTGAGGTAATTGATTACAGCAATGGAGCATCCCGATTTGAAAAAAAATTCTGACCAGGCCGCCTCACTTTCTGAAAATCACGTTCGTCTGGGGCGCAAAGGTTTGCTGGTCGCCCTGGCGGGTTTTGTCCTGGTCGTAGTGCTTATTATAGGAATTCCCTACTATCTGAAGGTCCTGGCCCCCAGATATCAGACCCTCCTTCAAGTGGGCAAGACTACCTTTAACACCCAGGATCTGATCAAGCGCTTACGATTAAATCCAGCGGGGCAAGAAGGCGGTCAACTCGAGACGGCCACCCAATTATTGCAGGAGATGATGCATCTGGAATTGATCCGGCAGGAAGCCTTGAAGCAAAAGATCGTCATACCGGAAAAGATATTGAACCAGGAAATCCAACGCAGGGTTATGGCCTCGGCTTCCCCTGAGGAAAAATTTGAAGACCGTTATGGCTCTATGCTCCGGAGAGCGGGGTTGAAGGAAAAGGAATTCCGGACCTGGGTAGAACTGGATATCTACCGGGGATTATTGTTTCAAAACTTTTTGGAAAAGATACCCAGGAAGGCCGAGCATATCGATCTCCTGGCCATCATTACCCCGCCGGGAAACAAAGCGGAAATGATCCGGACCGGCCTGCAAAAAGGTCAGGATTTTAACCGGCTGGCCGCCGAAAACTCTATTGATCTCGAATCAGCCCGAAAAGGCGGGGAGATCGGGTGGATGCCCAAAGGCGTGGATGAAATGATGACTCCGGGTCAGATCCAAGGTCTGGGAATTTTGGCCAAAACCAGATCCGAGGCCGAAAAGATCCGGGAACAGGTCCTGTCCGGAAAGAATTTTGCTGAATTAGCCAGGACCTACTCTCTTGACCGGGAAACCGGGGAGAGAGGAGGACAAACAGGCTGGGTCTCCGCAGGCTTCCAGGAAGGCAAAGCTTATGCGGCAGAGGTTTATGAATTAAATCCGGGGGAAGTCAGCCCTCCGGTCAGCACCCCCGAAGGGTTTTGGATTATTAAATTGATCGAAAAAACTCCCCGCGGTAAAGTGATCGATGATATTGCCTTCAATCTGCCCCCCGGTCAGGTTTCTCCCCCTCTTAATACGGTCAAAGGGATCTATTTTCTGAAAATCAAGGGAAAGGAGCTTCATCCCCTTTCCGAAGACCATCGGGCCAAATTGGCCAATAAAACCTTTTCGGACTGGCAGGCTGAACTGGCCAAAAAAGGGGCCGCTGAGGGGTGGATCAAATGGGATTGGGGATCTGAGATCTTCAACTGGGTTGTCACCCATCTGAACTGAGGTTCACAATTCACAGAGGTTTAAGGTATAAGGTTTAAGGTATACGGAATAAGGTTTAAGGTATAAAAACACCGAAAACCGAAATTCATACCTACCTTGAACCTTGGACCTTAAACCTTGTACCTGCCTTTATTTGGTGAATCATGAAAAAAATAGTAGTTCTGGGGGCCGATCCCCAGGCCCGGATTATTCCGGATATTTTGGGGGCCCTGGATAACCTGGAATTAACCGGATTTGTTGAATGGGGGGAAGGCACTAAATTTCTCATTGGGGATGCGGCCGGGTTTCCGGTGTTCCCCGGAAACCAGTTCCCGGAAGAGATCCAAAGCAGGATGGGCACTTTTGAGGTCATCATCGCCATGAGCCCAATGGAAAAAAGAAAAGAGCGGATCCGGCAGGTTAAAGACCTTTCTCTGAACCCGGTTACGATTATTCATCCCTCGGCTGTTATTTCCAGAAGCGCTGAAATAGGCCGGGGCTGTCTGATCTGTCCCGGCGTCATTATCGGGCCCGGGGCGAAAATCGGGGATCACACCATCCTGAACAGTGCGGTGACCATTGATCATGATTCCCTCATTCAGGAAAATGTGATCATGGGAGCCGGGGTTCACCTGCCCGGTTACGTTAAGGTGCTTAGCGACACCTTCATCGGGGTTGGATCCTGCTCGGTCAATGGGGTGACCATCGGACACAACTGCCTGATCGGCGCCGGCAGCGTCGTCACCAGGGATATTCCGGATAATGTGATTGCCGCCGGAGTCCCGGCCAGAGAGATAAAGAAAAGAGGATAGAGGAAGGAAAAAAGATGATCATCGATGTTCACTATCATTTATTTCCGAAAATTTCAGAAAGAATTGTCCGAAATTTAGCCCGATCCGCTTTCCACCAGGCCCAAGAGATGGGGATAGAGATCGATCAGGAAAAACTGATTAAAAAGGCTGCCGAAACCTGGGCCGACCCTTCAGGAGAGGGGGTTCTGGCCATCATGGAGGATGCCGGGATCGACCTGACCTTGATCTGCATGGTGGACAATGCCGGTATCACCCAGATCAAGCCTGAAAACATCCAGCGGGGCAATAAAATTATCGGGGACATCGCCCGGAAAAATCCCGGCCGGATCATGGCCCTGGCCGGGGTGGACCCCAGAAGACCCGAAGCCCCTGATATGCTGAAGCAGTGTTTTGAGGAATATGGGGTTCGGGGATTGAAATACCATCCGGATGACGGCTACTACCCCTGTGGCTCGGAATCGTATAAACTCCTGGAGGTTCTGGTAAAATATAACGGCATCCTGCTGACCCACACCAGCCCCCTGGGGCCGCCTTCCCGGAGCAAATATGCCGAAGCCCTGGAGCTGTCCGATCTGGCCACTGATTTTCCAGAGCTCAAAGTAATCGCCGCCCATATGGGCATGATCAATTGGCGCCCCTGGGCTTCACTGGCCGCCCGCCAGCCGAACCTTTACGGCGATCTGGCCATGTGGGATCACTATGCCTTCACCCATCATGACCTTTTTTGCCGGGAACTTCGCACCATTCTTGATTTTGCCGGTTCCTCCAAGGTCCTCTTTGGAACCGATAACCCCATGGCCTCGGCCATCGTTTCAACAAAGACCCTGATTCAAT
>JACQYK010000101.1:20778-23294 GCA_016208255.1 Deltaproteobacteria bacterium | reverse complement strand
GATTGTTCCCAGTCACCGGACCGCTTCCTGCGTTCAGTTGCCCTCACGCAGGGGTCCGCCGCTACATGGTGAACGGGCAATTCCCATGACTGACTCCTTTCAGTCAGCAAGATGTACCAGGCTTATCCTGGCGCTCCAGAGACACAGGGATCACAGAGACTCTGGCTATTTCAAAAATCGGGAGATACCGATTTTTGAAAACCTGTCCGCCTGCGGTCCTCGGGGAATCTTTTTGTGTTCGCGAATTGACCGATTGGTTTTTCTTTGGCGGTGTCTCCCGCCAAAGAAAAAAGAAATTCTCTGTGTCTCTGTGGTGAATAGATTCTGAAATTCCTGTTTTGTCAAAAAGATCAATTGAAACGAACTACACCATGGACACCCACTCTTACGATAAGACCATTGAAGCCCTGACGATTATCAGCCGGGCCATTACCTCCGATCAGTATCTGGAGGATATTTTGAGGCTTATTGTCCTGGTCACCGCCGAGGTCATGAATTCCAAGGTCTGTTCTCTCTGGCTGTTGGACGACAAAACCCAGTCCCTGACCATCCGGGCCACGCAAAGCATCAATAGGGATTATCTAAAAAAGCGTTCTCTTAAAGTCGGGGAAGGCGTGGTGGGTTTTGTCGCCAAACATAACAAACCTTACCTTTGCCCTAATGTTCTGGAGGACCCCCTGTTCAAGGAGAAGACCCTGGCCCGAAAAATGGGGCTGGTTTCCATGCTGAGCGTCCCCATGAGCGTCCGGGAAAGGGTTATCGGCGTCATCAATTGTTATACCTCCGTGCCCCATCATTTCACCGAGACCGAACAGAATCTCTTTACTACCGTGGCCAATCAGGCGGCTGTGGCCATTTTTAATACCGAACTGATGGTCCAATCCAAAGTCATTCAGGAAGAATTGGAGACCCGGAAATTAGTTGAAAAAGCCAAGGAGGTCCTGATCCGGCGTCGAAACTGGAGCGGCGAGGACGCTTATCGCTGGATTCAGAAACGGAGTATGGATTCCCGAAAATCCATGCGGGAAGTGGCCGAGGCCGTCTTACTTTCTGAAGAACTTTAATCCCCCCGTCTTCTTTCTTCTAAATCATCATTTTATTTTTAGTTAAACTTAAAAATAAAATTATAATTGTGCAAAAAAACCTTGACAAGTTTAATTAGTTTGACTAATGTTTATACTATATTAAACAGTAATAATAATTAATTCATACAAAGGCGTATGAATTTATTATAAATTTTGAGGACAAAGGCGTCTTTCTATCTCAAAAGGAAGACGCCTTTTTTATTTTAACTAATCAAAAGGAGGAAAAGTATGAATCTGCAACAACCCAATTCCAATGAAGCCACCAGGACCTTCAATCGATCCAAAAGCGTTGTCCCTATGAGCGGCATTTGTTCGAGATGCATCGACGGTTGTCGGGGTAACTGTGAGGTTTTCAAAGCCACTTTCCGGGGCCGGGAACTGATCTATCCCGGACCATTCGGGGATATCACCGCCGGTGGAGACAAGAACTACCCCATTGATTACTCCCACCTGAATATCCACGGCTATGCCTTAGGGGCCAAAGGACTGCCGCCCGGCATCGAAGGCAATCCGGACACAGCCCGGTTCCCCTCGGTGAAAACCGAAACCGAATACGGATGGGATATCAAAGTTAAAATGGCCCTGCCGATTTTTACCGGGGCCTTGGGTTCCACGGAAATCGCCCGGAAAAACTGGGAGCATTTTGCGGTTGGCGCGGCCATCTCCGGGGTAACCATCGTCTGCGGGGAGAACGTCTGCGGGATCGATCCCGGTCTGGTGCTGGATAAAAACAATAAAACCGTCCAGGCGCCGGATATGGATCGGAGGATTGAGGCCTACCGCCGTTACTACCGGGGATTAGGGGAGATCCTGATCCAAATGAACGTGGAAGATACCCGTTTGGGCGTGGCCGAATATATCATCAACAAACACAAGATCGAAACCATTGAATTGAAATGGGGCCAGGGGGCCAAATGTATCGGTGGGGAAATCAAGGTCAACTCTTTGGAAAGGGCCCTGGAGCTGCAAAAGAGAGGCTATATCGTCACTCCGGATCCATCGGACCCGGTCAGCCAGGCGGCCTTCAAGGACGGAGCCATCAAAGAATTTGAACGCCACAGCCGCTTAGGGTTTATTGATGAAGAGGGGTTTTATGCCGAAGTAGCCAGACTCCGTAAATTGGGCTTTAAACGGATCACTCTAAAAACCGGGGCCTATGGCCTGCGGGAACTGGCCATGGCCATCAAATGGGGTTCCAAAGCTAAAATTGACCTTTTAACCATTGACGGGGCCCCGGGTGGAACGGGCATGAGCCCCTGGAGGATGATGGAAGAATGGGGTATGCCCTCCCTCTACCTCCATTCCGCCGCTTCTGAGTTTGCCCAAATTCTAACTCAAAAGGGCGAGAGGGTGCCTGATCTGGCCTTTGCCGGGGGTTTCAGCTCCGAAGATGGCCTTTTCAAGGCCCTGGCCCTGGGTTCTCCTTATGTT
>JACQYK010000101.1:0-20766 GCA_016208255.1 Deltaproteobacteria bacterium | reverse complement strand
AAAGCGATCTGTATGGCGCGGGCCCTGATGATTCCGGGGATGGTCGGGAAAAATATCGATCAATGGATGAAGAAAAAAGACCTGCCTAAAACGGTCAGCGAATTCGGGACCACGCCGGAAGAGATCTTTGTCTGTTACGAAAATGTAGCCGCGCTGGTCGGCAAAAATGAGATCAAAAATATCCCCTTGGGAGCCATCGGTATTTACAGTTATGCCAATAAGCTCCAGGTCGGATTGCAGCAGATTATGGCCGGCGCCAGATGCTTTAATGTAGCCACTATCCGCCGTCAGGATCTCATGTCCTTGACGGAGGAATGCGCCAAGGTAACGGGCATTCCCTATTTGATGGCTTCCTACCGGCAGGAAGCCATGGAGATCTTAAACAAATAGTCCCTATCTATGAGCGGAGGCGGATCAATAATAAAGTATCCGGCACCTGATTGTTGATTACTGCTGCCCCATAGCCATCCTAAAATCTCCCTCCGGATCCCGGTGGGGTCCACCCTTTAATTCTATGACAACTTGCTTCAAAGTCCCGGTAAAGGTGAATGGGCATTGATAGAATTCACTGACCGGGGTTAAAGAATCCCGGCCGATTTCCATCCCCTCCGCAAAAGCATGCCGTACGGGGGCTGTTCGTTCAATCATTCCCTCCCCGACTTTTTCTCCATTCATGAAAAGCGTCCCCTTACCTTGGTTTTCTCCGGTTTTACTGAATTCAAACCTGAGCAGGCTTTTTCCTTTCGGCACCTCAACCGTTGAAGTGACGCTATAGTGGGAGATTCCCAGAAAGTTGTAATCGTACACCAGGCGATTGTTCTGTATATATAGAGTATACCCCCCGAAACGCCCTCCCAGGGCAAGGAGAACACCCTCGGCCCCTTTTTCGGGGATTTCTACCTCGGAGGTGATCACGTAGGAACGGTTCTGAGTATTCGGAACCACTCCTCCGGGAACCATGGAGGTTCCGGGGAAAAAGATGAAAGAAGTTCTTCCCTGATCGAATTTTGGTTTTTGCTCGGTAAAACGCTTTGAACCGCGGTCATCCAGGGGAAGGACCTGATACTTGCCAGCCTCAGCCCACCACATTTCAATCAATTCGCGCAGTTTTTGAGGTTCGGTTTCAGCCAGGTTGTGGCACTCAGAGAAGTCCTGATCGAGATGATATAATTCCCAGCAATCGTCATCAAAATTCCCGGCCGCCCTCGTGGAATGATAGGTTACGGCCTTCCAGTCTTTGTGCCAGATACCCCGATGACCCAACATCTCATAATATTGGACCTCTTTGCGTGTCGGAGCCTGAGGATTCGCAAAGCTGTAAAACATGCTCCGCCCTTCCAGGGGTTTCTGGTCTATCCCGTTCAACTGCTCCGGGGCATCGATCTCGAGGGCCTCCAGAACAGTGGGAACGATATCGACCACGTGATGATACTGGGGTCGTATTTCTCCACGGGCTTCGATCCCTTCCGGCCAGTGAATAATCAGGGGGTCCCGTGTGCCGCCCCCGTGAGTATTCTGCTTATAACGTTTAAGGGGTGTATTCCCGGCCATAGCCCATCCCCGGGGATAATGATTGAAGGCCTGGGGGCCGCCCAGCTTATCGATCCCCGCCAGGCATTCCTCCAAGCTTTCGGGAAGGCCGTTGAAATACCGCCCTTCGTTCAGAGATCCATGCCAGACGCCCTCCTGGCTGGCTCCGTTGTCCGAAATTAAAACAACCAAGGTGTTTTCCATCTGATTAATGTCTTCCAGAAAATCAAGGAATCTCCCGATATGATAATCGGTATGTTCCATAAAACCGGCAAAGACCTCCTGCATACGGGCGTAAAGGCGGCGTTGGTCGGGTGAAAGCTCATTCCAGGGCTGAATCCCGGTATTGCGCTGAGCGAGCTGGGTTTCGGGGGGAACGATTCCCATCTTTATTTGACGGGCGAAGACCTCCTCCCGCTCCACATCCCAGCCCCGGTCGAACTTCCCCTTATATTTATTGATAAAATTCTCGGGGGCGTGGTGAGGGGCATGGCCGGCACCGAAGGCCATCCAGAGAAAAAAGGGCTTGTCCGGCCGGAGCTGTTTAAGGTCCTTCACAAACTCGATGGAATGATCGACAATGTCTTCCGTCAAATGATAATCCGGACTATCCGGATGAGGAATCCTATGGTTATCGTAAACCAAATCCGGGTTCCATTGATTGGCGTCCCCGGCCATAAATCCATAGAAACGGTCGAACCCCATTCCCAACGGCCATCGGTCGTAAGGCCCGGCGGCACTGGTTTCCTCTTCAGGGGTATTGTGCCATTTGCCGACGGCAAAAGTGCCATAGCCGTTTTCCCTGAGGATCTGGGCGATGGTGCCGGCGCTTTTTGGAATCCGGCCGTTATACCCCGGATAGCCGCTGGCCATTTCGGTAATCATCCCCATTCCAACCGAATGATGGTTCCGCCCGGTGAGCAGACAGGCCCGGGTAGGAGAACAAAGGGCGGTGGTATGGAAATTATTGTAACGGAGACCTCCTGCCCCCAGTTGGTCCATATTGGGGGTTTCTATGCTGGAACCATAACATCCAAGCTGGGAAAAGCCCACGTCATCTAAAATAATAAAAACAACATTCGGACTGCCCACGGGGGGTTTTGCCGGTTCGGGCCACCAGGAACTGGATTCCTTATAGGTGCGGCCGATGACCCCTTCAAATCGGTTCTCTTGTCGTGACATGAAGTTCCTATTCTTTCTTGGTTAACGCCTTTTCAGGCAGGACGGGGACGTGGCTTTTCGGTTTTACCGATCCAAGTCCTCCCCGTCCTTCAACCCCATTTTATCAATAACCCATTTTCTTTTTGAGTTCCTGGTCGATCCAGACCCGGGCCCAAATCGGACCGGAGCGTTGTTGACCGACACGCTGTTCCCCATAATAGTTTTTAACCCAGGGCCACCAGGCGGTATAGACGTAGCGCTGGGGAAGAATGATGGCCGGGGCCTGTTCGATGATGAAGACGATCAGTTTTTTCAGCTCGGCGTAGGCCTTTTCATCGGAAAGGTTGGGGTCCTCATTCACCGTGTTCCAAACCTTATCCACATGGGGATCGCTCATCATGTGCGGGTTCCATCCCTGGCCGGTGAGGAAGTTTTTCCGGATCCCGGCCAGGATGGTCCCGTGACCGTTGGAGAAGTAAAGTGCGCTGGTGTGTTTCTTGTTGATCATGGTACTGAGCCAGGAGGCGTATTCCATGGGCTCCAGTTCCATCTTGACCCCGACCTTGGCCAGATAGGCCACCACCATGGCCGCCAGGTCCAGTGAGATTTGGTTGTTATTGAAAATCGGGGCCTTGAAAGTAAACCCATTGGGATAGCCGGCCTCGGCCAAGAGTTTTTTGGCCTTTTCCGGATTATAGGTGTACAACTCCCGGGCCGCGGGAGACATTTTCTCCAGAGGTGTATAGATTTCGGCAAAATTGGCGGGATAAGGGTAGGTATGCAATTCAGCCTGACCCCGGAACAAGGAGTCGATAATCTCTTTCTTGTTGATGGCCAGGTTCAGGGCCTGCCTGACCCGGATATCATTGAAAGGCTTGGTGTCCATGCGCAGGGCAATAGACTCATTTGACCCATAGAGGGTGCGTGACCATTTCAATTGAGGATTGGATTTTTTAAGTTCATCGACATACTTGGAATCAACAGGTTCTCCCATTTGTTGGCGCCCCCCGGTGCGTCGGCCATTTCCTTCGGCTGGATGGCGTCGTATACCCCCCAGCCCATCCGGTAGCGCCAGTCGGCGTCCCATTCCTTCATGTGCATGATCAGGGTGTGCTTGTCGACGACCTCCCAGCGGTCGATGAAATCATGATGCTCCTTCTGGGCTTTGGGAGAATTCCTGAGCCGGGTCATGCTGAAGACCACATCGTCGGCTACAAACTCCCGGGCTTTCATGATGCCCGGCTTTTCCTGCCACATAACTCCTTTGCGCAGGTGAAAGATGACCTGCATGGGTTTTTTCTTCACTTCGTACTTTTCTATCAGCTCCCCCCGCAGGAACAGGTGAGGAATCCAGGAGTTTTCTTTGAAATCGTACTGGTTGGTTCCCCTGGGGCCTTTCTGGAGATCGCCCATCATCAGGTGTTCCAGGTAGAACCCCGTATCGTAGGCGTGTTTCCAGACCCAGGTGGCGTTGTCCCAGGCAATGGGATTAAGAGCCGGGTACTTCTCCATGAAGGTCATGGTCCCTCCGTACCGGGGGGGTTCGGCTTTTGGCGCAGCGGCCAAGACGGTGGTGGCAAGGATCAATACTCCTATTAAGGCCACAAAAAATGCGTAAACCTGTTTTTTCATTCTCTCCTCCTTTTTTTAAGTGTCCTTTTTTCGGTCCTCCCAATAGACATCCCGAAGGAACCGTTTCTTCAGTTTACCGCTGGCCTCCCTGGGAAGGGCGGGGTGAAAATCGATGGACTTGGGGCATTTGAAGGAAGCCAATCGAGATCGACACCAGGCGATAAGTCCTGCAACGGTTTCTTCGTTGGCGGGCGTACCCTTCTGTAATTCAACGGCGGCCTTGATCTGTTCACCAAATTCCGGATCGGGGATGCCGAATACGGCGACGTCGTGCACACCGGGATGCTCGATCAAAACCCCTTCGATCTCAGCCGGATAGACATTGACTCCCCCGGTCAGAATGAGATCAACCCGGCGATCCGCCAGGTAAATAAAGCCTTCAGCATCCATCCGGCCCACATCCCCAACGGTGAACCGTCCGTCCGGCAGACGGCTTTTTTCGGTCTTTTCTTTGTCCCCATGATAGACCGGCGGACCGTCGATTCGGCGAAAATACAAGGTCCCGATCGAGCCGATCGGGAGATCATTCCCCTGGTCATCGACCACGCTGGCTTCAAGTCTGGGATTCGGCCGTCCGATGGTTCCGGGATGGGATAGCCATTCCTCACTGGTGCAGGCCACCGGCCCGGTCCCTTCACTGGATCCTAAAAACTCGACAACAATCGGTCCCAAGCGGTCGATCAGGGTCTGCTTTGCCCAGGCCGGGCAGGGGGCGGCCGTATGGATAACCCACTGCAAAGAAGAGGTATCAAACCGTTTCCACTCCTCAGGGCTGAGTTTGGCCAGGCGTATAATTAACGTTGGCACCAGGGCCGTTGAGGTAATGGCCTCACGTTCCACGGTTTGAAAAAAATCAAGCAGGTCAAAGCGAGCCTTGATGACCATGCGATGTCGGCGGGCCAGACAGGCTTGCAGGATCCCGGCTCCGAAGGCGTGATATAAAGGAGTGGTGATCAGAGCGATGCCTCTTTCCGGCATGTAAACGGCCGAGGCCCATAAATTAGCGGTTTCAACCCAGTTCGCTACCGGCCCGCCCGTATCGGATCGAATGACCCCTTTGGATCGGCCGGTGGTCCCTCCGGTGTAAAGCAGAGTCGCTCCGGCAACTTCATCTCGCGGTTTGCTGTCAGGGAATTTAAGTAACCAGGTGTCAAAATCGGGCCCCAAGACAAAAATGCGCGACGGATGAATCTCTGATTCATGGGCAGCAGCGCGGCCTTTTTCTTCGTTTATCGGATCGACGATGAGCATGTTGGCTCCGCTGTCTTGAAGCAGATATACCAACTCCGGTATGGTCAAATGCCAGTTGAGCGGGACATAGCGGGTTCCGGCCCTCATGTTTCCCAGGGCCAATTCCGGCCATTCGACTCGATTATGGGCCAAAAAGGCCCAGCGGTCTCCGATCCCCAAACCAAGGCTTTCAAGGGCCTGGGCAAAGCGCCGGGCATTAGATTCCAATTGTCGCCAGGTACGACGCCCATTTTCCGCTAAAACGGCTTCAGCCTCCGGTTGTTCAATTGTGGAGGGAAGAAGATCAGAGTATAGTTTCAAGGGATTCACTTATTATCCTTTTAAAGAGGGAATATATTAAACTTACCCAATTCCATTATCTTTTAAGATAGTTAGGAAGGAATTGGAATGAATCACCGGGATAAAAGAGATTTCTGATTCGGTCGGGATACGTGTATCTATAATTCTAATGCACGGATAATGCCAATTAAAAAATTGGTGTAAAAATAATATGTTACTTAATGAAACGGTTCACGAAATAAAATATTTGATATATTAAATGATAAATATGATATAATTAATATTTAATGTAAAATATGACAGTATTAAACCATCAAGTCTCGCTATTGGGCGCGGTACCACGAAACATGAAAATTGGGGTTCTCCGAACTCCCGAACTAAAAAGCTTGATCTCTCGCCCGCTCCGCTAGAGCCCACAGAGATCACTGAGGACGAATTGATTTTTTTCATTGCGATTGAGAGGACCGCAATGAAAAACCGGTCCAGCGCTGCTGCGATCCTTGCCGGAGGCTGAGTCCGCGGGTCTGAATCCCCTTCTCGAGGACTCAGACTTGTTAATGGTCTCTCTGGGTCCTCTGCGCTCTCGAGCGAAGCGGGCGAGAGATAAACGACTTTGAGCTATTATCTATTTTCGAACCAAAGGGGAAAAAATGGTTGTCGATGAAAAAGAATTTTTCCGCCAGGCCACTTTGGAGATTTGCTCCAGCCTGGATATTGAAAAGGCCCTGTTTAATTCTTTTACCTATATCTGTAAATATATCCCTGCCGATCAGATGAACTTGAATTTTTTTAATGAAAACATGAGCGAAGGAATTATTTATGCCATTGCCACTCATGAAGGCAGCAAGATAATAAATCTTGTACATCCCTATTCCCAAAAAGAAAAAAAAGTATTCTTCGATCCAGATCGGACGCCTGATCTTCTCCTCTTAAACAGCGCCGAAGGCCTACCCATTGCCCAAAAAGCCCTGGAACTTTTAAAAAGGCCTGATTCCTCCTTTCTGGGTCTTAGATTGCGAATTGACGGTCAGCTCAAAGGAAGCATCAACCTGCTGGCCCGCGGCAAAAACCGATTTACCCAAGAACATCTGCACCTCTTTTCACTTCTCAAGGATCCCTGGACCATTGTTTTGATTAATAACAGGCAATATCGGGAATTGCTGGATCTGAAAGAGCTGATCGCCGATGATAACCGCTACCTCCGGAAAGAGCTTCAGCTTCAAATCGGAGAAAAAATCATCGGCTCCGACAAAGGACTCAAAAATGTGGTCAGTATGCTTAGACACGTGGCTCCGCAAAACAGCCCGGTTCTTCTTTTAGGGGAAACCGGAGTCGGCAAGGAAGTTTTTGCCCTGGCCATTCACCACCTTTCGTCCCGTTCCGAGGGTCCTTTCATCAAAGTCAACTGCGGGGCCATCCCGGAAACCTTGATTGACAGCGAATTGTTCGGTCATGAGAAAGGGGCGTTTACCGGAGCGGTTTCTCAAAAACGGGGCCGCTTTGAACGGGCGCAAAAGGGCACCATATTTTTAGACGAGATAGGGGAGCTGCCCTTGCCGGCCCAGGTCCGCTTATTGCGGGTCCTGGAGGACAAAACTATCGAAAGGGTTGGAGGATCCGAACCTTTGGCCCTGGATATACGAATTATTGCCGCCACCCACCGTAATCTGAAGAATATGATTGAATCAGGAAGTTTCAGAGAGGACCTGTACTACCGATTGAATGTTTTCCCTATTGAAATACCCCCGCTTAGACATAGAAAATCTGATTTAAGCGACTTAGCCGAATATTTTATAAGGAAAAAATCGATCGACCTGGGACGATATCCCCTTCCGGCGCTGGCCCCCGGGGCTGTCAAGCGGTTGATGGCCTATGATTGGCCGGGAAACGTCCGTGAACTGGAAAATACCATCGAACGGGCCTTGATTTTAAACAAGGATCCTTTTCTGGATTTTGATCCTGTCCATCATCCCGGTTTGAAGGACCCTGTTCCGGATCAGCATCAACCCCATCTCAGAACTCTTAAATTTGATGAAATGGCCTTTTACCATATTTCCCAGATTTTGAAATCGACGGACGGTCGGATCCAGGGAAAAGGAGGAGCGGCTGAAATCCTGGGGATTAACCCTGGGACGCTAAGACATAAAATGAGGATGTTGGGCATTCCCTTCGGCCGTAAGATCAAAGCCGGGAAGGGATCTCCTCTTACACAAACAGATTAATGGCCATGCCGATTTCAAGAACATTTGAAACCGTACTTCTTTTTCATCGCCTGAGAAATTTGGCTGGTGATCTTTAAGGCCCGATCGGATTCTTCGGGAGTGAGAAGGACCGTCTCGCAAGAGGGCAGGACCCAGGAAGACTCGGCCAGGATTTTTTCATCGATCCCCCGCTTTACCAGACGATCAATCCCTTCTTCCAGCCTTTGAATTAGACTTTCCGCGGTTTCTCCCCGGAGATGATCGCTGACCACCGGGACAATCCCCCAGCCCAACATTCCTCCCCTTTTTAAAAAGGATTGGATATCCTGGGCGTAAAGGGCAACCTGCTCGGCATGCTGATAGGCATCAAAATTGACAATCCGGACTTTGGAGTCAAAAAGAAGAGACCAGTCGATATTGGCGCAACAGTGAACCCAACTGAGGCCCTCTACATTGGCAAAACTCAAGTTGATGGCTTCGATAATCCCATCCCGGGAACCGGTACCGGCCGAGGAAGTAAAATTGACCAAAGTGGTTTCCGGAAGGTCGGCGACCACTTCAACGCCGGGAATTTCCGCCCTGATCTTTTTTTCCAGCCAGCGGGCCTTGACGTTCAGTCCTTTGATCAGGATATCCCGCAGGGTTTCATTGTGGATCGAAGGGGTGCCGTCCGCCTGTTTGAGCATATCCCCAAACAGCAACGGTCCGGAGGTATGGAACAGGACCCATTTCAGTTCAGCAGGCCGGGAACTCTGAATCCGTTCGATCATATCATAAAAAAAGGGGGCGGTTTTGGAGGTAGTGGCAAAATAATCCAGATCGTCGGCCTCAATATGGTCATAGAAGTCCAAAATTTCCCCTTCCCTTTCCGTAGACAAATCGAAATAAACAATCCGTCTTTCCCGATCGAACACCAGACAGGGTATCCCCTCCAGCATCCAGCGAATGCCCCTGGTCATAATCGGAAGACTCGGAGCTTCCGGAAGGCATTCCAGGATTATCCCGGCAGCCCGGTCCATCTCCCGATAGGGCACCGCCCCCATCATCGTCGCTGCAAAACAAGGCTTTTCCCGCATCATCCACTCCTTGTCGATTATCTGAAAAAATATAGGTACTCTTTAGATATGGACTCGCAAAAAGTCGCCGAAAGCCAAATTCCGTCATTCCGTACGGTCGGCTTTGCCGACCTTAAGGGAGACTTCCGGAGGAAGTCGAGAGAAAAAGGGAATCCAGTGTTTTTAATAGGTTGAGGATAGTCTGGATGCCCGCCTCTGCGGGAATGACGACTTTTTACGAGTCCATCTTTAGAAAAGTATTATCTCCCGCTGATCCCTAGAAACCCGTTATAAGAGAGGATTAAGGGGAGGCTCGGCTGTTTATTTTTTTGTCCGGTTAATAAGAAAAAAGTGCCCCTTACCGATCAACCGGAAAGGGGCACGCTAAACCTGGTCTGATAAATTCATTGATTAAAATGGTTACTTTTTCCCAAGCTTGCTCAAAGCCTCGCGGTCTCCTCCACTCATTCCGGCAATGTGTTTGACCAGCTTTTTCCGGGCCTCGATGTCATACTGGGTGGTAATGGCGATCTGCTCCATGATCGGGGACCCGCCTCCGTGGTAGTTACCTATGTTAGTGATCCCGCCAGAGGCCGAACACATCAAGTCCCCCAGATAACGCCAGAACTGGGCCTGATCCTCTACATCCATCTTTGGATTGCGCTTGGTGTACTTGAGAAGCAGGTTTTTAATATCGGGATTGACGAAGTCTTTCTCATGGGGGAAGGTGGCCACCACACCTCCGGCCAAATCACAGAGAATCTCCGTTTCCCGAAAAACCGCTTCGCCGGTCAAACAGCGGCCGACGTTGCAGTAGATTGAGTTGGGAATATAGGAGCCTGGGCCGTAGGGAACAAAGCCCACACCGGGCATATAGACCTCCGGCTTGCCCAGGTCGGAGGCCGTGTATCCGGCGGCATATCCCAATTCGGTGGTCATAATGATCTCGGCCAGTTTCTCCCGGACATGGGAGGCCTTATGGATATTGTTCACTTCAGCAGCCAGGGCCGCGGTACCCAACAGGACATCCCCGATGGCCGGCTTGCAGCCCGAATAAGAATGACGGTGGAACAGGGCGAAGAGCAGGGCTAATACCCCGCCATGCTGCCACTCCCCGGCCAGGAAAACCCTTTCCCAGGGGACGAAGCAGTCGTCAAAGATCATATAGGAATCCGTGGCACCCGGTACAAACCCCCGCTTGAAATGTTCCCGGGACCGGAGATTGTGGATGGTGACCACCTGCTTCAATCCGTCCCAGTCCCCGGGAACGGCGAAGGCCACGGCATAGTCCTTGTCCTCAGGACGCAAGGCCCGGGTCGGGAGGACCAGCACCTCATCGGCCACTGAAGCCTCTGAAATGTGAAGTTTGCAGCCGCTGACGACGATACCGTCGCTGCGTCTTTCTGTGATCCGCACATAAGCATCGGGGTTTTCCTGGTCGTCCGGTCTGGCCAGCCGGTCCCCTTTGACATCGGTCTGGGCGCAACAGCCCACCAGGTCCTCGGTTTGGAAGCGGGACAGCCACTTCTTGAAGTTTTCATGATATTGGGTGGCCCCGTTGTTCTGCTTATCCGCCTCATAAGAGACATTGTAAACGGCGTTGGTCCCGTCGATGCCCATGCAGCGCTGGATACAACCTCCCACCTTCTGGCAGAGCATACGGGTCATGTCCTGTTTCCTGTGCAGGTCGTCCGTATTTTGATGGACATGGGTAAAGCGGTTGATTCTTTCCCCCGTGAGGTGGGAAATGGCCGTGCACAGTTCCTGGTTCTCCGGCTTGGCGGCTTCATCATAGGTGGTGCCGATGGTATTGAAGCAGTCCTGCTGGAGTTCATCCGTTCGGTCGATTAATTGTCCGTCAAAATAAAGATTCCGTTTCATCTTGGACAAACCCTGAATATACTGTTCCTTGGTTCTCATTTTTCCTCCCTTTCAAGAACGGTTGATTTTTTTCTTATTAGTTCCGTTTCCGGTATTATGTCTTTTATCAAATAAAAATAAAAGGAAAAAGTCAACAAGATTTATTTCATGGGCGAAAACAGGTGCGGCTTCACCCTCTTAAGGTTCGATTAAAATCTTGATCTGCTCCTTTGTCTTTTGGGCCAGGGCCTCAAAGCCCTCGGTGATCTTCTCCAAAGGAAGAATTTGGGTGATAATCAACTCCGGCCGGATCCTTTTGGTCTCGATCCAGGTCATAGCCAGAGAAGGATTGATCGAGTTCGTACCGATCATGATCGTCTCCCGGGTTACAAATCCGAGCATATGCACTGCAGCCCGGTCGGTGAAAATTCCCTGAACGATGACCTTCCCCTGGTAGCGGACCGAAGCCAGGCAATCCTTGAGGGTGGACTCGATACCCACCGCCTCAATGGCCACGTCCACACCCCGGCCGCCGGAAAGCCCTTTGACTTGAGGAGGAATTTTGTCGATCAGGGGATTCATAACCAAGGAGGCCCCCAGCTCTTCCGCTTTTTTTCTTCTGGCTTCCGAAGGGTCGGTCATATAAACTTTTTCTGCTCCCATAGCCTTCAGACCCAGCAGGGCCATTAGCCCCACCGGACCGCAACCGGCAATCAGTACCGTATCGTCAGGTCGGATACCTCCTTTTTCAATGGCGTAGGCCGCGCCGGCCAAAGGTTCAACCACGGCCGCCCGTTCCCAGCTCATGTCCTCGGGTTTTTTGATCACCCGTTCCTTCGGCAAAACCAGATATTCGGCATAAGCCCCCTTTCGGAAGGCCAGCACCGGATCCCCCTCTTGAAATCCGCTCACCCCCTGACCGATTTCCACAATTTGACCGCAAGCTTCATGGCCGAAAGGACTTTGAGGAAAGGGGCCATGCAGATATTCATGCAAATCCGATCCGCAAATACCGCAATATTTAACCCTCACTTTCACTTCTCCCGCTTTCGGGCTTGGTTCGGGCACCTCTTCAATCCGCAAATCTCGAATACCGTGATAAATAGCTGCCTTCATTTGTTCTTAACCTCCATGGATGAATATGTTCTCTCTCCCTTTTCGGTCGGAAAGGCGAGGGGGCAGATACCGTAAAAGCGTATCAAAGGCTGTGTTAAAAACCAACCGGAAAATATTCCCAGAGCTTATCTTATTTCTTGGCCGTCAGGGCGATACTCGCATAGGACTCATCAATAGGGGGCATTTTTGCGGCGCCCTTCCGCGGCGGGAGTTTGCCATAGATCGGATCGTCCTGCCACCCGTCGATATACGCGGCACGTTTCGCCGCAGACTGAAATTTTTTCCAGTTTGCGCTGTTGTAGAGGAACATCTCCTGGGCCGCCATGGAGCCTTCACCGTGAATGGTATCGACCTGATAATGATTGCCGGTGATGTCCTTGATGAGCCGCAGGATGCGTAACCGGTGTTCGGTCGGAATGCCGTCTTTGGCCGCCAGATATTTCTCGATAAAGGGCTGAATTTCAGGATTTTTCCAATCCCGGTAAGCCGGTACTGTGGTCGTCAAGCCCCCTCCAATGTCCTGCATGTGCTGGCAAACCTGGTGAATATTGCTGGCATAGGTGAACTTCGAGGCATTAATGGCCATCCGGTTGGGCATCATCACATCCATGCCAAATTCGGTCATCGGTTCCAGGCAAGCCTGTTTCCCCAGCATCTGCACCGTTTCCGTGATATAGCCCATCCAGGCCAGCTTTTTCCGAACATGAGGGGCATTCTGCACCCCGTTGTATTCGGCGATCAGACTGGCGGCACCGGTCATGATTTCCAGGGTTCCCGTCATTTTGCAGGTGCCGAAGAGACGGTGATAACTGGCAAAGGCATAGGCCAGAACCTGGGAATACTGCCACTCCCCGCACATGAAGACCCGCTCCCAGGGCACAAAGACGTTGTCGAAGATAATCAGGGATTCCGACGGCTGCATATGGTCGGAGATAGGATAATCGAATTCACACTCCTCCTCATAAAGCCGGAAGTTCGGCTCGACGCCCAAAAGTTTGACCCCGGGTGTACTGACCGGTACCGCAAAGCCCAGGGCATAGTCCTGGTCTGCCTCACCATGGGTCCGGCAGGGCAGGCAAAGCAACTCATTGGCGCAGGGAGAGGCGCTGATGTGTACTTTGGCGCCGCGAACCACGATGCCGTCCTTCTGCTTATCCACGATCCTCAAGTAAAAATCCTGATGCTGTTTTTGCTTCGAAGGATGGAGGCTGCGATCTCCTTTTACATCGGTAATGGCTCCGGTGATACCCAGGTCGTTCTTCTGCAGATACCGGCGGTAATTCTCAACGCGCTCCATGTAGCCAGTCCCCAGCTTGCTGTCCATGACCTGGGCGGCGACACTAAAGGCGGCCAAAGCATCGGCGCCCATGCAATGAACCATGACCCCGCCCCCGGCCCGGACCCCGGCCGTATAGCATTCCCGCCGGCGCAGCATATCTTCTACTGTTTTGGGTGAGGTGAGCAGGAAATTGATGTCCTCACCATCCTTGTCCTTGGTCACAAAAAGATCCCTATAATCGGGATGGTTCGGCAGGACATAATCCATGCAGGCCGTTCTGATAATAGTGCTCACTGTCGGATGGGTTCGGACATCGGCCACCCGCTCTCCCAGGCACCAGACTTCCCGTCCGTCATTCAAACTTTCCAGATACTGTTCCACTGTTTTAATCATGATGATTTCTCCTTTGATTTGTTAAAATTCATCTTTAAGAATTTTCATTTTTTAAAAACTTACCCATTGACTGGCTCAGGCCAGGTGGCAGGCAACCAAATGTCCGGTGGATATCTCCTTCAGGGGCGGAGATTGTTCGGACAGATCGGCCTGGGTTTAAAATAACGGGTGTGAAACCGGCAACCCTTCGGCGGATTCAGCGGACTGGGATAGGGTTCAAATAAAAACTATTGGTACAGGTTTAAGGTGTAGGGTTTATGGTTATTAAGATTTTAGATCTTCAACCTTACACCATACACCTTTTACCTTGTACCTTTTTTATGCCCTTTGAATCTTTAATTTTTCAACTTCAGATACTCAAAACTGATCGGGTATATCAGACCCGGCACCGGGTAGTAGGACTCCACCCTCTTATTGACGCCATAAGGGACGTTGACCGACTTTGGAGGTGAAGGGGTCTCCGTTGTTGAATTTTATGCCCTTGCGCAGCTTGAAATCGATATACTTCCAATCCGGGGCAACGGTCCAGGACTCGGCCATGGCCGGGATTTCACGTCCTTGCCCGTCCTTGGTCATAAGGCTGTCAAAGAGCAGGCAATTGATGGTGGTCTGTTCCGCCCCGACACCGGTATGGGGGTCTATGGCCTTCCGATAGGACATTGTGCCCGTAGCAGGGGAATAGGAAAGTTTGCCCTTTGGCTCCTGGGCTGCCATTGCGGCTCCTGAGACCAATCATAACATCAGGACGGCTATGGCCGTTAAACCAATCACGACGACAGTTGAGGTTTTTTCCTTTTTCATTTAGATTCCTCCTTTTTGTGACTCTGGTTATTGAATCGGTTTAGTTCGAAAATAGATTTCGAGACTTCTGACAGGTCCGTCTTTTAGGCCAGGTCATAGTTCCGTTAGGCTTGCCTTCGGGAACGACTCATTTGCTACACCAGGACTAAAACCTGAAATAAGCACCATCAATAATAAATTCATCACCGGAATGATAGGCGCTTGCGTCACTGGCAAAATAGACCGCCGCCGGGCCGAAATCGGCAGGCACACCCCAACGGCGCTGGGGAATCCGTCGCAAAACGGTATCCTTAAATTTTTCATTAGCGAAGATTTCGGCCGTCATATCCGTTTCAATCCAACCGGGTATGATGGCGTTGTCACGAATGCCATATCGGGCATAACCGACAGCCAGGGTACGAATCAAAGAAAGCAGGCCGCCTTTGGACGAGGCGTAATGCGCGCTCCTCGGGGCTCCGGAAATGGCGGAAGAACTGCTGGTGGCCACCAGCGAACCTTTGATCTTATTCTCTATCATGTGGCGGATTGCGGCCCTGAAGGTAAAAAAAACCCCCTCCATATTGACACTGAAAATCCGTCTCCATTCTTCAATGGTCATTTCCTGGAAGGGGATATCACCTCCGATCCCCGCATTGGCAAAACAGGTTGTTACCTTTCCCAAGATTTTTACCGTCTCGGAAAAACATTTCTCCACCTGTTTTTCATCCGAGACATCACACTTTAAGACTAAGACACGGTGCCCATAACTTTTCAGCTTCTTTTCAGCGGCTTCGTTTTTTTTCTCGTTTCGTCCCCAAATACAACGGTCTGATCCGGCCTCGGCTAAAGCTTCCGCCATTCCCAGCCCGATGCCGCCGTTACCGCCGGTTATCAGCGCAACTTTCCCACTAAGATCAAAGTACGATTTTCCCACAAGATTCCTCCACTATTTAAGGTTTCAGCTCCCCTTTTTCAGCTCATGCTTCATGATCTTGCCCGTCGGGTTACGCGGTAGATCTGGCATGAAATCCACAATCTCCGGAAGCTTGTATTTGGCGATTTTGTCCGAAAGATATTCCCTGACCTCCTCAGCGGTCATGGAATAAGAGGGATGTAAGACGATACAGGCCCGGACTCGTTCACCCAGGGCGGGATCCGGGGCCCCTACGACGGCTACCTCCGCGATCTTGGGGTGTTTTTCCAGAGGAATCTCGATCTCCCTGGGATAAATGTTCTCTCCGCCACGATTGATCATCTCTTTTTTGCGGCCGGAAATGTAAACATAACCCTGCTCATCCATATATCCCATGTCACCCGTGTGCAGCCAGCCATCCCGGATCGCCTCAGCCGTCGCCTCGGGTTTGTTCAGGTAGGCCATCATCACAGCTTCGCCCCGGATACAGATCTCGCCTTTCTCCCCATAAGGCAAAATGTTGTTGTCATCATCCATGATCTCAACCTCTTGGCCGTATATGGCTATCCCGATGGATTGCAGGTTTTCCGGGGCGCCGAAACTGACCGTTGAGACACCGGTGGCCTCGGTCAGGCCATAGCCATCGATGACCTGAACTCCGAACTTCTCCTTAAACCCCCGGACCAGTTCCAGCGGCATGGGCGCAGCACCGGCAAAGGCATATCTCAACTTCAGACGGTCGCGCTCGATGGTTGCCGGGTCCGCCACATTATAGACATAGGCCCACATGGCCGGCACGGCCATGACGATCGTCACTCCATAACGGGTGAGGGACGGCCAGAAGTCCGCCGGGGAGAAAGCTTTTCGGATACATAAAGTTAATCCCTGGTAACTGTAAGGATAGGTGGCCACGCACAGCGGATTGGTGTGAAACATGGGCAGTATGATCATCCAGACGTCACCGGGCTTGTTAACCCCCATCATGGCCATGGCCTTGCAAATGGCGAATTCATTCCGGTTGGAGATGAGAATGCCCTTGGGCCTTCCGGTCGTGCCGGAGGAATAAAGCAGCAGGAAAGGGTCGTCCAGAGACTGAGCCACCAGGCATTCATCCGCCGGATATTGATCCAGGATGGTCTCCAAGGTCTCTTCCGCGATGGTTTCTCCGTGGTCGATTTCCGTCACCACCTCTACAACAACCGGTTTATGCCGGGATAGTTCCCAGCCTCTGGCGAATTCAGCCATGTACTCGCTGCCCACAAAAGCAATTTTAGGTTTCGAATCTTCCAGGACATAGGCGATTTCGGGACCTTTGAGCATGTAATTGATAGCGCCGGCTACGGCCCCCAATTTCTGTACCCCGAACATGGTGTAATAAATCTCCGGGGAGTTCAGGACCATGATTGAAACCGTATCACCTCTGACAACGCCTTTTCCCTTCAGGTAATTAGCGATCCGGTTGGCCCGTTCATTGATCTGGGCATAGGTGACAACTTCATCATAGTACAGGACATGAACGGAATCGGGGATTTCCTGGGCACGAATGGTGAGCATCTGGGCGACGCTGTCAAATTCAATCCTTTTGCCCTTTAAAGTTTCCACATCTAACAAAGAAACCTTAGGCCGAACAAAACGTTTACTCTTATCAAGCATATTTTTTCTCCTGAGGAAAATAACTTTCCTAATAAAAAGAGCGCTATGGTCAGATCGGCTGTATAGCTGGATCCGGACCTCCTATTGAGCAGATATTATTGCGAAATAGAATTTTTTTTGATAAAAACACAAAAGAACAAGAAAAGATATAGTAAAAAAATGATAAGATAATGACTAAATTAGTTAGTCATTATTAAGAGAAGTCAAGAATGATCTGAGGTTGATTTTTTTTCTATTTAATTCAGCTTTTTTTCTAATATTTTGTCGATAGATGTCAATGGAATTGATTGATATATTTAAAACATTAGCGATATCCTTTGTGGTCAGACCATCTTTTATCAGACTGGCAACTTGTTTCTCCCGAGGTGAAAGCCGTATATATTTTTCGGTCAACTTTGACATAAAGGGTGACATGAGAGTGTTCAAATGGTTCTCAATGATGGCAACGTTGACGGCATGGGGCATCTCCAGGCGGGCCTCCCTGAGTTTCAGAACATAGGGCAACACCAGTTCTTTGATATTGAGCAGGAACTTTTCTTCAATTTCCTTCCGATCATTTTCTCGCTGCTTGAGAAGAACCCTGAGGGCCGTATTGGTCTCTTTGAGGGCCGTGATATCCCGGAGGGATTCAATGGCCCCAACCACCTTACCCTTGGCATCCTTCATTAAGGCGGCCTTACACCACAGGGTGATATTTCTACCTTGATAGATCAGTTCCGTCTCCGCCAGGAGGAAATCTTTATCGCTGATGAAGGAGAGGTAGCGCTCCTCAACCGGTATGGACGGATGAAGGGCTTTGTCAATCAGAATCGGTTTCCTCTCACCGTAAAAAGCTAAGGCGTACTCGTAATCGGCTTTCCCGATCACCTCATGAGAGGCGATGCCGGTCAAATTTTCGATAGCCCGATTCCAGGCGATGATACGGCCCTGATAGTCGATGGCAAAGGTGGCATCGGGAAGAAAGTTAATGATATCGGCCCGAAGTTGCTCGGATTGCCTGAGGGCATCTTCCGCGGCTTTTTTTTCTGTAATGTCTTTCATGAAACTCAATTGGGCCGGCCGGCCCTCCCAGGTAATCAGCACGCTGGTTACTTCGATCCACTTCACATTACCCCATTTGTCTATAAGCCGGTGCGGATATAAATCCGGGACCTCTTCGCCCCGCACCCGTCTGAGAAAACGCTCGGTGATTACCGGTCTGTCGTCGGGATGGATTAGATCAAACTGTGGTCTACTCATCAATTCTTCAGGAGTGAATCCAGTGATTTTGACGGCTTTTTTATTCACGAACTTCATAGAGAGATCCTGGTACACATATATCGCGTCATTAACATATTCAAGCATAGCCTTGGTCAACTCTACAGGATTCTGCAAGGCCTTTTTGGTGCTGATTCCTTTACGGATCAACGCTTCCAACTCGCTGATTTGCTGGTGAAGCCCAACTATCTCATTAAACAATTCTTTCTTTGATTTGGTTTTTGGGACCATGGTCTATTAACTCTATTAATTTGTTCAATTTTTATATCAATGTGGCTTGATTTTATAAAAACCGCGGTTCATCCTTTTTTCGTTCCTAACTTTCTTTTCTTATATCTAAGCTTCAATTTAGAACACCATCTAATGGGAAATTTCAATAAGTGTTTAAAATATAAAGATAATTTTTTATCATGATTTCAGAAAAATCTCAATTAAATTTTATAATAAAATCAAGGGGGCATTTGGTACTCCTTGACTGTCAACTCCTCTTCATTATATACTGGGACTTCCTGAAGCTGGTTAACAGGAAAATCCGCCGGTGAATATCTTGAAGAACATAAAATTATCTCGGCGGGGTCAGGAAATTATAGATGTTTAATTAGAAAATCATTCGCGGAGAAAAGAACCTTGAAAAAGAAACTTTGAGGAGGATCTTATTATGATAGAAGACGTGTATAAAAATATTTCCTGGTTAGGGCACGATGGCATTTTATACCAAAATAAAAAAACTATCTATTTTGACCCCTTTCAAATTGCCGGAGGACCGGCGGCGGATATTATCCTGATCAGCCATGATCATTTCGATCACTGCTCACCGGACGATGTGAAAAAAATCCAAACCAAAGACACCGTTATTGTGACCGAAGCCGATTCGGCGAAAAAGCTTTCCGGGAAAATCGAAGTCCTCAAGCCGGGCGAAACCAAAATAATCCAGGACATAACCATTGAGGCCGTTCCCTCGTATAACACCAATAAAGACTTCCATGTCAAAGCCAAAGGCTGGCTGGGATTTGTTGTAACTCTGGAGGGGGTACGGGTTTATCACCCGGGAGATACAGATTTAATTCCGGAAATGAAGGACATCAAGGCCGATATTGCTTTTCTGCCGGTTTCAGGGACTTATGTCATGGGGCCCCAGGAAGCGGTAGAAGCGGCTAAAGTATTACGCCAAAACCTTTGCCGCCTTACTCAAAGGCACGGTGGACGTTCGAATTTTACAAAAGAAAAACTGATTCTGTTCAAGAATCCAAGGGATCAAGGAGTCAAGGTTTCGAGGTAAAATCTTGGAATTTAAAACCCTTGAACCCTCGAACCCTTGAATCCTTGAACCCTATTTTCGAACTAAATCAATAATACCGGTGCGGTTTTCGCCGGCTCCGGCTCATCAGCCAGCCTAAAAGCAGTCCCATGACCAGGACGACGGATCCAATTAAAAACCATTTAACCTTTTCCTCGGTACCCCCCCCTGTTTCCTTTTGGCTGAATTGTTCGATCTGTTTTTTATAGAGGGCAACTTCTTTATCCAATTGTTCGTTTTTTAGTTTTAGAGCCGTAAGTTCGTGTGAAATCCGGCCGTTTTTTTCTTGAGGGTGGGTTTGGTTCTTTGCTTCTTCTACTTCTTTGAGCAAACTGTTTTTTTCCTGAATAAGGATTTCTTTTTCGCGGACTAAGTTTTGATTGGCTTCCTTTAGGCCGCGGAGTTCATCTTGTATTTTTGAATCCGAGGGAACCGCGGCCTTAATTTGATCCACTAAAAAAAAAGTGTTGACCCACCCTACGGTTCCATTGGCCAATTTTACCTTGGACCAGTTTTTATCGCTTTCCAGGACCTCCACCCGGTCTCCAGTCTTCACCATGGTTAACGTACGATATTCCAGTCCGGTCCCGGAACGCAGGCTAAGCTCTATTCGGTCGGTAATATACATGGTCTTGGCCCATAGGTGGGAAGGGCAGAGGAAAAGGGTTCCAAGAATGACGATTAGGACGGATAAGGCCATTTTTCCCCCTCTCTTATAAGACTGGGATGTGGCCTAACTTAACAAAAAATATGACGGAAATCAAGAGAATTACAAAAAAAAGCCCCCTGCCTCCAGGGGGCTTTCGGTGAAACTGCCTTCGTTGGTTTGTGGATTAATACATTCCGCCACCCGGAGGCATAGCCGGCATGGCGGGTTCTTTTTCTTTGGGTTTTTCGGCCACCATGGCTTCCGTAGTCAACAGTAATGAGGCTACCGAAGAAGCGTTTTGTAAGGCAAAGCGGGTTACCTTGGTCGGATCGATGACCCCGGCCTTCATCAGGTCTTCATAAGCCCCGGTATCGGCATTGAATCCGAAAGCGCCCTTTTCAGACTTGACCTTTTCCACGACCACAGAGCCTTCAAAGCCGGCATTATTGGCGATCTGTCG
>JACQYK010000315.1 GCA_016208255.1 Deltaproteobacteria bacterium | reverse complement strand
GGTGGAGATCATTTTATTAAATGGTTGAAAGAAACTTTCTCCCCCCAAAAGCAGGACCGGGAATGTCCGGGTCTGAACGAGCTAAAACGATATAGAGTCCTGGAAGAAATTATTGAAGTATTTTCTAAAGAGACCGGGAAAACCGTTGAAGAGGTTAAAGTCAAGAAACATCCGCTTAGAGCGGTGCTTATGGATCTGTTGTACCGGATAGGCGGATTGACCGGAGCCGAGATTGGCAAAATCTTCAATGTGGATTATAGTACGGTAAGTCAAACCAGAAAGAGATTGGCGCTGAGAATAGAAAAAGATCCAGGTTTAAGAAAAATGGTTGAGCGGATTGAAACAATATTGTCAATTTGAAAGAATTGACCCCTTTGACTTTCAACAATCCTGACTATCTCTTTTTGAAAGGGTTTGCAGATGTTCCAGGACCACTCCCGGATCGTTGGATAATCTCTTTTTGAAAATCTTCTTCCCTCGTTCATCGATAATCCCAAGAAAATTGTTGTTGCTGTGAAGATCCGATACTGCGTATAATTCCCATTTAGGGCTCCTCCTAAGGGTTTGATTGATCCTCTTTCCCTTACCTACCAGGAAACTCTTTTCTCGGTATGCCCGAGGTACCTTTTAGATGACCATCAGATCTTTTATTATGGTATTGAAAAAACACCAGACATCAAGACAAGAGACCCTCCTCATTCATCAGGATGAAAGGAAATATTGACATGATGGATAATTATGACTGGCTTTTTCAAAGACGGGCCATCGGCTCCAAGACCGCACCGAACCTTCTTGTCCTCCATCCGCTCGAACGCTCGGACGGAACGGCCGAAGGTAAACCCCGTGAATCGGCCTTCGCCTGGTATCGTCAACTGGCCGAAGGCCAATGGGGTATTTTGTTCGTGGAATGCACCACTTGTTCAGATGATCCGGCTGAAAGGGGCCACTCGCCCGACGGATTCCTGATGACCGAGAGCAACCTGCCGGAGTTCAAGCGACTGGTCAGGGAAATAAAGGCGATAAGTCCGGAAACCGTTCTCATGATACAGCTCTCCACCGGTTTACCCGGCAATGATCGTGTGGGGAATGAAAATTTCATGCGTCTGCCCGCCCCGGCCATCAGTCGTGCCCAAGCAAACATGATTAAGGGGAGCATTCTGGCCGCTGAGGCTGGTTTTGACGGAATGGATTTTAAGCTTTGCCACGGGCATCTGACGTTTCAGCTCCTGTGTGAGGCCAATAAAAGGCAGGATGAGTGGGGTGGGAAGACACTCAGGCAGAAGGCCCGGTTCACGATCGAAGTGGTGCACGGAATCCGGGAGGAACTTGCCCTCCGGAAAACAGGGGATTTTATCGTCGGCGCAAGGATTTCCGAACCGAGTTTGGCCAACCTGAGGGATATTATCGAGGTGCTGGATAAAGATCTCCGGCTGGATTTTATAAGCGTTTCCCACTATCCCGATGTTTTTAACGCCGAAGCTATTTCCATCCTTACCCAGGCGGTGAAGATGATGGACCCCCAAGCGGCTGTTATACAAGCCGCCTTCACCTCCTATCTGGCCAACCAGGGAAACCCTGTCGAGAAAATGAGACAGGCCCTTCAATCCAGATTGGCTCCGGATTTCGTCGGATTCGGTCGGCAGGCCATCGCCGATCCCCTGACCCCCGTCAAAATCCGGAAAGGCCTGTACGAGGAAATCAATTGGTGCAAACGATGCAATAGTTGTTTCCGGCTGAAACATTGCAAACATTATGGTGAAGAAAATGAATTGAAAAATTGAAGGGCATAACTGAGAGGAGCCCAAGAGGAGAAAACATGCAATTGGATCAGGTAATCCAAACACGTAGAAGCATAAGGAATTTCAAGCCAGATCCGGTATCGGATGAGGCTATTTCAGACATACTGGAAGCTGCCCGGCTGGCAGCTTCGGGGTCGAATATCCAACCCTGGCGATTTGTTGTTATTAAGTCACAAGAAATAAAAGAGAAGCTCAAGGGAGCTACCAGATGGCGGTTTGCCCTGAAGGCCCCGGTTATCATTGCCTGCTGCTCTAATCTTTTGGCAGCGGACGGCAGACCTGACCGACTTGTAGAGTTGACCCAGGCAGGGGTGTTTGACAATGTTGAAATGGACGGAGAATATTCCCCACCGGAGAAGAATCGAGAACAACTTTTGGCCTATCTGAATATGAACGTTGGAATAGCCATTACCCATATGATGCTCAAGGCGGTGGACTTGGGCTTGGGAACCTGTTGGATTGGCGGGTTTGATCCTCTGAAAACAAAAGAAATCCTTGCCCTGGATGACAATCTTCATATCGTGGCCTTATTGCCCATCGGATATCCGGAGCGTGTCCCGGCACAACGACCCAGGTTCCCTTTGGAGAAGTTAATCATCAAGACGGTTTAATAGTCATTAAAGTGGGAAATAGTGATGATTTCTAAGGCCAAGGCCGTGTTTTATCTGATCGAATTTATCAACTCTTATGCCGCGGTCTACTATTCCAATTTTTTGTTCTTCTATTTGAAGAGGGATTTCGGTTTTGACAAGGTTGAAAACCTTCTAACCGCGGCTTTTGGCGGCGGCCTTTATGTCTTGGCCGCCTGGCAGGGAGGAAAATATGCCGAAGGCCATGGCTGCATTCGAGCTTTGTACGGCGGTTTTTCGGTCGTTACCCTGTCTCTTTTAGCCGGTCTGGCTATCCCGATATCGGCAGCCCAGGTGCTGGCCTATGGCGGCTGGACCATCGGCATCTGTTTTACCTGGCCGGCTTTGGAAGCCCTAATTAGTGAGCGAGCGGGCCATCGGTTGGCCGACTGTATCGGCCTTTTTAATGTGACCTGGGCGGCCGGCGGTGCCGTAGGCTATTTTACGACAGGTCTGTTACTCGAGACCCTAGGCATGCCAAGCCTTTTCTGGCTGCCTGCTTTGCTGATTTTAGCTCAAATGATTATTCTGGCCTATGGATCAACCCTGCGGTTAAAAGAAAATTCCGTTGAAAATAATGAAATGAGCTATGAGGCCACCGTTTCTTTAAAAGCCCGTTTGGGGGAAAACCGTCTTTTTTTACGAATGGCCTGGTTTGCCAATCCTTTCTCCTATGTGGCCATCAATACGGTTATCCCGCTTATTCCTTCCCTTGCCGAAAAACTGGGACTGACCACCGGCCAAGCGGGCATTATTTGTTCTTTATGGATGTTTGCCAGATTGTTTGCCTTTGCCATCCTCTGGCCCTGGGCGCGATGGCATTACGGCTTTAAATGGCTGGCCGGCGCTTTTTTATTGATGATCGCCGCCTTTTTCGGATTTCTGACGGCTTCGTCCATTCCGCTTTTGATAGTCTCGGAAGTCTGCTTCGGGGCGGCCATTGGTCTGATTTATTACTCTTCCTTGTACTATTCCATGAACGTGTCTAAAGGAAGAAGCACTAACGCCGGGATTCATGAAGCGGTTATCGGAGTTGGTCTTTTTATGGGTCCAGCCATCGGGGCCTTGGCTTTATACCTTTCACCTGCGGCCGCCAGCATCGGCGCCTGGTCCGTGGGCGGCTTGCTTAGTATGGGATTCATTGGACTATTCTTGATAAAAAAGCGAAACGGATGATTAAGAGTTTTGTTGGGGATTCCGGAGCCGATTCCCTATTACTATTACGATGAACGTCCTTTGCTTTTCCTTGCCTCTCTTTCCCCTCTTTTAGTTTTTCTTGAATTTTTAACAACAAGAGGTGACCGGGGTCTTTTTATTACCCTTTTGGGGAAGGCAAATCCTACCCTTTTATGGGAAACTTATCGCGCTTAGGTGAAAAAAAATACCCAATAAGAGAAAATGGGGAGACAAAAAGAGTAATTCAAAGAATAAGACCGGAAAGGGGATGATTTAATAAACAGACCTGTTTGGTGTGTAAGATTTTAAAATAATTATGTATATTTTACTGGTGTATTAAAATAGAATTAAATGGCATAAAGATTGCGTTATTAAATAGATAATCTGTTTTCAAACTAAATAAAATAAGCATTCTTTTTTTGTTTTCAAGTTCTTTTTTTTGATTAAAAGTAGCAAGAGTCAAAGGTAAGTTTAATCTTTTTATTGGTGCATTGGGTCTCCCGCCTTTTATGAATAGGCACAGCCGGGGAGATCGTTCTGCCTATTTGGAATCTATTTAGATATCTATGGATAAACCAGGAATCAGACCAGGAATCGGTAAGATCATCGAGATCCCGAACTTATTGAAAGAGGAAGAAAGCAAGGGCCGTGACCTGACCTATGGAAGTTTATTTGAATTGGTCCAATTATTGACCACGGGAGCGCTTGAAGAGGGATTCGACAATGTTAAAAAGATACCCCGCAATAAACTGGTCAATCTTCTCAATTATCTTAATTTTTCCGAGGGAGAATTCTTAGTCGTTTTCCAACACCCCCAATACCAGGAGCTTATACTCCGGGCCATTAAACCCAACCCCTGCCAGGAAGGAATTATTTCGGGCCGCTGGATCAGCCCGGAGGCCATCGGGGAATCCCTAAAGGATTTTGAAGTACTTTGTTTCCTGATCGAAAACAACCGAGAAATCTTTTTGGCCCGAACCCGTCGGGTGGAAATAGATGCCCAGGGGATTGAGTTGACCTTACCGGAGTTCGCTTTTGAAATCATCATCAGAAAAACCAATCGCTACCCCTGCCAACACATTAGGGCGGAAATGATTCAGGACGGGATTTTGTTCCCGGCACGGCTGGATAGCTTCAGCGTCAACGCTTTCCAGGTGGAAATTTTTTCCAGAGAAGGGATATCCTTAAAATGGATTAATTCCGAATTCCCGGTCCAGATTATTTTTAAAGAGGGAGAGGAAATTTATTATTCCCGCGAGTGTAAAATAGTCAAGCAGCGAGAAAATCTTTATACAAAAACTCTGGTTTTGCAACCCAGCCATGAATCCATCCATCGATTCAAACGAAGGGAATTTCGCGCTCCAAGACCGACGCTGCATCCTTCCCCCGCGGTTTATTACCTCCACCCCCTTATTAAAAAATCATTCAAATTAACTATCTGCGATTTGTCAACCTCCGGCTTTTCCGTGGAGGAAGAAGGGGAATCATCCACCCTTCTGCCGGGAATGATCATTCCCAATCTCCAGATCGAGCTGGCCGGCACGGCCACCTTATCCTGCAAGGTTCAGGTTATTTATCAAAAAACAATGGAAGAACGGATCGTTAAAACCGGCTTCACCATTTTAAATATGTCCAACGAGGACTATATTAGATTAACCAATCTGGTTAACAAATCCATGAATGTTAATCTGGACATTTGCGGTTCCATCGAACAGGATTCCTTGTGGCAATTTTTTTTCCAGGCCGGATTTATCTATCCGCAAAAATATCAATACATCCAGCAGAATAAAGAAGATTTTAAAAACCTCTACCGAAAGATCTATCAGAATCCGACGGAAATTGAGAGGCATGTGACCTACCAGGAGAGGGGAACCCTTCTGGGGCATATCTCCATGCTCCATGTTTATGGCGCAACCTGGATGCTCCATCATTTCATGACCACTCCCAGCTCCAGGCACAAAAAAGTGGCTTTGACCTTACTTCAGCAAATTGAGCAGTATATCATCGATTCCCATTATCTGGAATCGACCCGGATGGATAACATCATCTGTTATTTCCGGCCGGAAAATAAGTTCCCCAACCTGGTCTTTGGCGGTGCGGCCAGGGCCTTAAAAGACCCGAAGATCTGTTCTCTGGATCGTTTCGCCTATCTCTCCTACCCTATGATTCCGGATCCTCACCAGGGGGGACTTCCCGAACCCTGGACGATGGCCCCGACCGGGCCGAACGATTTGGATGAACTGGCTCATTTTTATAACCACACTTCCGGAGGGCAAATGATCCAGGCCCTTGATCTGCATCCCGGGGTCTTGGAAGACGATCGTCTAACCCTTACCTATCATCGCTTAGGGTTTAAACGGGAGCGTTATCTTTATTCGATCAAGAAGAAAGGCAAGGTCAAGGCTGTTATGAGCTTGATCAAAACCGATATCGGCTTGAATTTGTCGGAATTGACCAATGGGGTAACGCTATTTGTTTTAGACCCTGAAAATTTTCCTTTTGAGGTGTTTTTAAGGGCTTTTTCCCAGTTGAAGGCCTATGATGAACGTCAGCTGATCCCGGTTTTGATTTATCCCTCTCAATACGCCGAACGTCAGGCCCTGGCCTGTGACCGCTTCTATGATCTCTGGATTTTTGGGGTGGAAAACAGCGACTATTATTTTAGTTACGTCAATAAGCTTTTTTCCCGTTTTCTTTCTTGAGTGCTTGCGGGCCCCCTCCCTTTTATCGCGATCTTTCCCAGACCAAAAAAATCTTTAAGAATAGGTCAAATGGAGCCCCCTGTTCTTGACAGTGACCTTTTAATGGGTGACCTTATTCGATGAAAAACCTTTTTACTATTCTCTAAACCGGGTATAATCCAAAGTTGTCTTGGAAAAAAATCAGTCTTCCAGCATCACCACTTTAACCTAAAGGAGGCAAAAAAATGGAGGAATTATGGAAATCCCGTTTCTCAATCGAGAGCGGGATTTTTCAATTTAGCAGTCAGGCGGTTGGGGTTTATTCGGAAGCAGGATGACCCAATAATTGGAATAAATAAAAAATAAATAAGGAGGTATGGACCATGACTGAAATCTGCTGGATGTCGGCTATGGAGCTGTTATCGGCCTACCAAAAGGGGAAGCTTTCGCCGGTGGAAGTGGTAAAAACGCTGCTGGCGCGGATGGACCAGGTAAATCCCAAAATCAACGCTTTTGTAACCAGGACTGATGAAATGGCTTTATCCGCGGCCAAGAAGTCAGAGGCCGCTTTTAAAAAAGGGAAGGCCAGGCCTCTGGAAGGCGTCCCGGTCGCTATCAAGGACAATACCTTCACCAAAGGGATCCGAACTACTTTCGGCTCCAGGTTATACGAGAATTTTATTCCGGAGAAGGACGCCATTTTGGTGGAGCGCCTGAAAAATGCAGGGGCGGTCATATTGGGCAAGACCAATTTGCCGGAGTTTGGGCTGGTGGGCATCACTGATAACCTGGTATTCGGCAAAACGGTGAATCCCTGGAATCTGAACAAGACGCCAGGGGGTTCCAGCGGGGGTTCCGCGGCCGCCGTGGCGGCCGGTCTTTGTCCGGTGGCTCACGGCAACGACGGGGGCGGTTCCATAAGAATTCCATCAAGCTTCTGCGGCGTGTTTGGCTTGAAACCTACTTATGGAAGAGTGCCGACTTATCCCCATTTGCCGGGCTGGGAAACTCTGGCCCACGAAGGCTCCCTGACCCGGACCGTCGAGGATAATGCGCTGATGCTTGACGTCATGGCCGGTCCTTCGGATTACGACCAGAATGCACTGCCCCAATATCCCGGCAAGTTCCTAAAAGACATGAAGGGCGATATCAAGGGCTTAAAGGTGGCTTTCTCAGCCGACCTTGGCGGAGGTTTTCCGGTGGACAGCCAGGTGCTTGAAGTTGCCAGGAAGGCGGGTTTGAGTTTCAAGGATCTTGGGTGTAAGGTGGAGGAAATAAAACCGGGATGGATCAATATGGAAAATGATTTTCTGGTTACCTTGCTATCGGAAACTCTGACGGCCCACGAAAATGAATTGGATAAGGTAAAAGAATTGGGATATCCTCTTTATCAACCTTTCATTGAGTTCGCTGCTGCCTACACCAATAAGGACGTCATCCGGGTGCAGTTCAACCGCTATCAATTTTATGAACAGGTCAGCCAGGTATTTGCGAAATACGACTTAATATTAACACCGACAGTGGCTACCCCGGCATTTGAGGCCGGGGATAGGGGACCCCTTGGACCGGAGAAGATAAATGGGCAAGAGGCCAGTGCCAGTTCCTGGGTCTGTTTTACCTATCCCTTTAATTTCACCGGCCATCCGGCTGCTTCCGTACCTTGCGGCTTCAACGCCGAAGGACTCCCCATAGGACTGCAGATAGCAGGCCGACGCTTTGACGAGGCCCTGGTTTTGAGAGCCGCGAGGGCCTTTGAGAAAGCTCACCCCTGGAGGGAAAAGAAGCCAACACTGACCTCAGATTCAGAGTGAAGCCAAAAGTGGAGGTGCCAAGATGGCCTGGAAAATAGTCAAGATCACCATTGAGGTACTGATAGCCTATATCGTTGGGCCTCGGTCGGAGTTCATTTTTGCAGATAGGTTCAAAAATACAGTTTCTCCAGATCGAAAATAATGACTTTACCTTATTCATTTTTGAAAGAGTTTCCGATAAGTTTTTAGCTGGTAAAGAGGCCAGGCCGGCGTTTGATGCGTTTGGAATTTTCAATATAACCCTGCCGGAAGGAATTAATAGCTTAAGGAGCCCTCCGGAAAGGGGACCGATCGTCGGAACGAATATTACGGTGTCAATCTTGTCAAGGTCTTCATTAACCATTAAAACGTGAAAGGAGATTTAACCATGAAAACAAAAAAGCAATCACACATCATGCCTTTTCTTGCCGGGTTCGTCGTTACCCTGGTTATTGTTTCACTAACGTCATTCGCCGGCGCCTCAGACAGAAGGGGGAGGTTTGCCCTGGGGGGTGCTCTGGGTTTTATGACCGATACTCCTGATAGTACGGCCTTTGCTGTTGGCTTATCCGGCGATTACTACCTTACCAATGCATTCTCAATCGGTCCGCTTCTCCAGATGGGATTCACGGGTGATCTCTTCATGATCGCCCCAAGCGCCCAGGCGAAATATACCTTCGACCTGGGGGGCATTCCAAACCTCAAACCCTATGTCCAGGCCGGCATCGGATTCATCTACGCTGATCTAAAACGGGAAGGGGAAAAAGACGACGATACCAGCTTCATTATTCCTTTTGGCCTGGGGGCCGAGTATAAATTGACCAATGCGATATCACTGGATGGTACCGTACTCTTGAATGCTACCAATCTTGATGTCCGGGATGAGAATTTATTTGTAACCGTTCTCTTCGGGCTCAAGTTCGCCTTCTAGCCATTGGGGAATTTCTTCCGGGCCTTTTCTCTTATCCGAAAATAGTATTTCCGGATGAGAGCCGTCAGCGATTAGCGGATAGCTGTCCGCTTCTTCCCGGAAGAGGGTCAGGCCTATTTTCTTGTCCTTCTGCTTAAACCGCCATGCCCCGCCTTTTGGGGCGTGGCACCACGAATCATGTAAACAGAGTTCGTTTGACGCCGAATTCTATTTTCGTATGAAAGCCAAGAAAATGGACCTGGCCCCATGCCTTCTTCAGATCTATTCCCTCCCGAAAAGTCTTCTGGCATTTTTGTACATCCATTTTTCTTTCACGGAGTCTTTGAGGGGCAGGGCCAGCATTTCTTCGACCACCTGTTTGATGGGCATGGCAAAGGTGAACCAGCTTGAGGCAAAAACCACCCGGTCCTGAAGTAAAGTGTTTCCGAACTGCATGAGCATCTCCCACCCCGATCCGGGAGTCCCCAGATATTTCGGACGATGACCCGCCGTGCTGATATACAGATTCTGATGCCGTCGGGCCAGCCCGATCAACTCCGGTACCCAGGGCCAGCCCCCCAGCCCGGCTACAATCCGCATTTCGGGGAAGTCCATGGCGACGTCGTCCACATATAACGGTCGTCCGATGTCCATCGGCAGGTCGGTGCGATAGGTCATGGTCGTGTAAATAAAAACCGGGATATTCAATTCCACGGCCTTGGCGTAGAGAGGATAGAACCGGCGGTCGTTGGCCCGGATCCCGTAGCGGAAAGGACTGGCATAAAAACATTTGATCCCCAGCTCTTTGACCGCCCGCTCAAGTTCACGAACCGCTTTCATGCCTTCGAGGGGATTGATGTTGGCCGTGCCTATGAATCGATC
Organism: Deltaproteobacteria bacterium; assembly: GCA_016208255.1. Taxonomy (GTDB): domain Bacteria; phylum Desulfobacterota; class RBG-13-43-22; order RBG-13-43-22; family RBG-13-43-22; genus RBG-13-43-22. The sequence goes on along the minus strand of JACQYK010000315.1, from coordinate 18,450 downwards.
GGGAAATCGGGCCACGACGGCGGCGGTTTTATCGGAATCACCGGCAAAAACAGCCCCCCACTCGATTTCCGCCCCATCCATTTCTTCCACGAAGCGGGGCAGAGTCATCACGGCTTTCCTGGCCCTTTGCTTAAGCACTTTTTCTATCTGGACCGGAGACATCTCTTTTTTCATTTTTTTGATCTCTTCCGGAGTGAAATCCAGGGCCCGCGCCCGTTGGACCCCGAAAACGTTTCCGTAATTGGCCATGCCCTTTTCTGTGGAATGAAAAAGATAGTCTTTTAACCGGGAAACCAGTTGTTCGGCATCCGGGGGCAGGTCCAGTTCAAGGTCGATAACTTTCATCAGGAATACCTCCTTCGGCAGTCAGAAATCCTGTTCGCCAACGTGTTGCCAAAAAACAGGGCAGGGATGATAAATAATCAAAAGCCATGAAGCGGGATCGTTTTCCTTGACCTTGGGCAAAATTGAACATTTTTCAAAGGGCTTAGAGGGGAATGAATTTATCTGTCCAAAGAATCGAGCTGACCAGGAAATTCCGCCATAGCCTCGCCCTTGGAGACTAAAATACCCTCTTGATTTCTGACCTCAATATTAAAAAGGACCCAGTGTCCTTTTTCGGTTTTTAATTTTTTTGAGATGATGGCCTTCGGGGTGACCGTGTCGCCCGAATAGACAGGTTTGAGCCAACGGGTTTCCAGCCGGCGATGAATGCCACCCCGGGGCCACAGCCAATCAGTCATCATCCGGGTTATTAAAGCAAAATTGGTCATTCCATGGGCGATCACTAGTTTAAACTTCGTTTTGCCAAATTCCTGACTGGCCATATATTCACTGTCCAGATGAAGGGGATTGAAGTCCAGGGAAGCTTCGGCGAACTCACGGATGGTTTCTCCGGATATTTCCAGCGGACGTCCTTCTATGATTTGTCCGACTCGAATTTCCTCAAAGGGGTTTGAATTCATGGACGGCGTCTCCTTTCCCTACCTGGGCCTGATGGTCCATCCCCGACCCGAACAGATGACCTCGTTGTTCTGATTATAAAAGACATTCTCATGGATGACAAAAAGTCGTTCCTTCCTGATAAACCGATCCAGCGCCTTACAAACCAGGCGGATCCGGTCTCCCGGACGGGCCGGGATATTGTAGAACCAGGATTGTCCGGCATTGATAGTCCCCGGTTCCCTCATCCAATCATCGTCGGGGGTGCAGGCGAACATGAGCATAACGTGGATGCTGGGAGGGGCGATCAATCCCCCCAAGGGCGTTTTTTTCGCATAGTCCTCATCGAAATAAAGGGGGTTTAAATCACCGATGGCCCTGGCATATTTTTGAATCATCTCTTTGGTCAGGGTCACGGGGATTGAAGGACGCAATTCCCCCGGTCGGATTTCATCCCAAGTTTTACGCCGTTCCCAATTCTTCCAAAAATCTTTTTCAATTTTAGTGAGGTCTAACTCGGCCATAACCGCTCCTTTCCTTCAAGGAATATCTAACCCTGTCGCCTGTGACGAAATAGGTGCAATGGTAATCCCCGCCGGATTATCAGGTAATCCCTTCGGGATTATCAGGGGATGCCGGAAGCATTTCGTATCCCCGGTCTAACCCGCCAGGCCCGGCCTTTTGGGGCGTTGCACCACCAGTCGGTCGACCGTTCGATCCGCTCGGCCCACTCGACTTCGTCGAGCTTTTGAAGAGGCATCCATCCGGATGCCGTATGCCGAGCTACCTAAGAGGCTTCCATTTGGAAGCCGATATGTCGACCTATAAAGGAGGCTTGCGGATGCAAGCCGGGACATGAAAACAGCGCTCGTTAAGTGCCGGCTGTTATTTTCTAACTAAGAACCGAGCAGGTCCCTGGATATAGCCCTGGCTTCATCCAGTTTGCTTTCTTCCACCATGACCGTTCCCCAGCCCTTCTGGGTCACAAACAGACCGTCATAGGCTGTATCCTTGTATTCCCTGACCAGGAAGGGGATCCCGGCTTTACCCAGGGCATCGGTCAGGAGATCGGCCTGAAATTGATTGTCCAGCGTGATCAGTTTTTTCCAGTTCACAAAACCTCCCAGGTGGTTAAGGGTCTCATCCTGATTTCCGGGTCAATCCAACCCCCATTTCAAAAGCCTTTTGGCAATCGATGGGAAATACTTCCCGACCTCTCCTGGCTTTCTTTTTGACTCCCCTTACTCTCTCATTTTATACTCCTTCCGCCTAAAAAGAAACACCGTTAAATTCCTTTTGGCACTTATACCCAGATCCTGGAAAGGAGCTTGTCAATGGCCTGGGACGCAAGATTGGAAACGGCCTTTCATCCAAAGACTATAGCGATTGTCGGCGTATCATCTGATGCCAAACGGGGGGCACCCTGGGCTCCGGGAGGGACATCCTTCATTACCAGCCAGGAACAGCTGGGTTTCAGCGGGCGCCTCTATCCGGTTAATCCTAAGGCCCCCGAAGTATTGGAGTCCGGAATCCCTTAGACACGGGTCTGGTGTTTCGGAACAGATAATAGTAAATAGCGGTTCGGCAAAAGCACTTTTAAAAGGGTTTGCTAATCGCTGACAGCTTTCAAGTGGATTTTAGTGGATCTGGGATTTGGGCGGATTTTCCGAAGCAGGTCCTCCCCTTCGTCGTATCTGCATCTGTAAAAAACCCTCACTGAAAGGATAAGGACCGAATTTAAAATGAGGGCAGGGGAAACTTTCGCAATCCCGGAGACAATATTCGATCTTTCGTTCCACCGCGCAATTCAAAATAGGACACACTCCGCCCATAATCCGCAACTGGGAAGCCAGTTTCCGGGTGGCTTGTTCCGACAGCCCGGACCCGCAGGAACTGCACCGGCCTTCGGTAAAAAGTTTACAAGTATAACAATTAATCCCGCAGGCGCCGGTCCCTTCCATCTATTTTCCTCACCTTAATATGAAAATACGGTTCAAGGTTCAGGGTTCAAGGTTCAAGGTTTGGAAAAACTCATTTTCATGCTTCGTGGTGCTTGAGCTTTCTCCCTTGCACCTTATGCCTTCAATCCCCCTTGAACCCTTCCATCATCACTTACATCATGGATGATCCCGCGGTATGAGCCCTGACTTCAGGAAAGGAGATCCTTAAAATTTTTCAGGATCCCTGCCGTGGCTCCCCAGATGATATCCCCCTGATAATCGACATAAAGGTTGACCATAGACCTTCCCTGGTAGGTAAAGAGGCCCTCTTTTAATGGCGCTTGGTTTATGAGGTAATCCAAAGGAAGTTCGATCAGGCGTTCAACTTCGAAAGAACTCAACTTAAAGGGATAAGGATAAGGGATGATCCCCACATAGGGGGAAACCCGGAAATTGGAGACAGTTGCCATATGGTCCAGTTCCCCCAGGACTTCAACGGCCTCTATCTCCAGGCCGATTTCTTCCTCGGTCTCCCGCAGTGCGGTGGTCAGTAAATCCAGATCCTCAGAATGAAAGGCCCCTCCCGGAAAGCAGATCTGTCCTTTGTGATGCTTCACCCGGTCCGTTCGTTTGGTCAAAAGGATATGTGTTTCTCCTTTTTTCTTAAACAGGGGGAGCAATACGGCCGCCGGCAAAAGATCAGGGCGATCGGTTATCGGTTGGCACTTATTGTTAATTAATCTTTTAATCTTTTCTTTTTCCATTGGCTTAAAGATAAAACTTTATGAAATAGGATTCAAGGGGCCAAGGGGCCAAGGATTCAAGTGAAAGGCGTGGAATTTTAACAACTTGAACCCTAGCATCTTAGCATCCTATTTTTGCACTAAGCACTCATGCTCTGCGGGGCGCCACGAATCATACAAAAAAAGGGTTCGCCTTACGCCTTACGCTTAACGCCTAACGTATTTTCGTGTTAAATGGGTCCCGTATTCCTCAAGATAGGCATCAAACACTTTTTTAAGGGAAGCGGAGATCGGCTGCCAGGCGCCTTGCACCTGGACCGGGATTTGTTCCTTAAAAAGATAGTCAACCACCTCGGAAATCGGGGCTATCGAATAAACCGCCACCCCGGTCGTTTCGGTAAATCTTTGCAAAGCGTCTTCCCCTTTTTTCCCCGGAATGACCTTACCCGTCGAATCATAACAGGCCGTGGTCTGTTGACGGTCTATGCCCAGACATAAACCCACCACCCGAACCGAGATTTTTTTCTGCTCCCCTTCCCGCTCAATTTTTTGCAGGAGTTCATATTTGGTGGCCATGGAGGTGCCTACATCATCGACGATCCATATCCCACAGCCGTCGAAAAAGCTGTTGTTGACCATCAGGTTCTTTTGTCCGGAAGCTTCGCCGTAATCTTTAAACTCTTTTCGGTCATATTCAAAAAACAATTCTTTCCGGTGCTCGGTCCAGAAGTTGATGGCCATGGCCTGGGCAATCGCGCTGCCTTTATAGGAAGGGCCCAAAAGGATGTCCACCTCTGTTAACCGGTCCAACTCCAGAAGCCGGCGGACAAAAAAAGAACCCAGGGAAAAGCTTAACTTGCCGGTGCAAAGACGCCCCATATTGACAAAGTAGGGACTGGGGCGGCCATCCTTCAAAACCAGTCCCTCTCTAAAAAAAAGGCTGCCCGTTTCGGTTAAAAAACGGGCGAAGTCCTGCTGGTAGGGCTTAAGAGCCATTCCTAAAATCTCCCGGTTAATTTGATAAACAGGCCGACCTGCAAGGTTTCGGTCTGGTCTAAATCCGCTTTGCCTACGGCACCATTAGAAAAAAAAGTGGTATCCGTTCCGTCCTGGATAAAGAAATAGGATAAACGGACTCCCCCTTCAATTTCCAGGAATTTCAGGGGCTGGGAAACCAGAGAAATAGCCCCGTCCATTCCTAAAAGCCCGAAGTTGTCGGCTTTGTGAGAAAAACTGGGGTCCTGTCTTAAATCATCCCGCAGGTTCCATACCCCCCGTCCGCTGTAGAGCATATAGGGAAAGAAGGCCAGGTGGGTTTTTAATTTTAAAGGGGATATTCCCGGTTGTCGGGTATTCGCCAAATCCAGATCACCCCTGATCCCAACTCGCAAAGCGTCCCAGGTAAAATCGTAATGAGAATCGAGGCCGTTAATAGGGGTGTCGTCCTCCATGCCCTCTATAACCAGCCAGCGACCATTGGTCAAGTTCAAATTTTCTTCATAATGCTGCCAGCCCAGAAAAGGCTTTAACACTAATCTGGGTTTGGAAATAAAAGAAAAAGACGTCTGGAGATCGGCGATCCAAAAGGAGGTTTCGCTGGAAACATCAAATTGGGATCTGAACTCCAATCTACGGGAAAGGTAATCGGAATCCGTACCCTCTCCATTCGAGCCACGGCCTTTTCCATATTGAAAACTTAAAGTGGCGTAAGAGTTAGGATGGTGAATATCCAGGAAAAAGATTGGAATACCGCCGGTTATCCTTTTGAAATCCAGAACCGATCGACTTCGGCCGTTTTGATCCCAAAAACTGATTTCCCAGGAGGTACTACTACTGGAAAAAAGGTATCCCAGACCTATATCAACCAGGTTGGAAGGTTGGCCCCAGGTCAGGAGTTTGCTCCTCTCGGGTGGGGAAGGAGAAAGAGTCTCATCGGCGGCCCCCGCCGAAAAGCCGGTTATCTGAAAAACCAGAAGTGTAAATAAGACGATGAAGAGAATGGATTTTTTCATAAAAATACCTGTGCTTGACTTTAAGCCCTTTCTTCTATATTCATAATTATTCTCATCCGGAAATGATATTTTAGGATCGGAATTAACTGAGCGAAAAGGATTAAGGTTATGTCTCTTGGGATCGATTCTTTTTTGTCAAATCCTCCGGAAGAATTACAGCGCAAACGCTGGGGTCTGCTTTCCAACCAGGCCTCGGTTGACCGGTTTGGAAATTATAGCAAAGATCTGCTCCAGGGTAAATTCAAAAATAATCTGAAATGTCTGTTCTCGCCCCAGCATGGATTCTGGGGCACTGAACAGGACAACATGATGGAAACCCCGGATGTACCCGATCCGGGCACGGGTTTGCCCATTTACAGTCTTTATAGCCACACCAGGCGGCCCACCAAACAGATGATGGAAACGATTGAGGTACTCCTGATAGACCTTCAGGATGTGGGAACCAGGATCTATACCTTTATCACCACCCTGGCCTATTGTCTTCAGGAAGCCCGAAAACAGGGGAAGGAGATTGTTGTCCTGGATCGGCCCAATCCGATTGGAGGAACCGTTGTGGAAGGGAATGTTCTGAATCCGGCCTGGACTTCCTTTGTCGGAGTCCACCCCATGCCCATGCGCTACGGCCTGACCATGGGCGAATTGGCTGGGCTGTTTAATCAGGAAATGGACATCCGGGCCGAGCTTAAGGTGATCCCCATGGAAGGGTGGCACAGGTCCCGGTATTTCGATCAAAACAATTCCCCCTGGATCATGCCTTCCCCCAATATGCCGGGGTTGTCCACGGCCCTGGTCTATCCCGGCCAGGTTCTCTGGGAGGGGACCAACGTATCCGAAGGCCGGGGCACCACGCGTCCCTTTGAGGTTTTTGGGGCCCCTTTTATCAATCCCCGGGAAGTCAAAGATTATCTGAAAGATATTTCGCTACCGGGGGTCCGGCTGATTGAGATAGCTTTTCGCCCCACTTTTCAAAAATGGCAGGGAGAAGAATGCCGGGGATTTTTTTTATGGGTCTTTGATCGACAGGTCTTTAAACCCTATTTTACCTCTTTGACTTTGCTCCAGGCCGTTCAAACTCTTTATAAGGACGCCTTTCAATGGAAGACCCCTCCTTATGAATATGAAACCAGGCGGTTGCCCATCAATTTATTGATCGGAGATCAGGAGATTCGACAAGCCCTGGAAAAAGGCCAATCCGTCACCGAGCTGGAGGATTCCTGGATGGTGGGGGTGAACGACTTTCTAAAACTTCGGCAGAAATATCTGCTTTACCCCTGACCCGGACAAACCGGAATTTGAAATTTCAAATTGAAAATTGCAAAATGCAAATTTATGGAAAACGGCTATTCAAAATCGATTGATAATATTCGATCCATTTTGAGAAGATTTCTATATGAATTAAAAGTTCATAGTTGAATAAGGGCCAGTTCAAGGTCTTCCTTTCCGGGATAAGCCGCTCTTCCCAAGCCCATCATGCTTTGACCGGCCAGGCTCAGACCCAGACGCCCGCAATCCGGAAGAAATAGACCCTTGAGCAGACCCGCCAGGAATCCGGCGGCAAAAACATCACCGGCTCCGGTCGTATCTTTGGCCCTGATGATTTCCGCCGGCAGGTCCCAGGTCTTCGCCCCCTGGACGACGAGGGCTCCGGCCCCTTTTTTCTTGATAACGATTATTTGGGGACCGGCGGATTGTATAACAGAAACGGATTCGGGTCGGGGCAATCCTGTCAGGATCTCCAATTCCTTTTCGGTGATAAATAAAATTTCACAGCGGGAAAGGATAGGGGTCAGGCGGGACAGGCCCTGCCGGACATAGACTTCACCGGGATCAAAACTGATCCGTACCCTCCCGGACATTTCCCGGGCTAAACGCTCCTGGAGTTTCAGCCCTTCCCCGAGCAGGGAAGTCAGGTGCATTATCGAAAAGGAGCGGATGAAATCCAGATCCAGATCAGTCCAAGCCAGGGTCCGGTTGGCATTGGGAACCAATAAGATAGTCCGGTCCCGGTTGGGGCCAAGCAGGATCAGGGCCTGGCCGGACCATTGGTCCCGGGCCAGATGATGATAAGGAATGATCTTCATTTCCTGTATTAAGAAATCGGCCTCGGCATCCCGTCCGATTTTACCGACAATACCGCTTTGAAAACCCATCTTGGCCAGGCCAAAAACGGTATTGGCGCCGCTGCCTCCGCCGGTTTTGGAAATCAGACGGGCTTTTTCTTTCAAAATGATTTTAAGCTTTTCAATTTCCCTGGAATCGGTCAACACCCACTGCCGCCGGTATCCCCCTTCCGGATAAAAAGGTTCCAGGAAAGAGAGATCTTCGGACTCATAAATATAATCCACATTCAGGGAACTGATCCCCACCACATCTTTCATTAGATTAAAACTTTCTTTCCGAAAATCTCCAACGGTTTTGATTAGCTCAAATCCGAGGATTTATCTCTAACATTCGATGCCAAGGTCCAAGGGGGTCTTGTTTTTGGGGTTGTCCACCCTGAATCTGGAAGCTTCTTTGCCGGGCAAATTATTTACCTAAATCCAGAGCAGGCCTTCACCTAAGCTCGAAACGGGCTATGGTGTATGCCTGCCTCGAATCAAACTTTGCTGGACGGGCCGGGATTGGGCGTTAAGTCACCCTTTGGACAATCCCCAAAAACAAGACCCCCTTGGACCGTTCAATATTTCAAACATCTTTAGTTAAGTTTCATCCCGGTAGTATTCCTTAAAAGCGATCCAATGGTGGTGAATGTTTTCCAAAAAATCCCGGTTGCTCCAATTGGCGATCATGGACTTCCTTTTTTGGACTGCATGGCTCAGACGCCCTCCGAGATAGGAGATCAAATCGTCTTCATACTCCTCAAGCGGCTGAAAGTTCCCCCGGCGAACCGCCTCGGCCGCCGCCTGGCCGGCCATTTCCCCTGAGACAAGGGCATTCCCCACGCCGGCCCCGGTTATGGGGTGGCAGGTCCCGGCCGCATCACCGGCCAGGATCATGTTCTTTTCCCGGACCCGGGTCAACCCCCCCACCGGGACTAATCCTCCTCCCCGGCTCAGGATCTCATTTTCAATCAGTCCTTCAGCCACCCTTTCCTCTTTAAATCTGTTGAGGACCTCGGGTAATCTTTCCTTTAGGGAAGGGTCGATTCCCACCCCCAGGTTGGCCGTTTCCCCTTTGGGGAAAAGCCAGCCATACCCACCGAAAAGGTAGGGTCTAAAATAAACCCGGGTGTGATCCAGTGGCCTATTTAAGGGAACCCGGATCTGGGCGGCAATCAAATTGTTCCCTGGTCTATTCCCCATCCATCGGCCCACTTGAGAGGAAGGACCATCCGCCCCTATAATAATCCGGCTGTAAATCGTAACCGGTCTATATTTTCCTCGAGCAGTTACCCTCCCGCCTGTTATGCCCCAGGCCTGAACCCCGGTTTTTATTTCAACCCCGGCTTCGACCGCCAGATCGGCCAGTTTCTGATCCAGTCGATCCCGATGGATCATAACCCCGGGTGCGGTCATTTCAGTTACAGATTCTCCTTCAATATAGGTTTGCATCGACCGGACCGGTTGTACCAGAATTCCGGAAGCCTTTAAATCCACATAACGGTGGATAGGCAAAGGGACATACTCGGCACAGCGGACAGGCAGGCCGACGATCTCTCGTCGTTCCAGAAGGAGGACCTTGACCCCTTTTTGGGCGGCGAACCGGGCCGCGGTGCTCCCGGCCGGGCCGGCCCCGATAACCAGCACATCATATGTTAATGAATTATTTTTCATGCTGTGGTTACAGAATTCTATCCAAGAATTCAGCAATTCTTATTTTAAACGTTTTCCATTTAAAAACAACTGCTGGTTTAAAATTTAGACCTGCTTCTTGGAAAAGACAAATATATTTGGATAGATGGAGAAATTTTGGTATTATTCAAAGGATTAAATGTCGGATGATTGTGGTCATTGCCGTTGGACCACAGGAGAGGATTTCCCACGAGCCCTCCCGATTGATAAAAAAGGATTTATCTTAGAAGTCGACTCATTGGGAACATACTTGCTCCGCCTTAAGAGCAATAAGGGATGCATAGTTTCTTTGGCGCCCCCTCAATTTCCATAACAGGCAAATAAAGAACATCCCGGTTCATTTCCCCGAGAGAAAAAAGGTCTTGCAGAGTACCTCACTATGTGATACATTTAAATAAATGAGAATATTTAAAAATAAATGGGTTACCCATTGGGCCAAGAAGGAAAATATTCCAGATTCCGACCTGTATCGAACGGCAGTAGAGGTTGTAGCCGGGAAGGTAGAAGCTGATCTTGGCGGATATTTATTTAAAAAGAGGGTAGCCCGTGAAGGGGGAGGAAAACGAACGGGTTATCGTATTCTATTGGGATACAAAAAGCCCAATATTGAGCGAATTATTTTTCTTTATGCTTTTGCAAAAAATGCAAGACCCACGATCTCGGATAAAGAAAAGGAAGCATTAAGGTTGGTTGCTGAAAGTTTTATTTCGTCAACGAATGAGCAAATAATCTTCCTTATTAAGAAGGGAACTGTGACGGAGATACAAAACCATGACTGAGATTTTAGATATTGCCCATGATATGGCCCGGGACTTATTTAAGGCGGGGGCCATGGATGAAATCACCATGCGTAAGCTTAATGCACTTTGCCTGCCCCCCAAACGGATATTTCAACCCGAGGATATTCGACGAATTCGGGTTGAAAACCATGTCAGCCAGGGCGTTTTTGCCGCTATTCTTGGAATAGGGAAGACAACGGTCCAACAGTGGGAACAAGGGCAGAAAAGACCAGGAGGGCCGGCCCAAAGGCTCCTTGATTTAATTGATCGTAAAGGATTAGAAGCCCTTGGCTGAAACAGCGGGTCTTAGCATTCATTTAGGTTGAGGCAACAGACAGCATAATGGCCTACCTTTCATTTTCGTTATACAGACCGGGCCCAAGACCGCCTCACCGGTGGGCTTGGATTATTGCATGAAGGGTCCGGCATGAAGGTTTTAAAAATCCACACTTTGGAAAAAGGCTGGTGTGACAAAGATTATGTCATGCTTCATGCCGTTTTTCAGATTCTTGTCGATTTTATTGAACAGGAAAAACCAGATCAGATTGTGGATTGGAACTCCGATCCGGAACATCAGCAGGCTTGGAGGGAAATCCGATCGCTCTATCGTTGGTGGAGGCAGACGCGTCCGGCACGAAAAAGTCCCTTAGATCAGAAGGGATTGAAAAGGCCTCACCTACGATGGAAGAAAATATCGGGAAGCGAGAATGTACAACTCGTCAATTATGACAAGAAGAAGTATACGGCTTATGAAGCCGCCCGAAAGAAGCATTGGCTGTTGGAAAAGAAATGGAATGAGGAAGACCAGAGGAATCTGCATCGCCTGATCGAGGTCCGGCGATTCCTCTGGACATAATACTGACGATGTTAGATAGTCCGGGGGCTCAGAAGATTTAAACGCATTTTTTACGGATTAAAATGTTTTCACGCTGCTGTTTGGCAAAATAAACCGGTATCATGTTCCCTGAATATTATGCCACCCCGATCCCGTATCAAATCCCTGGGCGGGAAATCGCTTAATCGTTTCGCACGTTCTGCGCGAACGTCCCCTTTTACGGGATCATTTATTTGGCGGAGTTTCTGTTTATAAATTGGGTTTTTATCTTTCAACTATCATCCTTATAGGTTTTGTTTGGGAGGTATTATGAGTGGTGGTCGGCCTGATGATTTGAGAAAAACAATAGAAGAGTTAAGAAAACCCACCGGCATAGTAGACGGCAAGAACTGGCTCAGACATAGGGAAGGAAAACAGGATCAAAGAATAGACGACATGCTTTTAAAAGGGGCAACAAAACAAGAGATAGCTCAAGACCTTATACAGAAAGGACTCTCAAAAAGAGATCTACAAACCATAATGCACAGGGTCCAAAGACATATTGATCACATTAGGAAAGAAGAGCACAAGCTTCCATTAAAACAAGACATAAATGGTGTTTGGAGATTTGATTTGGGAACTCAAGTTGAAGAATTGTTAAAGAATTCAATCATAAAGGAGGGTAGTTTATCACAAGATATTTATCTGCCCCAAAAAGCCGATGTTGAATTCGCCGAATCTCAATTGCGGAAGAATATGGATGAAGTAATCGGTATCAATCTTGTTTTAGATCAAGTTGAGAAAAATATAAAAAAGTCCGGGAAGCTGTTAAAGGATAATTGGAGAAACATAACTGAACGAAATATTGAAATTTGGTTTTCTGGAAAAAGCAGGATGAAAGAAAATGACAATCTCTGAAAAAATGTACCAAATCGCAAAAAGCCTGAATCAATTAAATTCTAATGGGGAAGTCAAAGCGTTTACTGGTAACGAAAAGGGGTATGCTAAGGTTATAGATATTATTAGGGGAATGTCTGTCTTAGTAATTTATTCTCCTGCCTCTATGGATGATAAATTAATTATTTCTCTCGATTTTACAGAATCGGTTGTGAAAAAAGATCGAATTACTGTTGAAAATACAATTGCCAAATTTAAGAAGGTATTCAATACACAGGAAATTAAAGAATATACACTTCAACTTGTTGGGAATAAAAGTATCAGGACAAGAAATTATTTTGATGTAACGAATGAATCGTTGGAGAATATTCTTCAATTTATAGAAAACATTATGATAAATTTCAAAGACGATTTAATAAAACTGCTAATCAAAGATTCCTCTGGAAAAGAAACAATATGCTACCTTCCAACGAAAGCCGATATTGAATTTGCCGAATCCCAATTACGGCAATCGCCGGATGAAGTGATAGGTATTAAGGCTGTCTTGGATCAAGTTGAACTAAATTATATGGAGGCAGAGGAACGGCTAAAAGAGAATTGGAGATATATAACTGAACGAAATATTGAACTTTGGTTCGTAAAAAATAAATAGGAGAAATAGATGCCATTAGAATTTGATCCAATTCGAGGAGGTCTTATCCGGTCGTCATCAAATGATAATCTCTATGACTATTTTCAAACAAGTGGTTATTTCTTCTCCAGGGAGATACTGACCCGCTATTTCTTGTCCCTGAAGACCAAACCCTTCGTCATCCTTACCGGGATTTCGGGAACGGGAAAGACGAAAATTGCTCAAGTCTTTGCCCAGTATATGTGTCAGGATGAAGAAACAAAGGAAGAAAGGCAAAGCCGATATGCTTTTATTCCTGTCAGGCCGGACTGGATGGACAATAAAGGACTCCTGGGCTACTACAATATCCTTGATGAAAAATATCACTTGACGCCTGTGTTACGTCTGTTGTTGGAGGCAAAGGACCATCCCGACAAACCTTACTTTATCATTCTTGATGAGATGAATTTGGCTAAGGTGGAGCAGTATTTCTCTGATTTTCTAAGTATCATGGAGAGTAGAACTACCGGGGATCCGCAAGGGGAAGCCTTGGATCTGCATACCCTAAAAGAAATCGAAACTCCCGACGGGCATATTATCCGCAAAAAGATTCCGATTCCACCGAATGTTTTTTTTACTGGGACCGTCAATGTGGATGAATCTACCTATATGTTCAGCCCAAAGGTTTTAGATCGGGCAAATGTTATCGAATTCAATGAGGTGGATTTGAAGAATTATGAAAAAGGTTTTATTCCCATCGACCAATTTGTTTTGAAGGATGCCGATGTCAGGGAAAAACTACTCCCGGGGGAAAACCAATCCCATTTTTGTTCCAAAATCGACTATAGCGAAATATTAAAAATCTTTCCCGACATGGGAAAACTTCTTGCCGAAATTCAGGATACCTTGCATCCTTACAATCTTCATTTTGGTTACCGGGTGGTCAATGAAGTTGCCGCATTTATTCGGCATGCGCATGAAATGGTTCTTGAATTGAAGCTTGTGGATGCCATTGATATTCAGATTCTCCAGAAAATCCTACCCAAATTTCACGGCACCCAGGCGAAACTGGAAGAGCCGTTAGGGAAACTACTTGCCTTCTGCCTCGGTGAAAAAAACATTTCTGATGAATCCTATCTTCAGCCTACGGTTTCTTTCGACGGAGATGCCCGTTTCCCTCGATCTGCCCAAAAGCTGGCCCGGATGATCCGGAACTTGAAATTCCAGGGTTATACAAGTTTTATTGAGTGACATGGCTGTTCTTGGCTACTCCCCCGAAGTCCGCATGGTTTTTTCCAATGATCCCTTGCTCCCTCCTGAGGAAGAGGTGGCTTCTTCCATATGCCGGGATTTCCCATCACTGATTCTTCAGGACCGGCAAACTTATTTCGTCAAATTCTACGGGGAGTCCGTTCCATCGTTTTTCCCGAAACAGGGAGAATATTATAATCTGCGTCGGTTTCCAGGTAATCTGTTTGAAGTGGGATTTAGAAACAGTGTTGGTCTGACACGGATAGGCCCTCTTACCGTACGTGTGGAAAGCCAAAAAATAAGTGAAGCGAACTATGGAGCGATGCTGGATTTTATTGTCGAAAAATATGCCAACCTGATATTTAGCTTCGCTCAACCACTTGGCCAAGGTTTTCGTAAAGGAAGAATGGGACAGGATATCGCCTATATCGAATACCTTTTTATCAAGAGATATTTGGTTGATAGCTCGCCTAATCTGAATGGTATTTCCTCATTGATCCTGGCCAATCCCCATTACCAGTTTGACAGAGAATTCCGAAAAAATTCAATCGAGGCGATTGCCGATGTTTCTCCTGCTATGTTGATTAACATATTCAGCAATCCAAACCGGTTAGCTTCCATGCGACCCGGTCATCCTTTGCTTTCTACTGCTTGCGGCCGCACCCTATTCGATAGGACAGAACGGATGTTGTATCCCACCGAGGCCATAGAAGAGCGAAAGCTTCATACGGTAGACACGGACGAAAACCGGTTCCTTAAACATTTTCTGCAATCCCTGCAATGCCGTCTTGACAGTTTGGAAAAGGTTCTGAAGGGTATGGCTGGCGGTTATCTTAATCCCGATATTGAAATGTATTTGGGAGAAATTGAACGAGGAATTGGATCATTATTAGCCGATCCACTGTGGCATGATGTCGGGCACATGCACTATATCCCCACAGGTTCTCAGGTTTTACAACGGAGGGAAGGTTACCGGCAATTGTTTCGCCTCTATTCTTTATTGCAGCTTACCACGCAGTGCGATTTCGATGACCAGGATTTCAGGAATCTCCTTGAAACGAAAAACACCCCGACGCTTTTTGAATATTGGTCATTTTTCGTTGTCAAAGATATTCTGGATGGTAATAGAAAAATCTTATCCTGCCACCCGATTGTTTCTAATGAGCCTTTGCAACAAAGGGTTAGATGCGGTATTGGTATCAAATATGAGGATGGTGTTCTTCTATGGTTTAATCATACCTATCAAGGCTCCAACGGATGTCAGCCTGGGTCTATTGTAGATGATCGTTATTCTTATCTTCAAAGCTATTCCCATAACTTTAAGCCGGACATTGTCATTGAAAAGGATGGGAAATTTATTATCTTCGATGCAAAATATAAAGGGCAGGGAGGTGGTTTCTACGGAGAGGAGGTAGATGGAACAATCCAATCCTGGAAAGAGGGAGATATCGACAAGATGCATACCTACCGGGAGGCGATTGAGAATGTTTTGGGGGCCTATATCCTGTATCCGGGGGAAAAGGCCATCAGTTATCCGCCACATGGTTCGCAAAGAGGGTATGAAGGGGTGGGAGCTTTACCGTTAAAAACAGAAGCCGGAGCACGTCCTGTTCAACGTCATTGGGATGATGTTAAAAGGATCATCCTAGAATTTATAGGAAAATAGTAATGGATTGTGAGGCTGAGTTTATGGAGTCCGGATACCCCTATTCCCCCTGATCAGCCTTCCCTATTAATTTATTCCCTTCTTCCTCAACACTGATTGTGTCCGACAAAAGCCAAGACCTTTTTCAATAATTCCAGCTTCAAATAAGTTTGGTGCCTGAATTCTCCCTGGTAGGCCTCTTTTTCCTGATGTAATTCGTAACAGGTCGTATTCTCTATATCGATCAGCAAACCCGGCAGACCGGCTTGCTTGAAGGTCTCCTGACGCTTCAGTTGAAAGGCATCGCAGCAGCAGCCGATATAGGCCCGGGTCCCATTTTGTCTTTCCTGCTCCAGGGTTTCCCGAAGGTGTTCGTAATTCTGGATGGTCATGACCTTTAAGCCTTTTCCCTCGGCCAGGGCAAAGGCCTCTCCGATGGAACACTGGCCGCACTGGAGGCAGCCGTCTTGGTAGCGATATTCACAATCGGGCAATTTTGAGCAATAGGGCAGCAAAAGGAGATCGCACTGTTTCAGGATTTCCGGCAAGGTGCCGTTAAAGGTGGTCATCCAGTCGGCCTCTTCAAAAGAAAAACCGAGATCGGGATAAGTCATTTTATCCAGGGCCAGGCGGATGGCCCGGAAAAAATCCGTAAAGCGCAAACCCAGGAGCTCCACCTGGTTTTCCATAAAAAAAACTTCGACCCGGCTTTTTAAATTTTTGACCGGGGTATTCCGGAGGGCCGCTTCCAGGTCATAAATCGCCCGCCGGGGATGGATAAAAAAATCTCCGGTGATCAGGAGGTCGTTGATCCGTTCTTTTTTCAGATCAACCCTGACGGCGGCCCGGATCAACCCCCCTTCTTCCTTGTGGATGGAATGAAGCACTTCCTGTGGCCGTAAGGGAATCCTGGTACCCTGAATCCATGCGGCTGATTTCATTCTGGGTAAAATCTGATGAAATAGATTCTCTTCCTCTCCGGTGATTTGACCGGAATGAAAGCAAAGCCCCAAACCTCTGCTGAAACCTTTTTCCAGGGCTTTCTTAACCTCGGTTAATGGAGGCACTCTCCCTAACTGCTCCCTTAAACTGGTCACCCGCTCCCCGGCCGAGGTCAGTTCCTTCCGGCTTAATTTTTCGGTGGGAATACGCAAGGCTTTGATCAGGTGTTCAAGATTGAAATCAACCAGCAGGGTGCCTTGAAAAAGGAAGGCTTCTCCTTCAAAGGCCGCACCGGTCCCGGAGATCTTTCGGCCCTGAACCTCGATATCATTCCGGGGCCGGAAATCGGCTTCAAGCCCCAGGGTTTTCAAGCCCAGAGCCGCTGCCCGGCAAACAGCCCCGGTGATCCCTTCCAGGGTCAGGCCGAGGCCCAGGGATTTTCTGGAGGCTATCAACTCCCAACCCAGTTGTCCCTGATCGAAATAAATGGCCCCACCCCCGGTGATCCGGCGATTGATTTCAATCCCCTCCAGCCGGCAGTATTCAATCCGGATCTCTTCTGTTAGGGCTTGATGGTAGCCGACCAGAGCTACGGGAAGAGAAAACCTCAAATATCTCAAGGTGTCGGGAATGATTCCCCGGGCCCGGGCGGTCAGCAGGGTCTCATCCCAGGCCATGTTTTCCGCGCCGGTTAAGATGCCGGTGTCGATGACTCGAATCATAGAGTAAAAAATATAATCATTTGTTTAATATCTTAGCTTAAGAAAAAATAACTATCAGACAGGATCAGACGGTTCCCGAAGGGGAACCTTTTTTGAGGCCGGCCGTGCCGACCGAACGGATTTACAGATACTTTGCTCAGGCTCCGGAAGACCCTGAGCAACCTCGATTCGCTTCCTGCGAAAACTAATAATTCTGTCCGTCAGGGCGATTCGGTTTGTGCCTTTTCTTTCCTGCCTGCCTCCCGGCAGGAGGGGAAGAAATCAAAGTAATCCTGTAAATCCTGTCTAAAATAGTATTTGAATTTTAAAAAAGCCCTTGTCGATATCTCTTTAATTATTTGATCCAATTCTATTTAATCAGGGCGCAGCATTCGGAATGGTAAGTAACCTCCATCTCCAAATCCACCGCTGTTTGAAGGGCCTGTTCCCCGGGATAGGCCATGCCGTCCAATCCGGCCTTGAGGGCCAGATCTTCGAGCTTTCGGCGATGGAGGCCCAGGGGCCGTTCACAACCCAGAACAACCGGCGTCCGGGGAAACAGGGAGCGGGCCAATCCGAACAGGCCTCCCAATTCCTCCGGGGAGGGGGGTTCAGTTCTGGCCAGGACCGTTTTGGGGATGGGCCTGAATCCGATCAGGACCAGGGCTTTTACCGGGTAATGGGCAATCATTTTAAAGGCCCGCGATTCCCCCCTGATTTGTCCAAAATGAAGGCCCATGACCACATGAGGGGCCACCGGGATAGCCCGATCGCTGAGAAATTTAAGAGATTGTTCAAAGTCCTCAACCGAAGCCTCCAGATGATAGATATCCCTGATGGTGCCGTTATCGCCGATGATATCCAGCAGGGCCAAATCCACTCCTGCCTCGACCAGACCTTCGGCCAGGTCTTCAGAAACCAGTCCGGTATGGACCAATACCTTCAATCCCAACTCGGAACGGATCTCCTTCATAACCCGAACAAAGGGTCCCAAAGGGACCCGGCCTTCCTTGTTGGCCCCTCCGCTGATCAGGATGGTCCGGCCGCCCTGACCGGCTATCCGTTCCGCCGCCTTCTTCAAGGTATCAGGGGTTTCGGCCGCCGTCATGTTCTGCAGGATACGTCCGCCGCAATGTTTGCAGTTCAACTGACAATGACTGCCGGTAATGGACAGGGCTTGAGTGCCGCAGAAGTTAGTTGGGAGAAAAGGCGGGGTCTCCACTCTTTTTAAAGAAGGGAAGAAAAAAGAGATCTTTTTACCTGGTCGGTTCATCGGCTCATCTTATTAATAGCGATATGAGAATAACTATAAAATAACCTTAATATGATTGCCACAAAACTGATAGACTCGTAAAAAGTCGCCGGAAGCCCGAATTCGTCATT
>JACQYK010000329.1 GCA_016208255.1 Deltaproteobacteria bacterium | reverse complement strand
TATTATAAGACTATTAATAACTTCCGGGGAAAGAAAGTCCTGCAAACTGATTTTTGGTAAAAAAACGGCAAGGGGATATTATTTAAATGATGACAGAGCGAATTGTTCAAAAAGCGATAAACGGAGATCTTGCAAATCGAGATGAACTCCTCGAATTGTTTGGCACCCCTCTGTTCAGCAGGGAATCGGCGTTGATTCTTTCTGCAGGAAGGATGATGAGCCAAGAGGCCTGTCAGTATTCGGCCGAGGTCCATGCTCAGGTAGGGCTTAATATTTCCCCATGTCCCCGGAACTGTAAGTTTTGTTCCTTTGCGGCCCGGAACAACCTGTTTAAAGAACAGTGGAATCTTCCTGTGGAAGAGGTTTTGATCAAAATAAAAGGTTTTGAAACGGACGGCGCCAATGCTTTGTATCTGATGGCTACCGCTCAATATCCTTTTGAAAAATTTTTAGAGATGGGGAGGGAAGTCAAGAAAACATTGAATCCGGAAACTATTCTCATTGCCAACATTGACGATTTTTCCAAAAAGCAGGCCTTACAACTTAAAGATGCCGGTTTTTTCGGGATCTATCATGCCCTGCGTTTGGGGGAGGGCAAGGATACGACTATCGCACCCCGGAAGCGTTTAGAGACCTTCCGCAACGCCAAAGCGGCGGGTCTGGTCCTGGGAACCTGCCTGGAGCCGGTGGGACCGGAACATACCGTGGAGGAACTGGTGGAACATACCATGGTCACCCGGGAGGCCGAACCGGCCTACAGCGGGGCGGCCCGAAGAATATCGATTCCCGGGACCGAATTATATCGGTATGGCCTGGTTAGCGAAGCCCGGATGGCCCATATTCTGGCGGTGGTCCGACTGGCCCTGGGGTATTCAATTCCGGGAAACTGCACCCATGAACCCAACAGTATCGGCGCAGCAGGGGGAGCTAACCTGTTTTGGGCGGAAGCCGGCCCCAATCCCCGAGATACGGATAAAGAAACTGAAGGGAAACGGGGGATGACCGTAAAGGATTGCCGAAAGATTTTTCTGGAAGCGGAATGGCAAGTTCTGGAAGGGCCTTCAAAGTTTTTTCGGAAGTGATTGGCCTGAGAGGTTGAACGTGTACAGGGAATAGGAAAAAATACATCAAAAAGAATTGCTGAAAGAATGGAATCTTGCCCGGGAATCGTTTTATTTGAAGGCCGAAAAAGAGAAAGAAATATATTGGAATAAAAAAAAGAAGCCTAAAGTCGGTTGATTGATTTTATCGGCCAACGAGCAGCACAAGAGTGGGTGTTGAATGTCTCAGGCAAAAGTAAAGCGCTACGGGTCCGGCAATAATCCACACAGGATATACTGCATCTCCCCGCGCCATCCTGAAAATCTATGGTCGCTCCAGGGACTGGTTGACATCTTCGGAACCAAAAGCCTCATGCCCAATCCGGCATTTCCCCTGCTCATGGCGCTAACTCCCCCTCACCTAACGGTTGAATATGCGGCCTGTGACGAAAATGTGGCGCCGGCCGATATGGCTGCCCAATGCGACTTGGTTGCGATAACCGGATCAACCCTCCACGCAAAACGGATTCACGAATTATGCGCAGCCTATCGCGGAAGAGGAATCCCGGTGGCCCTCGGCGGGTCGTATGCAACCCTTGAGGCCGATAGCTGCGCCGGGATCAGTGATTACCATTTCATTGGCGAGGCCGAATATACCTGGCCGAAGTTTCTGGGGGACTGGTCAAGCAGCACCACGAAATCCGTATACCTACAAAAAGACTACGTTGATCTCCATCACAGCCCTGCACCGGACTGGGCCCTCGTTGACCCCGGTCATTACGTGAACATCAACATACAGACGAGCAGGGGATGCCCCAATAATTGCGATTTCTGTGAGGTTGTTCAATACAACGGGAGAAAATTCAGGACCAAGTCTGTTGAACAGGTAATGGTTGAGGTGGAAAATGCCCATACCTTGGGTGCACGCTCGATTTTTTTCTCGGACGATAACTTCATGGGGAACAAAGAATTCACTCGCGAACTGCTCGCACGGGTGATCGACTGGAACGTGATGCAGGAACGCCCACTCTCGTTTTCCACGCAGATCACCATCCAGGTCGCCGATGACGAAAAATTACTTCGCCTGCTCGCTGACGCCCGTTTTTCGGTATTATTCATAGGGATCGAATCGATAAAAAAAGAATGCCTGGAAGAGGTCAACAAGCGGCAGAACATCGCGCCTGATATTTCCGATAAAATACGACTCATATCTCACTACGGCATCGTACCCTTTCCCGGTTTTATAGTCGGTTTCGATAATGACGATCGGTCGATCTTCAATGACTTATTGGCCTTCCTGGCAAAAACGGCCTGCCCCATCGCCGGGATAAGCCTGCTCAATGCCCCTCGGGCAACCCCACTCTATCGAAGGCTGAAAAGCGAAAACCGGATCACTGATCAAAATTATTCCGGCGAACACAACCTGGCAACCAACATCATTCCCAAGCAGATGAGCAGGGACGAGTTGTTTCACCATTATGTTGATTTATATAAGAAACTATATGAACCGAGGGCCTTTGAAGAGCGTCTGTTGGCTTGGCTCAAACTGGTTGACTATTTCCCCAATATATATAAAAATAAAAAAATTGACCCTAAGTTTCTTTATAATGGGTATAAATTATTCAGCTATTTTCTTTTTCAGGCCGATCCATTGCTGCGCTCCCTTTTCTGCCGGTCAATACCCAGGACCTGGAAGATCAACCGGCGGCTTATGAAAAAGTATTTCACGCTCATGTCGCAATATAGCCATTTCTATGATTTTTCAAACAAGTTGAGGTGAGGGTGAAGTGCGGGGAGTGGATGAAGGATATTCTATTCTCTGAGCTCTTTTTGTACCTGGACCCCATTAAAAAAAACGGCTTCCACTTTTTCCGTTTTGATAAAATTATTTTCAACCAGAAGATAATTCCCCTGTTCAATCTCGGTCGGGTCCAGGCAGCCGGCGGACAGGATCTGCTCCAAAGATAATCCCGCCTTTCTGAAAAGCTGTAATTCCTTAAAAAAGGATTCTCCCGGTCGGACCCCTTTGGACCCGCTGTCAGTCCCGACCTGCAATTTAACCCCGATGAAAGCGGCATAATGAACGTTCTCCAGGTGATGGTCCACAATCCGGTCAACCCGGGTTTGTTCTTTGGGGGACAAAAAGGCTTTAAGACTCAGAAGGGCAATGGCCGTCGGGGTCCAGGCCACCCCTTTTTCAGCCATCACTGCAGGGTCTCCCGGCTGATAAAAAAACCATGTTCAATAGAGGACACTCCAGAATCAACAGCCTGTCTGATGGCCCGATCCGAATTGGCATGGCAGCGTACCGGCAGGCCCTGAAGGGCGGCCTCTTCCTCAATCACCTTCCATTCCTCTCCGGAAAAACCACCCTCGGTTACCGGATGATCTTCCCGTAGAGAAACGATTCCCGAATTGATGATCTTGATAAAATCGGCCCCGAATTCGGCCAGGTTCTTAACGGCTGATTTAATTTCC
>JACQYK010000100.1 GCA_016208255.1 Deltaproteobacteria bacterium | reverse complement strand
ATAAGGAGAACTGGAAATGGGAGAAAACCAAAAAGAATTTACCAGAAGGAATTTTTTGGAACTGGTTGCGGTGGGCGCAGCCGGGGCGGCGGTGTCCGGCCTTGGGGTCCCTTCGGCCTTTTCGGCTGCATCTAAAACGGCAATTCCCAAAGCGGCGATTCCCAAAAAAGGGGGCACCCTAAAAGCCGGTGTGGGTTTTCTGATCCAGACTCCGGATCCCCAACGCTACGGCGGCGGCTGGGCCCGTATACACATGTCCTTTATTTACGAGGGATTGACCACGCCGACTTCCCTGGCCGAGCGGGATGTCATGCTTAAAAAAAAGGGGGGAGCGGCCATGGTTGATGTCCGGCCCATGCTGGCCAGCAACTGGGAGATAGAAAAAGGCGGGACGCGTTATGTCTTTCATCTCAAAAAAGGGGTCAAATTCCACAACGGCAAGGAACTCGATTCAGGGGATGTGGAGTGGTCCTGGAAAAGGATCCAGGATCCGGTACACGCAGCCCACGCCCGAAAATTTTTAACCCTTTTTCTCACATCCATCGAAACACCGGATAAATACACGGTGGTGGCCAACCTGACCCAGCCTTACGGCGGATTCCTGATGGCCAATTCCTGGCCCCACACCCCGATCCTGCCCAAGGATTGCATGCCTGATGGCCAATTCCTGGCCCCACACCCCGATCCTGCCCAAGGATTGCATGCCTAAAGGGGCGATCTGGGGGGTTACTCCGACCTTCAAGCCGCCTACTCCGGGCCCCCCCGGGACCGGTCCTTTTAAGCTGGTTAGTTTCCAGCAGAAGGCGGAAGCGGTTCTGGAGGCCCACCGCGAGTACCGTATCCCGGGTCTGCCCTACCTGGACCGGGTTATCCTGAAGGTGATCAGCGAGCCCGGGCCGCAGACCATGGCCGTCAGGGCAGGGGATATTGACTACGCAAGTATAATCGATGACCAATGGCTGACCCAGGTGATGGCTGGCAAAGACTTTTTCAAGGTCCAAAACCTGGAAAAAGAGGGATTAGGCATCCTTACCACAGGCGGTTTGCCCTTCACCATCTACCTGAACTGTCACCCCGAGAAGGGGAAATCTCCATTTAAGGATGAGCGGGTAAGACAGGCCATGGACCACTGCCTGGACCGGGCGAAGATCGCCAGCACCCTTTGGGGCAGGCTGGGCATTCCCATCGGCCAGGGTTTTGACCCGAAAGATTCACCCTGGGGTTTTGAAGATATCGGCTATCGCGAGTACAATATAACCAAGGCCAAGCAGCTTTTGAAAGAAGCCGGGTATCCCAACGGGGTCGATATAAACTTCAGTATCGATCCGGCCTGGGGAAAACAGGACCTGATGGCCCAAGTCGTCCAGCAGATGGCCAGACCGGCCGGATTTCGTATCAGCATCAAACCGGAGTTAGGGGTCCAGTATTGGAACCGCCTCCGCACGATGGATTATCACATGCTCCACTACACCGCGGGTGGAGAAGATCCCATGGGTTTTTATTATGGGTATCTGCATACGGACCCGGCCGAACCTTACAACGGCCGCAGCCCGGCGCTGGGAGTCAAGGACCCGGAATTGGATAAACTGCTGGATGAGGTGGCCGGCGAAAACGTTTTCGCCAAAAGGAAACAATTGTTTAAAAAGGTCGTTCTCCGGGCCCAGGAGAAGGCCTACTGGCTGCCCTATGTATCAGTAGTCGGCGCGAAAGTCTGGACCAGGAAATTAAAAAATTTCAAACCCCTGGACTATTTTACCCCGGAAGCCGCCCTGGTAGAGGCCTGGCTTGATCAATAGCTGAGAAAAGGGCAGTCAAGGATCTGCAAATTATTTTAGTCTGAAAATAGATTCCGAGCCCAATAGACTATATTCATGTCCCGGCTTCTGTTCAGAAGACTCCTTTTTAGTCGACATACGGCATCCGATGGATGCCTTTTCATAGTTCGACAAAGTCGAACGGCTCGACCGGCTGGTGGTATCAGGCCACAAAAAGCGTGGCATGACGGTTTAGTTCGAAAATAAGATCTTCAACGCCCCTATTCTCAATTGGGGCCTTGTAGGGGCAGGTTTCAAACCCGCCCCTACGGGTCAATCCTGGTAAATAAAAATGGATGAGATCAAAAGCAGGATAAAGAAGTCGACCCTGGTTGCCAAGCGTCGGAATCAGATCGTTCAAAAGGCCATGATACTTTTCAGGAAAAAAGGCTACCACAAGACAACTATGAGGGAGATATGTGAGAAATCGAAGGTCAACCGGGGGAGTTTCTATGATTATTTTACCAGCAAGGATGATATTCTGAATTATATCTACCAACAGATGATGTACCATAACGCCGATTTCGAAAAGTTTATGCCTCTGAAAGATATTTACGGATGGGACAACCTAAAAAACTATATTAAGTCTCTCATGGAAACCGCCTGGAATAGAGACAAATATCCCATACAGGTTCTCTATCGTGAAACCATCTCTCTGGATCCTAAAACAAGAAAAGAAGTTCTGGAAATCGAATCCAGATATATTCAATGGGTGATGGAAAATCTCCTCAAGGGCTTAGGACTCTCAACCAAAACAGAAGAATTGGAAATTTTAACCAATCTTCTGGTTTTTATGAGTGCCTTTTACCCTCTTCGGAGTTGGAATCTGCATCATTTAGATCAAGGGAAAGTTATAGATTTAGTGGCCGAATTATTTTTGGTCAGGTTAAAAGACCTGCACAGCCGCCAGCTTACCGGGAATCAGAAAAAAAATAAAGAGGCGGCAAATATTATATTGAAATCTAAAAAAAAGGATGATAATTTTACTGACAAACGTCAGGATTTTGAGTCCTGAATCCTGCCGTCAGGGAATTAATCCTATATTTCCTTAACAGATTCTTAATAGAGTAAAAGCTCAGGCAATTCTTTACTACCCCGAAAAAGAGGATGAGGAAACAGGATCATGGCCATACTTGGTTTAACTATTATGTAACCCGGATTTCTTGACAGACGATTCAGTCCAAACCCCGACTATTCCCTGTCCCCTTTTCGGAGAAACCCTTTTAAAGAAAGGAAAAATGAAAATGGGAAAGAACCAAAAAGAATTAACCAGAAGGAATTTTTTGGAACTGGTAGCGGCCGGCGCCGCCGGGGCGGCGGTGTCCGGCCTCGGCGTCCCTTCGGCCTTTTCGGCCGCAGCCAAAGCGGCACCGGCTAAGGCGGTCATACCCAAAAGGGGGGGCACCCTTAAAGCCGGAGTGGGTTTTCTGATCCAGACCCCGGACCCTCAGCGCTACGGCGGCGGCTGGGCCCGTATACACATGTCCTTTATTTATGAGGGATTGACCACGCCGACTTCCCTGGCGGAGCGTGAACTGGCTCTTAAAAAAAAGGGCGGTGCGGCCCTAACCGATGTCCAGCCCATGCTGGCTACCAACTGGCAGATAGAAAAAGGCGGGACACGTTATGTCTTCCACCTTAAAAAAGGGGTCAAATTCCATAACGGTAAGGAATTTGATTCAGGGGATGTGGAGTGGTCCTGGAAACGGATCCAGGATCCGGCGCACCGCAGCCATGCGCGCAAATTTCTAACCCTATTTCTGAAGTCCATCGAGACACCGGATAAATACACCGTGGTGGCCAACCTGACCCAGCCCTACGGCGGATTCCTGATGGCCAATTCCTGGCCCCACACCCCGATCCTGCCCAAGGATTGCATGCCTAAAGGAGCAATCTGGGGGGAAACCCCGACCTTCAAGCCGGCTGCGGCAGGTCCTCCGGGGACCGGTCCTTTCAAACTGGTGTCCTTCCAGCAGAAGGCGGAGGCGGTTCTGGAGGCCCACCGGGAGTACCGCATTCCGGGCCTGCCCTACCTGGACCGGGTTATCCTGAAGGTGATCAGTGAGCCCGGACCGCAGACCATGGCCGTCCGGGCCGGCGATATTGACTATGCCAGCCAGGTTGATGACCAATGGGTAAGCCAGGTAATGGCCGGCAAAGACTTTTTCAAAGTGCAAAACCTGGAAAAAGAGGGATTGGGTGTCCTGACCACGGCCGGTCTTCCCTTTAATATTCTTCTGAACAGTCACCCGGAGAAGGGAAATTCCCCTTTTAAGGACGAACGAGTCAGGAAGGCCATGGACCATTGCCTGGACCGGGCGAAGATCGCCAGCACCCTTTGGGGAAGGCTGGGCATTGCCATCGGCCAGGGTTTTGACCCAAAAGATTCGCCCTGGGGTTTTGAAGATATCGGCTATAGCGAGTATAATATCCCCAAAGCCAAGCAGCTTTTGAAAGAGGCCGGGTACCCCAATGGAGTTGATATAACCTTCAGTATCGATCCGGCCTGGGGAAAACAGGACCTGCTGGCCCAGGTCGTCCAGCAAATGGCCAGACCGGCCGGATTTCGTATTAAGATCATGCCCGAGTTAGGGGTCCAGTATTGGAACCGTCTTCGCACCATGGAATATCATATGCTCCACTTCCACCTGGGCGGAGAAGATCCCATGGGTTTTTATTATGGGTATCTGCATACGGACCCGGTTGATCCCTGGAAAGGCCGCAGCCCCGTGCTGGGGATCAAGGATCCGGAGATGGATAAACTCCTGGATGAGGTGGCCGCCGAGGACAATTTTGCCAAGAGAAAACAATTGTTTAAAAAGGTGGTTCTCCTCTCACAGGAGAAGGCCTACTGGCTGCCTTATGTATCCGTGGTCGGCGCCAAAGTTTGGACCAGGAAACTAAAGAATTTCAAGCCGTTGAACTACTTTACCGCGGAAGCCGCCCTGGTGGAGGCTTGGCTTGACGTTTAAAAAAACAGAAAACTGGTTCAAGGTGCAGGGTATAAGGTGTAAGGTTTTTTGACCTTGAACCTTATACCTTGAACCTAATACCTTAAGACGGGGATCCCTTTATGGGTTTTTTTCAATTCCTTATCAAAAGACTCCTCTATGTCATCCCCACCATGCTCCTGGTCACCGTGCTTGTTTTTTCCATCCTGCACCTGGTTCCCGGAGATCCGGTGGATGCCTTGCTTTCCAGAGATCAGGACCCGGAAATGAGAAAAATTCTGATCAAGCAACTGGGCTTTGACCAGCCCCTTTATATTCAGTATTTTCGATGGATGTCCCGGGTGGTCCAGGGGGATCTGGGCCAGTCCATTCTTCATGCCAGAGCGGTAACGACGATCATCAAACAATCCTTGCCAAGGACGGCCTATCTGGCTGTTGCCTCCATGTTCATTGCCCTGCTGATTTCGATACCCCTGGGGATTGTCGCCGCGGTCAAACGGAAAACCTGGGTGGATTATACGGCCCAGGTCACGGCCATGATCGGCATGTCGGTGCCCACTTTCTGGCTGGCCCTGCTGGTCATGTTTTACTTCGGACTCACTTTACGATGGTTCCCGACCGTGGGCTATGTGCCACCCTGGGAAAATTTCCTGAGGTTCCTTTATCATCTTTGCCTTCCGGCCATGACCTTGGGGATTGAAATGGTTGCCGTCATGACCCGGAT
>JACQYK010000313.1 GCA_016208255.1 Deltaproteobacteria bacterium | reverse complement strand
CACCTTTTTTTTCTCGCCCGTTCCCTCCGGGTACTCGAGCCCGCCGAGTAGAGAGGAGGCGCATAATTGTTTAGGTCAATGACTTCCAAGGTATCCACCTTTTCAGGTTTCGTGGCAAAAGGTCATCAGACCATGCACTATGGTTCATCCTCCCCCTCTAAAATTCCGTACGTCGGGTTTTCCCCAGTACGGCTTCAAACCGGAATTCAGCTGGAACCTTCGTCAGACCACCAGAGCTTAAGCACCGGGCCTGCTTTCCCTCTCCGTTTCCTGACTTATATCCAGTCACAGTCCCGTTCCTTTTCTTCTGTGGCCCTTTCAGGCACGTTTGGCGAAGATCCGATACGGTACAATCCAGTCCAGAGGCCCTTGGCTCCCCGGCCGGTTATGTTGTCCGGCCAGATCTCAGCTTATTATGGCCTCATCCGAAACTCTCGACCCCGTCCATCGATTTATGAATTATACGGTGGATCTTTGCCCTACGGCCTGGTATGGGCTGGAGTCGAGAGGCTCCCCAATTTACTCTGTATATCCTTTCTCGTCGTGCCGCCTCTTGTACCCCGGTGGACCGAGAGGGTGCCTTTGACTGTTGCTTCCCCCCTCGTGTTAGCCTTCGCCACCTCTGAACAGGCTCGGCATCCACAACCCCACGCCCGCCGATTCTCGCGTGGGAAGAGTAACGTGGCTAATAAGTTCGCTTTACGCTACGGCCCGATGAGATTGTTAGCCCTGCATCGGCCAGGGCGTTTACTTCCGAGCTTTCAGTTACCGGAGTCACCTCCGATAGCCGTCGGATATCGCTATATAGGTAAACAGTCAATTCCTATAACCGGACTTACACCGGTTGGACATACAGCATTATGGGCTGCGATCAGAGTTCTCTGAGTAAGACGACCCTTTTTTATGAAAAATCGGTGAGAGGCCGATTTTTCTTAACCCCTCAGGCCTCCGGCCACTGTGCGTTTCAGCGCCGAGCTTGTTTTTCATTGCGGTCCTCTCAACCGCAATGAAAAAATTGGTCTCTGTGTCTCTGTGCACTCTGTGAGAGATATGCCTTTGTCCGGCTTTTGTTTTTCTGAGTTTGTGGAAAATATGCATTTGACATATAGCTAACGTGTTACAAATATTTTATTTTTCCTTCCCTTTCCCAATTCCCGGTTTATCTTCCATGAAGACTCAGGCCTTCCCCAGTGGTTTTCTTTTTTTACGGCCTTGGGATTCTGGCTTTTGCTCATCCGGCGCAGGCCTTGCCTGATGGGGGTTCAATATCCTCCAGAGTTCATCGAGACAGGTAAAGGCCTTTTTTTCTTCCTTCCCAGTCTCTTCGATAATACCTATGATTTTGTGGGGGATACTTTTGCCACGACGGTAGATGCGAAGAATGTAGGTTTCCAATTTATCCTCTTGCCTTCGCTGGCTAATCCCCCTTGTCCCCCTTTGCCAAAGGGGGGAGAGATTGTATTGAAAAAAATTGCTGATGTTTATCAAACCTATATCAAAGAAAAAGTCACTGATTCGTCACAGATTGGGCTAAATTGGAGATAAAAATCAGTAGAAAAAGGAAAAAAAACAAAGAAGGGGTCATTTATGGGTTTTTGGGGGGGGCAGGGTCTAGAAAAAGGAAGGAGCAGTCGAGTAAGGGAATAGTGATTTTTTTCATTAAAAGACTTCCGGAAATAAATAAAATAGGGTAAAATCATTTATCAAAATTGATAGTTCTTGTTGGGAAAACAGTAAAGGACCAAAAGTGTAGTGGAGATAAGCCAAATTTACCAAAAATCCAAAGAAAATCTCGTATTCAAAATAATGCAGGATACATTGTAAGAAAGATTTTTTGTATGACCGAAACAGTACTATCGAAGAATAAAATTTCTATTAGACTCACCGATGAACGATGGGCACATATTACTGATGAACATTGCGAATTGGCGGGCTTACGTTTGGAAGTCCTTGAAACGGTAATTAATCCAGGCAAAATATTTGCGGGTAATGATGAGGAGTTGTTAGCAGTTCGGGAAATCTTTTCCGGAAAATATCTTGTCGTGGTTTATCGTGAATTTGAAAAAGATGGATTTATTATAACGGCCTTTTTGACAAACAAACCCCAATCATTTGATCGGAGGATAAAATTATGGCCATCGAATTAGTTGAACAATATTTAAAAATTATCCCAGCTGTTCAATCCGCACCTCAAAAATATTTATGGTCATCTTATGATGCTGAGGCCGATGTATTGTATATCAACTTTAAAAAACCAAGTCATGCCACTGACAGTGAATTAACCGATGATGATATAATTGTTAGGTATGAAGAAAATCAAATTATCGGACTAACCATTCTACATGCCAGCAAAAGGGGAGGTACACAATAAGGATCTATTAAATTGCTGGAGATAAAATGTCCGTTCTTGGCTTATAGCTCCAAGGGTGCGTAGCTTATGGGTGCATCGAAAGAGAAAAAAGTGATAAGGAAAGGTTCATTTTTGAATTTTGTGGGGGGATGTCAGTGACCTGTACAGGGTCTCGGTCTTCGGGGAGGGGTCAATCCCCATAATGGAGGAGAGGGTGGCTTTTAGTTGCTTATACACCTGCGCTGCCTTGACGGTTTCACCAAGACTTCCGTAACAGGCCATTATCCGCCGATATAATTCCTCGGCCAGGTTGTCGACCTCCAACCCTTTACGGTAAAGGGTGATGGCCTGCTCCCATTGTCCCTTGAGTTCCAGGGAACGGCCCAGCTTCTCTATCAGGGAAAGAAATCGATCTTTTAAACGCTCACCAAGAGGCAAGGCCCAGAAAAGCTTTGATCCCTCATCACCCAGGAAAGGTCCCTGGTACAGATCAACCGCCTTGCCCATCAATTGCAAGGCCTTTCCTTGGCCATCGCCCGAATGATCATCTTTCCATAAAACCTCGGCCTTATCGGCCAGGCCTTCAAAGGCCCAGACATCCACCCAGCAGGAATAATGGCTCAGAGAAACCCTCCCGGCCTGAACATCCAGGGCTTTTTCACCAAGTAACTGGCGCAGGCGGAAAAGGGTTGTCCTAAAGGCGTTGTAGGCCTGGTCGCCCTCGGCCTCGGACCAGAGGATATCCATCAGCCGCTCCTCATCAATACCCTTTCCCCCTAAGGCAATAATGGCCTTGAGCATGAGCAGAGGTTTCTTCTGGACTTTCCTGTTGAATTGAACAGGCTGTCCATCCTTAAACAACTCGAACCTCCCCAGGACGCAGATCTTAACGGGCCAGGGCCAGTTTTCAAGATGAAGCGGGGGGGTCTCGGGAACGAGACCACGCCTGCGGATGATCATCCGAACCTGCTCCGTTTCGATGCCTTCTTCCAAAGCCTTCTCGCACATCATAACCACGTCGGCCGGATCATCGATTGCGCCGAGGACATAGCCTCCCTCCCGGGCCAGTCCAAAGGCCTGGCGCATCAGCTCACAGCCACGATCCTGGTCGCCGCCATCAAGGGCGAACTGGGCCTCGGAAAACAAGGTCAGCATCAATATATAACGGCAATTGGTTTTGACGGCGTATTGCCGGCCTTGCTCCAGATACTCCAAGGCCTCATCCCGTCTTCCCATTCGATTGTAAATCTGGGCCAGCATTAATTGGGGAACAGCCTGGTTCAATCCATATTGAATTTTGTTGGCATAATCGAGCGCGCGCTTTCCCTCCTGTGACGCCTGTTTGAGGTCTTTCCTGATAAAGGCGATCCGCGCCCGATGGACGTGGTAAAAAGCCCGCTCGCCACTGGACAACTGTTCAATCCCCGGCGACATTTTTTCTATCCACTCTTCGGCGCCTTTTAAATCCATTCGGTCTATCAAGCCCATGACCATGTGGATATAAAACCAGCCATCCGCGAAATGGGCCCCTGTTTCTCTTGAGATTTTCAGTCCTTCATTGACCGCCGCCATCAATTCCCGGTGTGATCCTAAAAAAAGGTAATAATATGTCTGAGCACTCCAAAAGATAATTGAACTGAATGGCTGGGCATAGGGGTAACGCGATAAATGCTGCAGGCGGACAAGCATAGGCAAGGCCTCCTGCACGCTGGTGTATATCAGACGGTGAATGAAAAGAGAAATTATCGCATTCACCTTGAAGGTAATGGTCGGCGGCAATTCCGCGATTTCCAAAGCGCGCTCGGCCCAGGTCTCGGCCTCCGGATGGGAGATATCCCCCATTACTGAAGCCGTGATCATGCCGGCTATGACGGAGGCCTCCA
Source organism: Deltaproteobacteria bacterium (assembly GCA_016208255.1). Classification (GTDB taxonomy): domain Bacteria; phylum Desulfobacterota; class RBG-13-43-22; order RBG-13-43-22; family RBG-13-43-22; genus RBG-13-43-22. Next base: position 9,033 of record JACQYK010000313.1, on the reverse strand, counting down.
TTTCTTCATTAGGAAATTGCCCGATAAGAGCCACAAGGTCAATAAGCACTTCATACCAGTGATCAATGAGTTTATAATTATCATCACTCAAAAAAATGGCATTGACCATGCCCGAGGCCGCCAATATGGCCCCGATAGTATCGCCCCCGGCCTGAAATCCAGCAAAGGTCTTCTCGAAAGTGAGCCGGGCCTGAGCCGGAGAGAAGGGCAGGATGCTCAACCCCTTCCAGTAAGAAAGCCAGGGATTGGCCTCCAGCATAGTTGCCGGCAGACTCTCCAGCCATTCCTGCAGAGGGTGATGCCTGCCCTGTTTAAGCATATCCGGGGCATGAACCAGCACCAGGTCCCCAAAAGCTTTCCAGTCCCCAATCTCCCTCAGCAGTGAAACCGCGGCTGATGGAGCAAAGCCGATAGCGCCTCGGGGGAGAAAGTCTCCCGGGCCCGGGCCATCAGGAACTCCCGGTACAAAGGATGAAACTGATAAACAGGCTCAATAGAATAATGCCTTTCCGTAAAGTAATTATTTCTGCTAAGTGCCGATAGAATCCTATCAGCATTAGAAAAACCGGTAAGCTGTTCCGCTGCTTTTATGGAAATCTTGGGCAGAAAGGCGGTCTTGAGCAAAAAATCCTGTATCTCCTGTTCTGTTTTATTGAATAACTCATTCCCAAAATAATCAATGATCTCCTCCGGGGCCATCTTCCCAAACAAATGGGGCTCCACCCCCCTTTTCATGCCCTCCAGCATCAAGACCAGACCGGCAACCCAACCGTCGGCGGCCTGATGCAATTTTTTGATGACGTCTTTGGAAGGGACTTCCTGGGCCTTCAAAGGCACGATCCCGGCCGTCTCCTCCAGGGTTAACCGTAAGTCTTGCCAGCCGAACATTTTCACCAACCCATTGATCCTCAACCTCACCAAAGCCGGATGCAAGTCATGGCGGCTGATAACAAAGACATTGATTCCCTCAGGTATGGCGTTAATACCCTGATAGATCACTTCATGAAAATCGGATTCGGCTGGTACGGTCTGATAATTATCCAGAACCAGGATGGAAGGGGGCTTGAGCCGGTTGAAGATGTTCTCAAAGTACCGCAAAGAAAAAGTGGGGATGCCTTGCAGGTATTCAGGGGTGAAAAGAGGCAAGGGCTTTCGTTTTCTAGGAACGGCCTTTTTAACCGCCATACCCAGATAACTGAAGAAGGTGGCGATGTCCGCATCGCCTTCATCCACCTGGTACCAGAGGCAGGGGATTTTATTAGTATCGATGAAGCTGGCGACCAGGGTCGTCTTTCCGGAGCCGGCCGGCGCGGAAATCCAAGTCACCGGATATTTTCGCGTTTCATCAAGTAAGCCAAACAACCTTTCCCTGGGGAAAACTCCCCTGATTCTCGGGCGCGTGATCTTGGCTAGGGGGGGTGGCCTGACTGACATGTTCAATCTCTTGAACTGGTTATCTTTTTTAGGTTTCTATCGCCTTATTCATTATTTCATTAGAGTGTCCTATATATTAAAAAAATGCCGATCGTCGGTTATCATTCGGGGTTCAGCGAACCCCGATTTTCATTTTTCAAAGTGCCTGTTAATAGCCTGCGGTAGGGTTTAACATTTGGAAACAAAAAACCCCACCTCTCCTCTGAAGCGGGGTTCTAATAATTTCTCCTATGGATCGCCTCCGGAATGGGGTCCAAAGCAAGAAAACAATTACCTTCTGTTACAAATTATGTAATTATTTTCGAGAGATGTCAAGATTTTTTTATCTCCCGAATCCACCCCTGAGGAATTGAATCAAACATCTTTACACCCAAAGCAAAACCATGATTCAAATCAGCAAGGAACAGCATGGGGACATGACCTCGATTTATATAATCAACGAATTGGCCTTTTAGCCTCCTACCGAGGCGAATCTTGCGGACCAGCTTCTATGGGATAGGGGGATGAAGGGATCAACCCAACTTTTTCATTTTTTATTTCCGCCAATTTACAAAATATCTTTTAACTGTTGCAAGAGATCAGTCAAATCCTTCTCAGCTTCCGGAGTAATTTTTTTCAGAGGTCTTCGCGGCTCCCCGCCGAAATATCCTCGGAGATCCATGACCTTCTTCAATCCGCCTATGCCATAGCTCCCGGTCACGGCCGTAGCTATGGGCGTAAGCCGATTCTGAAGCTTCAGGGCTTCCGGATAATTCCCCTCGGCAAAAAGATCCATTAAACGGGTGCATAATTCGGGTAAGGCGTTGGCCACGGCCAGGATCCCGCCGTCAGCCCCGACACAGAGGGCCGGAAAGAGGACCGGAGCGGAGCCGACAAAGACCCCAAACCCGTCAACCGATTCATGCACGATTCTGGTCAGTTGTTCGATATTTCCCGAGCTGTCTTTAACGCCGATAATATTTGGATGATGGGAAAGCCGGGCCACCAGACCGGGAGCCAGGTTGATACCGGTAAATTGAGGAACGTTATAAACCAGTATGGGAATTTGGGCCTTCTCGGCTACGGCCAGAAAATGATCATAAAGCACCTCGGGTGTCATGGATCCCTTAAAATAACAGGGAGTCACGACCAGAGCCAGATCGGCGCCCAGTCTGGCAGCCTCGTTGGTAAAGCGGATAGTCTCGAGGGTGGATTCCATACCAGTCCCCACCAGCATGATCTTATGGTTCGGTATGGCCTCCCGGGAAACCTCTATGATTTTCAACTTTTCCTTTTCACTCAGATAAACAGCCTCCCCATTTGATCCAAGCACCAAATATCCGGAGAGGCTGGTTTTATTCCATCGGTCAAAATTCTCTTTTAATCGGTCATAGGCCACCGCATCGCCTTTGAAAGGAGTGATGACGGGGGGCAGGATGCCTTGCAGTTTCATAGTTCCTCCAGTTAACCGGGGTGTACGGTCTAAGGTTTGCGGTTTAAGGGTTAGTCCGAGAATAGGATCCGAGGTTACTGTTGCCAAGCTCTATTTCCATGTCCCGGCTTCTCTTCAGAAGCCTCCTGTTAGGTCACCAAAGGTGACCGTATCGTTGTGCCACGCCCCAAAAGGCGGGGCATGGCGGTTTAAGAAAAATACAATGACACCGGTGGATGGCCTTCAGCCTATTCTCCTTTTTTCAATACTTCACCCAGGGCCTTAATCAACCTGTCGACGTTTTCTTTTCTGGCCGAATGACCGTTCACGTAAGCGCCGCCTTACGGCCAATTCTTCCACTCCTTCAGGGACACAAACCGCATTCAGCATGGGTAAGCGGAAGGGTTCGTCCACCAGCATCTTTAAGCCTAAACCTTCCAGTCCTTTAACCAGGGCTTGGTGATTTTCCCGGTGCCGTTTAAAAACCTTTTCCGGTCCTTCTTCCAAAATGAGCAGGAGTGCCTGGTAGAGCCCATAGAGCATGTTCACCGGCGCTGTGTGGTGATAGACCCTGTTCTGTCCCCAATAATTGGCAATCAGGGTCAGGTCCAGGTACCAGTTGGGAACTTTTGTTTTGCGGGCCTTCAGTTTGGCCATGGCCTTTTCCGAAAAAGAGAGGGGGGCCAATCCCGGCGGACAGGAGAGGCACTTCTGGGTACCGCTGTAAAGGACATCGATATTCCAATCATCCATGCAGACTTCCAGCCCCCCTAAACTGGTGACGGTGTCTACCAGGTAGATGGCCTCACCCCCTTTGAGCAGCCGGCCTATTTCCGCTACCGGATTTTGCACGCCGGTGGAGGTCTCGGCCTGAACCACGGCAATGAGACGGTAGGCTTTCTTCCGGATCATTTTTCCCACCGCCTCTACCTGAACCGGGCTCCCCCAGGGGAACTCCAACATATCAACCTGGCCCCCTAATCTTCCAGCCACATCCTGCATCCTCAGGCCGAAGACGCCGTTTATAAGTATCAGAACCGGGTCCCCCTGCTCGACCAGATTGACAAAAGCCGCTTCCATTCCGGCCGAACCTGTTCCAGACAAAGGGAGGGTCAGGTCGTTGGCCGTATTCATGATCCGACGAAGCATGGCCTTGAGATCGTCCATGATCTCCAGGAAGTAAGGGTCCAGATGCCCCAGGGTTTTTTGGCTCAGGGCCCAATAAACTTCCGGAGGAACACAAGACGGTCCTGGCCCCAAAAGCAAAATTTCTTCAATATCCCGCAATAAATTTTTCATGTTTTGCTGCCCCTCGTTGGATTATTCTTGTTTTCAGGTTTTCGGAATTTTAGGCTTCAGGTACCGTCATTATTATCGAAGATCAGAAAAGTTATCAACAAGATATTTTTCCCACTCACGCCATCTCCCTCGAACTTCGGACGGATGTCCAATGCCTGGTTTTGGTTTCGGCTCAGCTTTTCCCCAACTTTTCTCCTTGACCCATTCTTTTTCTTCTCATATACTTTTCCTCGCCTTCCTAACCCGGACAAGCCGGAACCAAATTTGGTAACACTTAATTGGTAACACTTAAGTTGTTAATAAAATAGTATTTGCCGCAGACCCACGCCGACCACCCCACAAACTTTTCCCCTGGCAGACTAATGCCGGGGGAAAACCTGCATGCCCGAAGGGCAGACAGGGATCTGATTGACAAGTCGTCAATCAGATCTACTTCTTTTTGTCTTTTTTGTCTGTCTCGTCTGCGGCAAAAAGATTTTTTCTCTAAAGCTAAACGGATACCAAAATTAGAATATTCTATCCAGTTTGAGTAGAATTTTATTCCTAAGTTAATAACTTATCGGATATAGAATCATCCATGGAACCAACCGTCTCCATTTCCGGTCTGTTCAAAAATTATGGAAAAGTAAAGGCCCTCCAGGGGCTGGATCTGACCATTGAGGCCGGGCAGATTTATGGCTTATTAGGGCCCAATGGCTCGGGGAAATCAACCCTGATCAAGACCCTGGTCGGTGCGGTCAAGCCCACGGCCGGAAAAGTTCTGGTCTTGGGAAAGGCTATGCCGCGGGAATCCCGATCGGTCCGCAGCCGGTTGGGTTATATGCCTCAGAATCCGGCCTTGTACGGCGATATATCCGTTCGGGCCAATGTAAAATTTTTCGCCCAGGCCCACAAACTCGACCGTCTGGAAGAGCGGGGGGACCAGGTCCTGGCCTTTGTCGGACTCATTGATCAGGCCGGTCGAAAAGCAGAAATCCTTTCCGGAGGCCTCAAGCAACGCTGTTCCCTGGCATGTGCCCTGGTCCATGAACCGGAGTTATTACTGCTGGATGAACCAACCGCCGGGGTGGACCCGGTCCTCAAAGAGGGATTCTGGAAGTACTTTCAGGCCTTGAAGGACCAAGGCAAAACGATCATCATCACCACCCACCTCATGGACGAACCCCTCTTGTGTGACCGCCTGGGCATCCTGCGTGAAGGGCAAATGATCGTCGACAATACGCCCGGGAGTATTCTGTCCAGGGGAAAAACAGAGGTGACCCTGGAGATAGCCGGCACCCAAATCACCAAAGAGGTTAGCGATTATTCCCGTGAACTCCCCGGAATACTGAGCCAATACGGTCTTAAACCCGGCCTCTCCAAAATATCCATACGGCAGGAGAATTTGGAAGACATTTTTCTCAGGCTTTTAAAAGAGAAAGTAAAGGGATGAATCGAAACACCCTGGCTATTGCCGCCCGCATCGACCGTCAGCTTATCGGAGACCGGCGTTTTCTGGCCCTGGCCATTTTTCTGCCGCTGATCATATTTTATCTTTTCAAGGTCTTTATCCGGGCCTTGCCGCTGGGACTCTTCGCCAATCCCCAGGAACTGTATATAATGATCACCGCTTTTATCATTCACTTTACCTCTTATGTGCTCTGTCTGATCGTCCTCGTCCGGGAGCGGCGGGATGAGACCTTGATCCGGATGTTTGTCAATAACTTCAGCCGGTCCGAGGTAGTCATCGGCTACCTCCTGGGTTATGCCTCCCTGGCCACGATTCAGGCCATTATGATCATGGTCGAGGTGCATCTGCTGTTCCACCTGTCCTATGGATTAGGGCTGATGCTCTCTTTATTTGTGGTGATGTGGACTTTGTCCTTGATCTCCATCGCCCTGGGAATCATGGTCTCCAACCTGGCCCGGACCGAGGCCCAGATCTTTCCATTCATCCCTTTGTTTATCCTGACCACCATCTTCACCTCCGGGCTCCTCCTGCCCCTTTCCGGTCTTCCCTGGAGTGTGCGCTGGTTGTCCTATCTGATCCCTTTCACCTATGCCCAGATATTGATCAAATCCCTGATTGCCGAAGGCGGCGGCCTTTTGGTCCATCTAAGCCGATTCGGTGTTCTGATCCTGTATGGGCTGGTCTTGTTGTTTTTGTCGAGTATGACCTTGAAGCAGAGGGAATAAAGGGAATTGTAAATAAAATTGTCAAGATAATATTTATGATTTATAATGAGTTACACAGAATCTGACGAAGTTTATGAACCATGGGTTCTCAGAACCGATGATCATCGCTAAAATAATCAAATTATCTTTGAACATTTTGAGTACATTGAACAACAATGGGATGAGTTTCAAAGGAGAAGAGATCAATGAAAGCTTATCACGATATCAAGAACCTGCATTTCAACGGCGAGTACATGGAATTGACCGTTGATGGAGACGAAAAGAAATTTAGAATCAGAGAGATATCCCCTTCTCTGGAGAAGGCATCTCAAATGGAAAGGAATTCATTTGAGATTTCTCCCTCAGGTTACGGGATCCACTGGCCTTTGATTGATGAAAGTATTTCAATTGATGGACTACTTGGAATCATTCACGAAAAGGAAAAAAGGAAAAAAAGCGCCTAACCTCTGAAGTAATTGATAATGAGAAAGACTATAATAAATTGGTTAGTCTGCTTGATAACCTTATCGATGAAGTGGGGGATAATGAGAACCACCCCTTATCTTCGCTGATGGAGACGATTGGGAGCCTGATTGAAACCTATGAATCGCAATATATTAAAGAGATAGCAGGTAATCCGATAGTTGCTTTAAATGCCCTGATGGAAGAACATGGACTGAAACAGTCAGATCTGTCGGAAATCGGCAGTCAGGGAGTCGTGTCGGAAATTTTATCCGGTAAACGTCAGCTTAATGTCCGTCAAATAAAAATGTTGGCTAATCGTTTCCATGTATCGCCGGCCGTCTTCATATAAAAAAAACCACTGTAAGCCTTGCATCCCAAAGAACATAAGATTGAAGAAACAAGGGCGGTAACCTTACCATGGAACAATCGGCGGAAGATAGAGGTCAGGGATCGGTCTTGGCCGAGGAGGCGCGCCGGTCGCTCAGAGGGTATTACTGGAAAAACATTATCGCTACTCTGGTAAGCCAGATCGTGGTCAGCGTCCTGGACCTCTCCACGCCCATGAATTTCATCACCACCCATTTTTCATCGCTGGTCCAAGACGGCCGGCCGGTGTTCACTCTTTACGGACTTCAGCGATCATCACCGATGATGATGATCGTCCTGGCTCCTCTCGTGATTATCATTTACATCCTGCTCCGGCCGATATCGAAATGCCTCCGTCTGTTGCGGCAAGGGCAAGAACCCTCCCTTCAAATTGTGAGCAAAGCTCGTCAACGTCTCCTCAATGTGCCCTTCCTGATCATTCCTACCCATATGCTTTTGTGGATTACCCTGCCGGGATTCTTCTTCGGATACGGCTACCTTACCGAAAGCATAGATTCTCACTCGGCACTGGTGCTCTGGATAAGAACCGCCATGGTCGGCCTCATTGCCACTGCTTTCGCTTTTTTTTCCACGGAAACCCAGGCGCGGAAGACGCTCATCCCGCTGTTTTTTCCACAAGGCAGGCTGGTGGAAATCAAGGGAGCCGCCCGGCAGCTCATCAGCAGGAGGATCCGCGCCGTCTATCGCCTCTCGGGGCTTGTCCCAATGGCCGTTCTGGTGGTCACCCTGATCACGCTGGCCTTGGAGGTGAACCGGTTCGGCATGGAGACATCTACCTTCGCCTTAGGTGTGGTGCGTTTCAGCCTGGTGCTTTTTGCCATATTCTTTCTGTACGCGGGTGTGCTGAGCAGATTGGTGAGCCGGTCCATTGTCGAGCCGCTGGAGGACCTGTTGGGCGTGGTGGAGAAAGTTCGCCGGGGGGACTACGAGTCCAGGGTGCGAGTGGTCAGCAATGACGAAATCGGGGCACTGGGAGATTCCACGAATACCATGATCGAAGGGTTGGCCGAAAGGGAAGTCATACGTTCGGTGTTCGGCAGGTATGTCTCGCCCGAAATCCGGGACGAAATCTTGAGCGGGCGCATCCCGCTCGAAGGGGAATTGAGGGAAGCCACAGTACTGTTTGCCGACCTGAGGGATTTCACTCCCTTGATCGAGTCCCTGCCGCCGAAAGAGGCGGTGAAAATAATCAACGGTTATTTCCAAGCCATGGACGGAGCTATACGGCGGCACCATGGTCTAATTCTGCACTACATCGGGGATGCGATCCTGGCGGTTTTCGGAGTACCTCTCCCGCGTGCGGATCACCCGGCCTCAGCCTCACACGCCGCCCTGGAAATGTGCGGGGAACTCGAAAAGTTCAACGCTATGATCGCTCTGGAGGGGAGAAAACCTCTCCGTCACGGAATAGGCCTGAATACCGGCCTGGTACTGGCCGCCAATATTGGAAGCCATGATCGGGTGACTTATTCCTTGGTCGGCGATACCGTGAATGTCGCCTCCCGAATTCAGGATCTCACCAAAGATTTTGACTACGATATTCTTCTGAGTGAGACCACCCGCCAAAATCTGGGCCAGGAATTTATCCTCAAGGAATTGCCGGCAACAAGGGTGAAAGGCAAGCAGAACCTGTTAAAATTGTATGCCTTGCTTGGTTAAACTCCTATACATTGGAGATTCTTTCGAAATTCCTAATTATGCAAATCAACACCTAACCCGGACAAGCCGGAACCAAAAGCCTACCACGAAGATAGTAGAGTAGGGAGGGGAGACCCTCCCCCTCGTCAAACCGGACGTGCGGATTTCCCGTATCCGGCTTTCCTGTGAACTTCACTAAAGGGCACACGTAGGTTGTCAGCTTATGTAATCTTTTCAAGTAAATC
>JACQYK010000323.1 GCA_016208255.1 Deltaproteobacteria bacterium | reverse complement strand
TAAATCACTTCTCTCGGAGATAGAAGCTGTGCTGGATAGCGAAGTTGGAAGCATGTATGTTATCCTACGTGTGCCATTTGGTGAAGTCCAAGGGAAAGCCGGATGCGGGAAATCCGCACGTCCGGTTTGACGAGGGGGAGGGGTTCGCCCCTCCCTACTCTACCGGTGAAAACAGTTTTTTCAAAGAGTTAAACTGATACAAATTCCTTTACGAGAGAGGAGCAGGAAATGACTCTTATCAGAAATCAAAAATTATTGGTGGGCTACCTATTTTCTATTGCTTTTATATTGGTTGGCGCTCTAATAATTTCTTCTTGCGCCTCAATGAAAGGATATTATCATGCCAAAATAATGAAAGGCAGCATCATAGAGACCCATGATTCATCCATTTATTTATGTATCGGAAAAAAGGATGGTGCCGCTGTCGGGCAGGAATTTGATGTTTATAAAACAATTGTAACATATCCTCCTGCCATACCTTCCCCTCGCGTGGGTCCCCGTGGAAGTCAGGTAACCCCGACATTCCAGAGGGAATCAACGGGGAGGGTCAGGATCACCAAAATTCTTGATGAACACTTTGCTGAAGCAACCATTATCTCCGGGAAAGCTGAAAAAAACTCTATTGTAGAATTATCTGCTCCATAATTGCATGTCTCTGCTCATAGCCCCGGAGGGCGAGGCATCGCCCGATGATGGCCCGGCACATTAAAAGTGGATAGCGAGATGAAACAGATAAAGGACCCCGTATGCGGAATGATCGCGCGGGAGGAATTGTCGTACGGGTACCTGGGACGGATCTTTTATTTCTGTTCGGCCTTTTGCCGGGAGAAATTCATTAAATCGCCGGATAGCTATGTAACGCCGTCGGCCATGCCGGAGGAATTATGCGTAACCGTGGGCCGGGAGGTTGCCTACTTTTCGATGGAAATAGGCCTCGAGCCGTCAATTCCGACCTACAGTGGAGGTCTCGGCGTACTCGCCGGGGATACGATAAAGTCGAGTGCGGACCTGAAGGTCCCCATGGTGGCCGTGACGCTGCTGCACCGCAAGGGCTATTTCGAACAGAAGCTGGACGCCCAGGGCAACCAGCAGGAGTTGCCGTTCGACTGGAATCCTCCCGACCGGCTGGAATCCCTCGGCTTGCGGGTCAGTGTTGAGATAGAGAGAAGAACGGTCTGGATTCAAGCCTGGCGATACCAGGTAACCGGCCAGACGGGACAGGTGGTGCCCGTAATCTTACTGGATGCGGATCTGCCCGAAAACAGCGAGTATGACAGGAGGTTGACCGAATTATCCTGGGGATAGGCGGGGTGCGCATGATCGCCCAGGCAGGATACGGCAATATAAGGAAATATCATATGAATGAGGGTCATTCGGCCCTGCTCACCCTTGAACTTCTCAACCATCGCAAAAGAAAGGAGAACGACGAGCTTGATTTCGAGGCGGTCCGCAGCCAATGCGTCTTCACCACCCACACCCCGGTCGCCGCGGGTCATGACCAGTTCCCTTACGACCTGGTGGCGCAGGTTCTTGGGGAGGTCATCTCTTTCGATTACCTTCGTATGTTAGCCGGCGACGAACAATTGAATATGACGTTGCTCGCCTTGAACCTCAGCGGGCATGTGAACGGTGTGGCCAAAAAACATGGCGAAGTATCCCAGGCCATGTTCCCCGGCTATCCCATAGATTCCATAACGAACGGCATACATGCATTGTCATGGTCCTGCGAGAGTTTTAGAAACCTCTATGACCGCCACATTCCAGCCTGGAGAAACGATCCTCTCAGCCTGAGGTATGCCCTGAATATATCCTTGGAAGAAGTCTGGGAAGCCCATATGGAGGCGAAAAGGGCCATCATCGAGTATGTCAACCGCCATTTGCCGAAGGCCTTCGATCCTGATGTTTTCACCATCGGCGTTGCCCGCAGGGCCACGGCCTACAAACGGCTCGATTTTATCTTGACCGACACAGACAGGCTTGCCCAAATCGCCAAGACTGCAGGCAAGCTGCAACTCATATATGGCGGAAAGGCTCACCCGAAGGACTGGCCGGGAAAGGAAGTGATCAAAAGGATAGTCAATCTTTCAGAGAAGATCGACCCTTCTATCAGAATCGCCTATTTGGAGAACTACGATATGAACCTCGGCGCGCTGATTACATCCGGAGTCGATCTCTGGCTGAATACGCCGCTTGCGCCGAATGAGGCCTCCGGCACTTCCGGGATGAAGGCCTCGGTCAACGGTGTGCCGAGCTTGAGTGTCCTCGACGGCTGGTGGGTCGAGGGCTGCATCGAGGGCTTTACGGGTTGGTCCATCGGTTCGGCCGAGCACCCAGACGAAGTCCGGGAACTGTACAACAAATTGGAATATCGCATCCTTCCGACCTTTTACAATAAGAGGGAAGAATGGATCCGGATCATGCAGCACTGCATCGCCATAAACGGCTCATTTTTCAATACGCACCGGATGGTCCAGCAGTATGTGCTAAACTCGTACTTTGCATGAAGGTCCTGTGGGGTAAATCTCTTTGAGAACGGGACCGTCGGGGGGGGCGAGGTTAAATTTGTAAAAAAAATCTATGACAGAAAGGAAGCAGAAAATGTTTAATCTTAAAGATGTAAAATTTTGGTTAGGTGGCATATTCTCCATTTGCTTTCTTCTGAGTATCTTTCTGATGATTTCTTCTTGCGCTACCATGAGGAGCTTCTATCATGCAAAAATAATGAAAGGCAGTATAATAGAGACTTGGGATTCCACCGTTTATTTGTGTATTGGGTCAAGGGATGGCGCTGCTGTCGGCCAGGAATTCGATGTTTATAAAATCAGAACTTACAACACCGGGAAAACTCCGGTATTCAAAAGGGAATTAACGGGCCGAGTAAGGATTACCAAAATTATTGACGAACACTTCGCTGAAGCAACTGCAATTTCCGGAAAAGCTGAGAAGTATTCCATCGTAGAGTTACCGTAACCTTAATCGCAGCGTAAGGATTAAATTAAAAAACACCTTATTGAGGGTGCATTTAATGATTGTTCAGTGGTGATGGTCTTCTTTTTTTTGCAACCCTGCCGCCTTGACCATGGCGGTGTATTCCTCCGGTGTTAGACCGCCAAGGAGCTGGGTAAAGAAAACGATTCCCCAGAGTTCCTCTTCGCTGTGGGTGGCGCCGAAGGCGGCCATACCCGTCATCTTGATTCCATTCTTCACGATCCAGTAGACCTCCGCGTCCTTTCGTCTCTTGAAGTCTTTTGACGTGAAATCAGGAGGAGCCGGGTAGAGGCCCCGGGCGACCTCCGAACGGGGATAACCGGGTGCGCTGTGGCACAGTCGGCACATCTCGTGATAGTTGCTAACCCCCAGGTTGATAATGAGAACCCTGGAATCCTTCGCTGGAACGATGGAAATTCCTTTGCTGTGGGCCGAGATCGATCGTTCCCTTACCACCCCAAGAAACCATTCCGTCAGGGGCCAATGAGGATCATTGGCCGCAATATTGTAGGAGCCGGACAACACAAAAACCGCTGCCCCGCCGGCTGCCAGGCAAAGGACCGCAAGCAAAATTACCAATACTTTCACGTCTTCACCTCCTCGGAAGGAGCATTTATCACCCCGAGGGCCGCGATGTCGTTTTTTTATGCAGAGCCTGAAACACCATTCGGCCCGGGCGAAGTGTTCATCCCCCTCTGTTATCTTGACTAATCCAGCTCGGGCCCGTCTTTCAGTTCATAAGCCAGCGTGCCCGGGGGATGCCGGTACCAGCCGGGGTCTTGGTAGTCCTCTCTTGCCAGGCCTTCGCGCACCTTGACCACGGTAAACATGCCGCCCATCTCGATTGGTCCGAAGGGACCATGGCCGGTCATCATGGGCAAGGTGTTATCCGGCAGGGGCATCGCCATTGCAGCCATTTCGGCCATCCCTTTCTCGCCCATAACCATATACTCCGGCACCAGCTTGCCGATCTTTTCGGCGATGCCCTTCTGATCGACCCCGATCATCGTCGGCACCTGGTGGCCCATGGCGTTCATGGTGTGGTGCGACTTGTGGCAGTGAAAGGCCCAATCCCCGGGCGCATCGGCAATAAACTCAACGGCCCGCAACGCCCCCACCGGCACGTCGATGGTGGTTTCCGGCCATTGCGCGCTTTTTGGTACCCAGCCCCCATCGGTGCAGGTCACCGCAAAGTTGTAGCCGTGGATGTGGATCGGGTGGCTGGTCATGGTCAGGTTTCCCATACGGATGCGCACCCGGTCACCCTTCCTGACGACGAGATGGTCGATGCCCGGAAATACCCGGCTGTTAAAGGTCCACAGGTTGAAATTCAACATCTCGGCGACCCTGGGGGTGTAGCTGCCGGGATCGATGTCGTAGGCGGCCAGGAGAAAGACAAAGTCCCGGTCGACGCGATACTGGTTCGGGTTCTTCGGGTGGACGACGATAAAGCCCATCATGCCCATGGCCATCTGCACCATTTCGTCGGCGTGGGGGTGATACATGAAGGTGCCGGAGTGCTTCATCTCGAATTCGTAGACGAAGGTTTTGCCAGCCGGGATCTGCGGCTGGGTCAATCCCCCCACGCCGTCCATACCGTTGGGCAGCCGGACACCGTGCCAGTGGATCGTGGTATGCTCCGGCAGCCTGTTGGTAACAAAGATGCGCACCCGGTCGCCTTCCACACACTCGATGGTCGGCCCGGGGCTCTGGCCATTATATCCCCAGAGGTGTGCCTTCATCCCCGGCGCTATTTCGCGAACTACCGGTTCGGCGATGAGGTGGAATTCCTTCCAGCCCTTTCGCCTGCGCCAGGGCAGGGTCCAGCCATTGAGGGTTACTACGGGGTTGTAGGGCCGGCCGTCGGGCGGAAGGAGCGGTGGCGTCATGGTTGCCTTGGTCTGCCTGGGTGCTTCGGGAAGCGAAGCCGCTTGCACCCGGGTCACCAGGGTCGCTCCAAGGACGGCCATACTTGAGTTTCGTAAGAAATCCCGGCGGCTGATCACATCCCTCCTCCTCTTCCGGGGCGGCGTCGAGGATCGAGCCGGGGGCTCTCGCCCGCTGCCCGATTCGGCATGAGATGACCGGCCTGTCCGGTCGACGGGGCCCCGGACAGGGCCATCTTCAGGTCGGCATCGGCAGCCCAGAACGATCTCAAGGCATTGATATAAGAATTAACGCTGGCGACCTGTTCCCGGGCATCAGCCAGGAGTTCAAAGGCGCTGATCAGCATGCCGTTGTAGCGCAGCAGATTCTCCTCGGAAATCTTCTTGCGCAGCGGCACGATTTCGTCGCGGTAGTGCTTGGCCAGGTCATAGGCGGTGAGATAGGCGGAGTAGGCGACGCGCACTTCCGATCGGGCGTCGATTGCGGTCTCGGCCAGACGGTTGACGGCCTGCATGTACATTGATTCCGCCATGGCCACCCGCGCGCCTCCCCAATCGAAGAGCGGCACCTCGAGGATGACAGCGTATCCCGTTTTTAGCGGATCCGGTGTTTCCCTGGTTCTCAAGTAGCCAAGATCGAGGACGTTGATAAAGCGGGTCGCCCTGGTCAGCCCCAGAGACTTGGCCAGCGCTTCGGTCTCGCGCCTGGCGGACTGGATGTCGAGGCGCTGGGAAATGGCGAGCCTTTCAAGGTCCCCGAGCTCCGGTTTGGCGGCGGGGATTTCGGGCAAATGCTCAGGGAGTCTGAATTCGAGGTCCTTTCCCCACAGCCCCATCAGGCGGGCGAGCCTCTCGCGCTCAGAAACGGCTGCCTGCCTGGCTCTGGCCAGTTGGGCGGTCGCTTCAGCGTAGAATACTTGCTCACGGGCCTGATCCAGCTTGCTCCAATTACCCGCGGCGGCCATACGACGGCCCAGTTCGGCGCCGGCCTCGGCGGCGATTTTGACCTGCTCCATGTAGGCCGCGGTCTGCTGGGCGGCCAATGCCTCGTAGTAGGCGCGCTGAGTCTCGGCCCCGACCCCCAACACCTCGTTAGCCACACGCAGTTTGGCCTGTTCGAATCGCCGGCCTTCGATCTTGAGCACCAGGGGCATAGTCAGGAGTTGGAGGAAATTAATGGTGAGCAAGCTTTCGATCTTGCGCTCGCCGCCGCCTGTGGCATGGCTGTAGGAGAACCCGGGATTGCGCAGCCTTCCGGCCTGAACCAGGTTGGCCTCGGCGATGCCCAGATCGGAATAGACCGCCTGCAACCCTCTGTTGTTTAGCAGCGCCACCTGCACCGCGTCGTCTACGAAGAGCGGGGCGGCCAAGAGCTGTTTCACCATCTCCTGAACACTGGTTGCGTCGGCATCGGACCGTATCCATCTTACCTCTTTGTCGAGCCGTTCCTTGGTGATGGATTCGACGGCATCAAAGCCTCCGTCAGGCGAGAAAGTCGCGCAGCCGCCGATCAGCAAGGGGCCGAGGACGGTTGCGAGGGCCATGGCGGCGAAGGGCCGATTAAAGAGGGAGAGTCTCATTTCTCGTCTGCCTTACCCCCGCCGTGCAGGTCATGCTCGCTGGGCTTCCGGAAGCCCGAGATGACATAATCGGAGGCCGATTTTTCCAGGTAGAAGTTCACTCTGTCGCCCGCCTGGTATGGCTTGATGGTAGCCGGGTCTTTCAGCCGGAAAATCATGGTCATACCGGGCCAGCCGAGCGCCGCGATCGGCTCATGGGCGATCACGACCTTGCCGTCGGCCTTGTCAATCCGCCGGATGACCCCGGTGGCGGCAATCGCTCCGGCAGGCGCCGCCGTGGGCGCTGCCGAAGAAGAAGATGTCTCCGACCCTGTTGTCGCCGCCGCCCCGTGACCCGCGTGACCGGCGGGCTCGGCCGCCGGCTCTTTTGGGGAGGCCGGCATGGCCGTCTCGTGGCCGGCGTGGCCCGTTGCGCCGGGAATGCCCGTTACGTCCTCGTTGATCTGCTTCCAGGAGAGGGGTTTCTGCTCCTGGTAGGGCCGATAATCGGAGAAGGCCGACCGGTACGCGATCCCAGGCACCAGTGCAGCCGGATCCGCAGGATCAGGCAGGTCGAACGCCGCCAGGCTGCCCGCTCCAAGGACCACCCCCAAAAAGACGACTTGCCAATAGGCGAATTTATTTTTCATGATTTCACGGCCTCTTAAAAATAATCATGAAAGATGCTGGTCCATTCTTTCTGGATTTTAAGCTCTTAGCTTTACAGAATTTTTTTAAAAGTTTAATAGGGGGAATAACGTATTTTAAGATAGCGGCCCCTCGCTCCCGGCCGGTCTTTTATTCATGATTCATTTATTTCGTCATGCCTTCCTTCATCTTTTTGCCCTGGTCCATCATCATTTTACCGTCTTTCATCATCATGTCGCCTTGTTTCATCATCATTTCTTTATTCATTTTACCTTCCATCATCATTTTACCGTCTTTCATCATCATATTGCCGTCTTTCATCATCATTTTGTTTTTCAATGTTTTCCCTTCTTTTTCCATCATCTTCCCTTCATTCATCATCATTTCGCCTTCTTTCATCATCGCGTTCTTATCCATCATGCCTTCCTTCATCATTTTGCCTTTGTCCATCATCATTTGGCCCTTTTCCATCATCATTCCGCCTTGTTTCATCATCATATCATGGTCCGTCATCTTTTTTTCTTGTGCAGATGCGATGTTGACTCCTCCAAAAATCATCAGGACCATGGCGGAAATAAATACCACTGTTAAAACAGATCGTTTTTTCATGAGAGTTCCTCCTTTTTATTTCCCAGATTCTTAAATAGGTTTAGTTTGCCTTGCAGGGCCTTAAAAGCTCCGGCCCCGAGTCCATTCAATTTCTTTCTGAAGATTAGACTTACCACCTCCTTTCAGCCGATAATCCATTCTCCGGGGAGAACCCTCGTGGAATGAGTTTAAAACACATCCGACTGACGTACTATCACTATGAATATGTGATTATTTTTGAATTAGGCTGAAAAGCAAATAACTGGAATGCAGTATTTTTTGGGGATGGATGTGGTATTTTTTATATCAAGGTTCATATCAACCAAAAGTGTCACCCAATTTTACTCCCTTTTTTGGCTCATAAATAGATAGTGTGCACAATAAGGCCGGCACATAAAGAATCATACGAAAAATACAGGAATATTATTTTATAAATACTGGATTTTCTATATAGTATTTAAAATTTAAGTTCGTTAATAATTTATTAAGAATTGATCCGGAGGAGGGAATGCAACAACCAAGATCAAAAGTTGCCATTATAGGTGCAGGACACGTGGGAAGTACCTTTGCTTTTTCCCTCATGACGAGTGGAGTGGCCCGGGATATTGTTCTGATCGATATGAACCAGGGAAAGGCTTTAGGGGAAAGTATGGATTTAAATCATGGGGTTAGCTTTGTTAGGCCCGTAAATGTCTACGCGGGAGGCTATGAAGAATGTCAAGGGGCTAATGTGGTGGTAATAACTGCCGGCGCCAATCAGAAACCGGGCGAAACCCGGCTGGATCTGATCAAGAAATGTGGCCTTATTTAAAGAAATCATCCCCCAAATAACCGTCTATGCAAATGAGGCCATTTTTTTAGTGGTTTCC
>JACQYK010000322.1 GCA_016208255.1 Deltaproteobacteria bacterium | reverse complement strand
GGGCAAATTGTTTAACTAAATCCAGGGACAGGCCTTCACCAAAGCCCGAAACGGGCTATAGTGTATGCCCTGCCTCGAATCAAACTTTGCTGGACTGGCCGGGATTGGGCAATAAGTCACCTTTCGGACAATCCCCAAGAAAAATCCCCTCGGTCCTCTTATGTTGTTATTACATTGAGACCTTTAATAACTTAATCTTACCCCCCCTCCCTCCCCTCCCCCGCAAGGGGGGAGGGTTAGGGTGGGGGTGATATCAATTTATTTATTGCGGTTGTATTAATTTCAAAAACTCATTTCAAAGGAGACACCATGAAAATTTTAATTACCTATCTCAGCCAGACCGGAAATACGGAAAAAGTAGCTGGAGCTATTTACGAGGAAGCCTCTAAAGCCCATGAGATCGAAACCAAGAAACTGGAAGAGGTTAATCCTGAAAATGTATCCGGATACGATTTCCTCTTCATCGGTTCACCCATTCATGCCGGAAATTTGTCCGGAGCGGTAAAAGACTTCCTGAGTCGTCTCCAGGTACCGTCGGGGCGAAAATTGGCCGGCTTCCTGACCCATGCCGGCTCGGCCTATCCGGAACAAATCATGAGCAAATTTACAGAACCGTATAAGGCCGCCTGCGATAAAAATGCCCTGGAATACCTGGGGTGTTTCAGTTGTCAGGGATTTCTCAACCCGGCCATCCACGAGATGGTAAAAAAGGGCCAAAACCTGACCGATGAGCAATGGGAGGAAAGAGTCAAGCAGATGACCGGTCATCCGGATGCGGAAGATTTGAATAAGGCCCGGGTCTTTGCCAAGGAAGTATTGGCCAAACTTTAATTACTGGACCCCGGCTTTCGCCGGGGTGACGACTTTTTACGAAACCATCAATATTTGGAGATAAAATGAATGTGATTTTTTTTATCACCGACCAGCAAAGGGCGGATCACCTGGGCTGCGCTGGAAATCCGATTTTAAAAACCCCCCACATTGATCAACTGGCCGGGGAGGGGATGAGATTTCCCAAGGCCTATGTGACCAATCCAACCTGTATGCCCAATCGAGCCAGTATCATGACCGGCTTATATCCGAATATGTGTGTCCGTTCCTTCGGAGTCAATTTACCGGAGAATATCCCCACTTTTTCAGGAGTTTTGCGGGAGCAAGGGTATGTAACCAAGGCCATAGGGAAAATGCACCTTCATTTCTGGTCCAATAAAGTGGATAAATCCAATCGCTCGGCTGAATACCTGAATGGCTGGTTCAATGAAAAGACCCACGTCCGGATGGTGGAAAATTTCCCCAAACCTTATTATGGTTTTGACGAAGTGGATCTGGTCGTCGGCCATGGTGATTGCTGCAATGGTCATTATGAAGACTGGCTGGCGGAGCGTGCCCCTGAATATATACCCACAATAAAGGAACTGGGCGGAAAGCTCCTGTCCGATATCTATCGCCAGAGCCCGATCCCCGAAGAACTCTATCCCACCTCGTACCTAACGGATCGGGCCGTTGATTTTCTGGAAAGATATGGAAAAGGAGATTACGGGGAGAAACCCTTTTTCCTGAAAGTTTCCTATCCCGATCCGCATCACCCCTGTACCCCTCCGGGAAAATATGCCGAGAGGTATAAACCGGAGGACATGGAATTACCACCCAGCTTTCATGATCTGGAGGCCATCAAGAAACACCAATTTATCGGGCCCCGCCGTGATCATCCCTTTTTAGGAAAAATGATGCTGCGAACCTCCCAGGAGGAAGAAACCCGAAATTTTATCTCCCATACCTATGGGATGATCACCATGATTGACGACAGTGTCGGACAGATCCTGAGAACTTTGGATAAATTGGGGCTGACCGACAACACCATGATCGTTTACACCAGCGACCATGGGGATATGATGGGGGATCACGGTATGATTTTAAAAGGGCCCCTGCCCTTTAATGGCATTCTGAATGTGCCGCTTATCTGGAAGGTCCCGGGGCTGACTGAACCCGGGAGCGTTTCCGAGGCCCTGATCAGCGCAGTGGATCTGGCCCCGACCATCCTGAATTTGTGTCAGGTCGATCCGAAAGCACAACCTCCGGATATACAGGGCATCGATATCACCCCGGTTTTAAAAGATCCCCGGGCGAAGGTCAGGGATTGTTGCTTTATCGAGATCGATGAGGCGGATAACGGGCTGGCCAGGGCCATGCCCATCATCACCGAAGCCTTCGGCAACATGGAAATGAGAATAAAATATCTGGTCACTGAAAGGTACAGCCTGACCATCTATAACGGATTAAAGGGATACGGGGATTTATTCGATCGACTGAACGATCCCGAGGAATTGAATAACCTGTGGTTTTCGAATCCGGACTTGAGGCATGAACTGATTGAAAAGCTGTTGCAGGAAATGATCAATACCCAGGATCTCTATCCGAAAAAACAGGCGATGGCCTGAGAAAGCCTATAGTTGACTTGGACGACATTTGGCGAAGAGCAAAGGGCTGCATTCGGTTAGGAAATGTCTCTCGCCCGCTTCGCTAGAGCACCCAGAGATCTCAGGGAACAGCAATTTTCATTGCGGTTGAGAGGACCGCAATGAAAAACTGCCCAGCGCTGTCGCGCACCAATGCCGGAGGCTGAGCCGGCTGGTCTAATTTCCCCCCTCAGGGAATTAGACCAATCAATCTTTCTTTCTCCCTGCTCTCTGTGAGCTCGAGAGACCGGAGGAAACGGGCGAGAGGCGGTTTCAATTTTGCCTCGAATCAAATCCGTAATAGAAAGGAAAAAAGATGGAGAGTAGTCAGCGTATGATTGAAACCAACGGCATCAAGATGCGGATTACCGAGCAGGGGAAAGGTCCCCTGATCATTATGTGTCACGGCTTCCCGGAGTTGGGCTATTCCTGGAGGCACCAGCTCCCGGCCCTGGCCGAGGCGGGCTATCAGGCCGTGGCCCCCGATCAGCGGGGGTATGGCAAAACCGATTGTCCTGAAGCCATTGAAGTCTATAATATTCTCCAACTGGTCGGGGATATGGTCGGCCTGGTCCAGGCCCTCGGAGAGGAAAAAGCGGTGATTGTCGGGCATGACTGGGGTGCGCCGGTGGCCTTTAATTGTGCCCTGCTCAGGCCGGATATTTTCCATTCCCTGATTCTCCTCAGCGTCCCTTTTTCCCCCCGCTCTTGGGGCGGCATCAGACCTACCGAAATGATGAAGAAAATGGCCGGAGACTTGAATTTCTATATCTTATACTTTCAGGAACCGGGGATGGTGGAAAGGGAGCTGGAGGCGGACGTCAGAAAAACCATGATTAAGGCCCTGTATTCACTTTCCGGAGACCCGCCACCGGATAAGCGTTGGAATTTCATGTTCGACAAAGGGCAGAGATTCATAGATTCGGTTCATATGCCGGATACACTACCAAACTGGTTGACTGAAGAGGATGTTGATGTTTTTACCGAGGCCTTTCAACGTTCCGGTTTTCGAGGAGGTGTAAACTGGTACCGGAATATTGATAGGAACTGGGAGCTGACCTCCTTTCTGAGTGGGGCCAGGATTCATCAACCCTCCCTGTTCATCGCCGGGGAACTGGACGGTGTCATCGTCATGTCCCGCGGGGCCTTTGATAACCTGGAAAAAAATATGCCCAACCTGAAACAAAAAATCCTGATCCCCGGGGCCGGCCACTGGATCCAACAGGAACGTCCCCGGGAAGTGAACAAACGGCTAATCGAATTTTTAAAATCCGTGCTTTAGAAAGGAGGCCAACGATGCCTTTTATTATGCCGACCCCGGATCAATTCAAACAACTCATGTCCCAGAATTATAAAGGGCCGATCGTCATGGTCAACCTGCTTAAATTCAAACCCGATGGTGGAGCCGACTCCTATAGGAAATATTATGAGTCCACCAAGGCCTTAATGGAAGGAAAAGGTATTTCCCGAGTCGTTTACCGCGGCAATGGATTGATGCCGGTCATCGGGGAGGAGGAATGGGATGAAATCGCCCTATACGAGTACGATTCCATTGAGGCCTTCATTGAAATGAACCGCAACAAAGAATACCAGGCCCTCGTCCCTTATCGAACCGAGGCCCTTATTGATTCACGACTCTATTGTACTATTCCCAAGGAATAAAGCGTGATTTTCGGGTTGTTGAAGGAATTGATTGATTTTAGCATTTAATCCTTGAAAACGATTGGAAAGGAGGCCTGAAATGTCGAAAGTCTATTTCATGAATGATCGATCCACATCCATTCAGACAAGCCTGGTGGCAAAAATGCTGACGCTTTTCGATGCCGCAGGGTTTGGGGACCTGATTAAACCGGGAGAGGTGACGGCCATTAAGCTGCATATGGGAGAGTTCAATAATACGGCCTACCTGCGGCCGGTGTATGTCAGTGCCCTGGTGGAAAAGATCAAGAGTTTGGGGGGAAACCCGATGGTGGTGGATACCACAACGCTGCCTTACTGGCCCTTTACCTCACGCTCCACGGCCCTTGATTACCTGAACACGGTAGCCCGAAACGGGTTTACCCAATCCGCCCTGGGTTGCCCGATTATCATTGCCGACGGATATATCGGCACCGATGATGTGCGAATCGATCTTCCGGAAGGGTTCATTCTGAAGGAACAGTACATCGGGACAGGCATCGCCTTGGCCGACAGCATGATCGCCCTGACCCATTTTAAAGGGCACCCTATGGGCACTTTCGGCGGAGCGTTAAAAAACATCGGAGTGGGCTGCGCCTCCAAGCGGGGAAAATTCAACCTCCATATGGGAGGGCATCCCAGGTACGGTCTTAACAAAAGGCACTGGATGCCGGAGCGCTGTATGAAGCAGGATTGTCCGCAATATGAGATGTGTGTCCATCTTTGTCCGGCCGGGGCTATTGAGCATACGGAACAAACCGTTCTGTTCCACCGGGATAAATGCCTGGGATGTCTGGCCTGCGTCGGGGTGGTGACCATGTGCGGCGTAGCCTTTTTAACGGATGATTTTTTTTATGCCACCGCCGCCGCCATCACCGATTCTGCTTTGGCCGCCGTCAAAGCGGTGGGAAAAGGCAAGGTGGGCTTTCTCAACATGGCCCTGGATATTTCGCCCTGGTGTGATTGTGTAAACTTCAGTGATCGTCCCATTGTCCCGAATCTCGGTTTGTTCGCCTCCTGGGATCCGGTGGCGATTGATTCGGCCTGCCTGCAGAAGGCCAAGGAATCGGCCGGAATGCCCGATTCCATAGCCATGGCCAAGGGGGTGATGGATCCGGGCATGCCCAAATTTACCGCCTGCGGTTCCTTCCTGGGAGTCAGTGAAGAGATCCAACCCAATGTGGGGCAGAAGATCGGATTGGGGGAACGTGCCTTTGAACTGGTCGAAGTCGAACCCGCTGCGGATCCAGCCCCGTTTCTCTGCACGACGGTCCCTGCCGGTGCCAAGCTTGGCTATGTTTTTTCCAAGAAGGGAGATGTCTTTCCCCCCGGCGGTTTCAAAAGGGAAGAAGAAGTCGATCTTGAAGACATGAGACAGTCATAGGAGGTGAAGCTATGTTTGGATATATGGGAAAAATACTTCGTGTAGACCTGTCTTCCGGAAAGATCTCCGGCGAGGAGGTTGACCCCCAGGTGGCCCAGAATTATATCGGGGGATCCGGATTTGCCACAAAAACACTATATGACGAGATCAAGCCCAAGAGCGATCCCCTGGGAGAAGAGAACCGTTTGGTCTTCATGACCGGACCGGTTACCGGGACCCGTTTTCCTACCTCGGGCCGTTTCGTGGTGGGAACCAAATCACCACTGACCAATATCATGACCACTGCCAGCTCATCCGGCTTTTGGGGGGTGGAACTCAAAAAGACCGGGTACGACGGTATCATCTTCGAGGGAAGGGCCGATCATCCTGTCTATCTGGAGATTCTGGATGATCAGGCAACCTTGAAGGATGCCGCGGATCTCTGGGGCAAGGATACCTATGAAACCCAAAAGGTATTGAAGGAACGGACCGGGAAAAAAAGGGCCCGCGTGGCCTGCATCGGCCAGGCCGGAGAAAAGATGGCCCCCATTGCCTGTGTGATCAATGATGAAGGCCGGGCTGCGGGAAGAGGAGGTGTGGGTGGCGTCATGGGTTCCAAGAATCTCAAGGCCATTGTCGCCCTTGGAGATCATAAGATCGAGGTGGCGGCCGATGACTTTCTTAAACCCATGGTCCAGGAACTGGTTAAAGGCCTCGCCGAAAATCCCTTTACCGGATTCTTCACCAAATGGGGAACGGCTTTCAATATGGATATGGGCTGGGGAGCAGGCGACGTCCCGGCCAAGAACTGGCAGGTCGGTCTCTGGCAGGAAGGAGCAGGGTACACCAAGATCGGCGGGGCCCGGATGACAGACACTATCCTGAAACCTCACGGCGGGGCCTGTTATAATTGTCCTATCCATTGCGCCCGCTGGGTGGAAATACCTGACGGGCGGTTCAAGTACGAAGGCCCTGGACCGGAATATGAAACCCTTGGGTCTTTCGGGTCCATGCTGTTGATTGATGACCTGAAGGCCATTGCCTGGCTCGGGGAATTATGCAACAAGTTTGGATTGGACACCATATCGGCCGGGTGCACCCTGGCCTGGGCCATGGAGGCCTATGAAAAGGGGGCAATCACCAAAGCGGACACAGGCGGAATTGAACTGACCTGGGGTAATGTGGATGCCGCCCTGAAGGTCGTGGAACAAATGGGCCAGGTGGAAGGCTTCGGCGGCCTTCTGGCCCAGGGGTCCCGGAAGGCCTCGGAAAAGGTGGGCAAAGGTTCCGAAGCATATGCCATCCAGGTCAAAGGGATGGAAGTGCCCATGCATGACCCCAGGTGTTATTTCAGCCTGGCCGTGAATTATGCCACAGGCATGCGGGGGGCCTGCCATGTCCAGGGCAGTTCCTATACCGTCGAACTGGCCGTAATCTCTCCGGAGGCCGGGCTGCATTATAAGCAGGGCCGTCACGACAAGAAAAATAAAGGACTGGCCGCCAAGGTGGCCCAGGATCTCAGCGCCGTTCATAATTCAACCGCCGTATGCATGTTTGCCGGCATGGGGCTCCAGCCTTCCCATATCGCCCTGCTCCTGGGGATCGTCGCCGGTCAGCCTCATAATGTGCAGACCATTCTCCAGGCCGGAGAACGCATCATCAACCTGCAAAGGGCCTTTGCCTGCCGGGAAGGTTATTCGCGCCAGGAGGACACCTTGCCTAAAAGACTTCTAACCCCTCTTCCCGACGGCGGAGCGGCCGGAAAGGCGGCGGATTTGGAATATCAATTGGATGAATATTATCAATTGCGGGGATGGGATGAAAACGGCATTCCGACCCGGGAACGACTTCAATTTCTGGGCCTCGGCCAGGCAGCCAAAGATCTGCATGGATAAAGTGAGTGTTGGAATCCAGAATACAGGAGCCAGAATTCAGAATAAGGACAGGGATTTTTATGAATGGAAAAGATTATATAGTCGAGGCCAAGGAGAAGACCGAACGACTGCTGGCGGTTTTAAAAGCCGTTGAAGGACTCAGGACGGACCCGGTGATCAAGACCGTTGCCAAGGCTTGCGAAACCTTGGAATATGTTAAAAACAAGGCGACTTTGAAGACCCGACCCGGGACCAATTTGGCTTTTCCGGTCTATGATGCCTCCAACAAACTGGAAGAGATCTGGGAGGAAAGCGGGCCGACCGGGGACCCGCGGGAACTCAAGGAGCAGATTGAGGAGTTTGTGACCTCTGTTGAGACCCTTAATGCCGCACTAAAAGAGCGAACCGTGATTATGACCTGACCGAATAATGAAAGGCTATAGCCCAACCTAATTGTATTCTATCGCACCCTTAAATTGTATTGGTCCACCTGATCACGAAAGTCATCGATATGCAGATTACCATAAAATTTTTCGGACCTATCGCTGAACAAGTCGGGCAGGAGAGGGTAACCTTTTCTTTCGCCGAGGGGGCTACTTATGGTCAGCTCCTGGAGGAAGTCGGGAAGCGGTTCGGCCGTCAATTACATGAGCGTATATGGGATTCCGGCCAAAAGAAGTTCAAGGCCGGCATCCTGGCCGTTGGAGAAGGCCGGGATTTAAACAGACCGGAGGCACTCCTCAGAGACGGAGAAGAAATCAAGATTATTCCCCTTCTTGGGGGGGGATAGGAGGAAAAGATGGCGGAGATCCTTATTACGGGTGGGGCAGGAAATTTCGGCCGTACTCTGGCTGAATCCCTTCGACCTAGAGGACATGAGATCCGGATTTTCGACTTGCCGAATTGTAACTTTGAGGTTTTCAGAGAATGGGAGAAAACGCAGATATACACCGGGGATATTTCGGATATGGCAACTCTGATCAGACCTGTGCAGGGGGCTGACCTGATTTTCCACCTGGCGGCCATTCTTCCACCGGCCAGCGAAGAAGACAAGGAAAGGACTTTTCGAGTAAATGTCCAGGGTACCCTGAATCTCCTGGAGGCCTGTGCTGCCTGTGGGGGAAGGCCAAGGATCGTTTTCGCCTCATCCGTTTCAGTTTATGGGGATACCTCCGGGCACCCAGGGCTCATCGGACCGGACCATCCGGTCAATCCCAACGACTGGTATGCCGAAAGTAAGGTCGAGGCCGAACAGCTATTGATGGCCTCCGGTTTGCCGCTGGCCAACCTACGGATCTCAGGGATCGTAATCCCGGCCTTCCTGGATCCTCCTGAACCCTGGCCTTTCATGGGAAAACAGCGGATTGAGCTCCTGGCCCTGTCAGACCTGGTGAAAGCTATGACCTCTCTGGCCGAGGGAAAGGAAACCGCTTTCGGGCGAACCCTCCTCTTGGCCGGCGGTCCCCAGTGGCAGGTGACCGGGGAAGAATATGTGACCCGATGGGGGAAGGTCATGGATATTCCTCAAGAAGATATGGAATTTTTAGATCGTCCCGGGTGGCTCAACTGGTATGATACCAGTGAATCCGAGGGCCTGCTGGACTATCAAAGAACGAGCCTGGACGACTTCTTCCAGAAACTCGAAAAGGCAGTGCAAGAAGCCTTGGCCTAAGAGAATATGGAGGTTAAAGTGTTATGAAAGCCTTAAGAACACCGGATGAACGATTCAAAAACCTGATCTTCCCTTCCCTGGTACCCATTACAGCGGATGATCCGGCCTCAAAGGCCAACCGTGAGGCCTGGAAGATCCTTTCAAAATTTGAAAAGCCTTTTCTGACCGCCTTCAGCGACGGTGATCCGATCACCGGCGGCGGGGATCGAATATTTCTGGAGAAGGTTCCGGGGGCCAAGGGGCAACCCCACACCACCATCAAAAGCGGGGGACATTTTCTGCAGGAAGACTGCGGAGAAGATTTCGTCCGGGTGATCGTGAATTTCATTCAAAAAACGAAAAGCTGAAAAATATTCTAAATTAAATGGTTGCGGGAGATTAAGGAGGGATGGATTCTGTTGAGTGCCATTGATCCTAATAATCCTTTTTCGTTTTTGGACTTTCCAGTGAGGGAAGACCTCCAAGAGGCTTACCATCGATATAGGAGCTGGTTATCCGGTCCCGGAGAGTGGTGGACCGGCGCCGAAAGGGTGGCCATGATCAGAGAAATAAGGGCTGCCTGGGATTGTCCGATTTGCGCCCTCAAAAAGAAGGCGTTTTCCACAAAATCAATAACGGAAAGTCATTTAGCCGATCCTCCTCTGGCTTCCAAAGTGGTCGAGGCCATTCATCGTTTCGTCACCGACCCGTCAAGGCTTTCTGAACAGTGGGTCCTGGAGCTGAAACAGGAAGGTATCGGCTATCCTAAAATCGTAGAACTTATCGGTGTTGCGGCCAGCGGAATTTCGATGGATTATTTATTTTGGGGATTGGGTGTTGAGCCTCCTGAGCTTCCCAAACCCGGAACCGGGAAACCTGTCCTGGAAGAGCCTCAGGAATTGGGCTTCCACACCGCCTGGGTGCCGACGGTCATTCCGGAAAAGTCTAAAGGGAGGTTAAAAGCTTTTTATGATTCCGCTGCCAACCCTGCGGGAAGGGTCGCTCATGTCATGCAGGCCTTGAGTGCAGCTCCGGAAACCCTTCTGGCCTTCTATGACCTGACCGAGGTGATCTATCTGCCGCCAGGAAAGGTATCCAATCCCGGGACGAAAACAGACCGGGCTATCACACGGCCTCAGATCGAGCTCTTGGCCGCCATGATCTCAGCAGCCAATGCCTGCCGGTACTGAACGGCCGCCCATGGGGTCCTGCTCAGTCTGAGCAGTCAATTGGCGGGGCATAAAGCAGATGTCGACCAGGCCTTAAATCCGGGATTCGAAGGAGAAACGGGTGTACCCCAGAGCAGGGTGTTAAGACGCTTTGCGCTCTTATTACATAATCATCACTGGAAAGCCCTTGAGGAAGCCCGGAAAGAATTAATCCGGGTCATGGGCCTGGAGGCGCTCGTTGACGCCGCCGCGGTCGTGGCCCAGTTCGAAGCCATCAATCGGGTGGCCGATGCCACAGGAACCAAGATCGACGATCTGCTCATCCAGGCGATGAAAGCCGGGATCGGCCCCTCCAAACTCCCGGAACCCGAGAGGTATTGAATTGTTATTAATCGTCTCATAATAATATTTACCCGGTGGGGTTGCATTTTCTTCCGTCTGTGACTTCAGGGCTGATCTTTTCTTCGGACTTATCCAAGGGGGACCTTTGCCCCCTCCGCATTCCCGCCTGTTAAAACCGGCAGGCGGGCTGCGGTTTCCCCCATGGATAAGTCCGGAAAAGAGGGCGCCCTAAAGCCAATGACTCCATAAAATACAACCCCACCTGCTTTGGGAAATGTCCGTTTTATTTTGAGACCGTTAATAAGCCTGAGATTTTGGATTAAAGGAGAATGTCGAATATGGAAGGTCTACAAAAATACCACGCCTTAGGTAACACTTTCGTCGACCGGCTAAAGCTGACTACTTATCTGATAGCCGTAAAAATGATCCGTCCGGAGGAGGAGGTTCCGGAAGGCGCTGTTCAACCCTCGCTGGTTTTTGGTTCCGAAATCCCGGCCTGTCTGGTTTATACCTATTGCCGCCGAACCGGGGCCTCGTTTTACCTGACCAAAGACGATATCGCCTGCAAGCCCATCGTTCTCTATTTTGGGTTGGATGAGCTCTCCGATCCCGATGATTTATATCGGGCCTGGGCCGAACATGCCGGGTATAAGCGAAACCTGGAAGCGGAAAAACAATCCCGGATATCCGACGCCCGGTTCAAACCCTTTCAATTCAAAGGGTTTGTGGTTTCTCCCCTGCATCAGACCCTGGTTAAACCGGATGTGGTTATGTTGTTTTGCTCTCCTTTAATCCTTTCGCACCTGATCCTGGCCGCCACTTATGACGGGGCCGACCTGGTCAGCCACTTTAATGGTATGGAATCCAGTTGCAAGGAAGGTATTATTCGCACTTATCAAACCGGAGAATGCCAGGTGGTCGCGCCGGGGATGGGGGACCGGGTGATGGGGGGCGTGCAGGACCAGGAGATGTTATTTTCCATTCCTGAAGAAAAGCTGGGGATGGTCACTGAAAATTTGTTTCTGGCCGGGAACCGGCTGAACGATCCATCACCTATTAGAATACCTCATATTGTTCCGACCCTGGGTGCGAATAAAATACTGGGTAATCCGGTGGAGCCGAAGGTCTGGCCTACCTTACGGGAAAAGCTGAGTCCAAAG
>JACQYK010000321.1 GCA_016208255.1 Deltaproteobacteria bacterium | reverse complement strand
GCGGGCTTATTATTTTCGTCTCAATTTAGTTTTGTGAAAACCGAATTTCACCGCAAAGATGCAAAGAACGCAAAGACAAAATATTTTCCCCTTTCTGTTGAGAGGACAGAAAGGGGAAAGCCTTCGCTACCCTCCGGGTATTTATTTAGCCAGAGGCCAGAGCTCGTTTGAACAATCCCGCCTCTCAGGGGATTGTTCAAAAAAATCTCTTTGCGGCCTTTGCGTCTTTGCGGTGAATAATATACTTTATATTTCAACGACTAAAATGTTATTTATTTTCCGGTAGTCAAAGAGGGCAGGGAGAGGGTTGTGGGACTTATTTTTTTCGACGGGTGTAAATGGTTTTATACCGGTCACCGGAAGCTATGAGGCAGGAGACACATTCTCCGGATATCTCCTGGGCGTTAAGGGGTTCCAAAAGGACCTCGAACCCCAATTCCTGGTATTCTTCCGCGGCCTCGGAGAGACGCGGCTCATCAGCCGTGAATCGTTTGGTCCAGCCTTGGGTGGTTAATTGATCGTGTCGGTCCGTCATGAATACCCCTGTCAAAGGTCAAAGTTCGGAGTTCGTAGTAATTCGTGTCAGATGAATGATCCAAGAAACCCAGTATGACGAACTGCTGACGGAATAGTTGAACCACTATTTTGGTTCCGTCCCTGGAACAGGTTTAATCGTTGCCTATTCCCCAGACTCGGGTTCCGATGAAGGTGGGAAAGATATGAGCGCTTTGGTCAAAAAGAAAGCTGCTTGTAGGGCCTCTGTGGGGCAAAGGGGGAAACATCCTTTGCAGTTCCAGCACTCCCTGGAAGCTATCTCCGGGATGAAGCTTATTTCCCGCCTGGTTCCCCGGTCGACAAATCCCACGGCGTTCTTCTTTTTAACCTCGGCGCAGTATCTTACGCATAGGCCGCAATGAATGCAAAACGAGGCTTCTTTTTCAAAACGGTTTCTGTCTGCTCCATACTCTTTAGCCAAATCCTGCAGGTCGAAGGCGTCCGGGGCATGAGCCAGTAAAAGCTCCAAGATCATTTTGCGGATTCGATCTACCTTCTCAGACTTGGTTCTGACGATCAGATTTTTTTCTACCGGGTAAAGGCAGGCGGCAACGAGGTTTGTCCGCCCGCCAACTTCTGCTTCTACGGTGCAAATTCGGCAAGCCCCATAGGGTTCCAATTTCTCGTGGTGACAGAGTGTGGGTATGGATATCCCAGCACTTTGGGCCGCTTCTAAGATGGTCATCCCTTCCCTTGCTCCGACATCTTTTCCGTCAATCTGCAAAAGGATTTGGCTCATTTTTCTTGGCTCTTTCTGATTATAATTCTTTCTTCTTCCGGGATAGGGATCGGTAGAGGCTCGCCGGAAGTCTTCTTCACCGCACTAAAACGAGTGGGGCACGATTCAAAACACGTTCCGCACTTGGTGCATTTCTCCTGGCCGACTACATGGATCCGGTTCTTGCCGCCTTCAATAGCCCCGGCCGGGCACTTCTTAAGGCAGATCATGCAGGCCTGACACTTAGCCGGGTCGATATGGAAGGCGATGAGCTCCTTGCAGGAAAGAGCCGGGCAGCGCTTCTCCTTGACGTGTGCCTCATACTCATCCCTAAAATATTTTAAGGTGCTGAGAAAGGGGTTAGGGGAACTCTTCCCTAAAGCACACAGGGAGGCTTCCTTGGCCGTCTCGGACAGCTCCTGCAAAAGCTCGATGTCGCCCTCTCTTCCCTTTCCTTTGGTGATATTGGTGAGTATCTTAAGCATCTGCCTCATCCCTTCACGGCAAGGAACGCATTTGCCGCATGATTCATCGGTGAGAAAGTCGAGGAAGTACCTGGAGACATCGACCATACAGGTATCTTCATCCATGACAATCATCCCACCCGACCCCATCATGGAACCCACCTTGGTGAGTTCATCGAAACCAACCTCCAAATCCAACAGTTCCTCGGGGATACAGCCTCCGGACGGCCCCCCGGTCTGAACGGCTTTAAACTTCTTGCCTCCGGGAATGCCCCCGCCTATCTTGTAGATAATGTCTCTCAGGGGCGTGCCCATGGGGACTTCCACCAAGCCGGTATTAGTTATCTTACCTACCAGGGAGAAAATCTTCGTGCCCTTGCTTTTTTCCGTTCCGAATTGCCTAAACCAATCAGCGCCTTTATTGATGATCAGCGGTACATTAGCCCAGGTCTCGACATTATTCAGCACGCTGGGTCTATCCCAAAGGCCCTTGATGTTGGAGCGGACATACTTCGGTCTGGGCTCTCCGGCCCTGCCTTCCAAGGCCGTCATCAGAGCGGTCGATTCACCGCAGACGAAAGCGCCGGCCCCCTGGTGCACTTTAACGGTAAAATCAAAACCTGAGCCAAGAATATTTTTTCCCAGAAAACCATACTCCTCGGCCTGTTTGATCGCCATGTTCACATTCTCCACGGCCAGGGGGTATTCCTGTCGTACGTAAATATAGCCTTCGTGGGAGCCGATGGTATAGGCTCCGATGGTCAACCCTTCGAGGACCGAATGGGGATTCCCCTCAAGAAGGCTCCTGTCCATATAGGCTCCGGGGTCCCCCTCGTCGGCGTTGACGATCACATATTTTATCTCGCCGGGAGCATTGCGGGACCCTTCCCACTTGATCCCTGCGGGAAAGCCTCCCCCCCCCCTGCCCCTCAAGTCGGATTTTTTAACTTCTTCCAAGACCTGCTCGGGGGTCATCCGGGAGAGAACTTTGGCTAACGCGGCATAACCGCCGATGGCCAGATAGTCGTCGATGCTTTTGGGGTCGATTTTGCCGTTGGAACCGAAAACCAGCCGCTCCTGGTACTTGTAAAAGGGGATTTCGGATTCATGGATTATCTTTTCATTGGTGACGGGGTCGGTATAGAGTAAGCGCTCGATGACCTTTTTCTCTTTTAGTGTCTGTGAGATAATTTCAGGAACATCCCCGGCCTCTATTTGGAAATAACAGATTCCCTCGGGGTGAATAACGATAATCGGGCCTCTCTCACAATAACCATGGCACCCCGTCCTCCTGATGTCCACTTCCTCGCTTAAGCCTTGTTTTTTAATCTCCTCTTCAAGGCTTGCCCCAACTTCTCCACTGCCGGAAGCAAGGCAAGCCGATCCGGAACAGAGTGTAATACAAGGTTTCTTGGGGTCTCTGTTCGACAAGAGTCCCTTCCTGAATTCTTCCAATTCAGCGGGTGAATTTATCCGCGGCATAACTTTATCCTACTCATAGTTTTTTAATACGTCGGCTGACTTGGAGGGAACCATCTTACCGTGAGTCTTCCCATCGACCTCCAGCACCGGTCCTAAAGCACAACAACCAAGGCAGTTAACGGTCTGTAAGCTGAACTTCAAATCCAGGTCCGTTTCGCCGGGTTTAATGCCGGTCAGGTCCTGGACCGTGTCGAGGACGCGCTGCGCACCCCGAACATGGCAGGCCGTACCCATACAAATGTGGATTTCATGACGTCCTTTAGGGACGAGACTAAAGGCTTTATAGAAGGTGGCGATATGCTGTATCCGGGTCAGGGGAACCTGCAATCTTTCGGCGACCCTCTCCAAGGCTTCCTTGGGAAGCCAGTGATTTTCAGCCTGAATGTCCAGCAGGACCTGAATAAGCGAACTGGCCTCGCTGTGATGTTTATCGATGATCTGATCGGTTCTCTCGTTGTCCATAGCCTCTACCCTAATCTTTCTCTTTCCACTCATCCCCTTCAGGCGAGAGCATAGCGCTTCTGACTTTCGTCGTACCTCACCAGTCGATGTCTTGACGAAGTGTTCAGGTGTTTTGATACTTCGGACGGGGTGAGGCCCAAACCCTTGGCGATCTCCCTCGTGGTCAGGGGACCTTCCCGCAGGAGCGATAGGATTTGGCTGATGGCCAGTTTTTCGACAATGGTTTCACTAAACAGCCGTTTCAACTCGTCACTGGCAAAAAATTTATGGTACTCTTCCTCCGACATGACGGGGGCTCTCAGCCTCTCCCTTTCCACAAGTCTGATGTAGGGGATAAGCTCCGTAATAGTCGAAAGCCGGAGCTTCAGTCCCTTTTCATCCAGGCCTTCACTCCGGCCGAGCGGTTCTAACTCTTTCACCTTCTTAACGAAATCATTAACATTTTCGATAAAAAGGTTTGCTTCGGCGCCGGACATAAAGGCCATCCGCAATCTTTCCGGGTTGAGCCCGACGTGCTCCAGTATCTTTCTAAGGAGAAGCACCATATTCAAAGTATGGTAATTTCCATGAGTCGTATAGTTACATTCATTTAAATGGCAGGCGCCGATAAACACGCCATCCGCCCCTTTTGAGAAAGCCCGAAGCACAAACGTCGGGTCGATCCTTCCGGAACACATGACGCGAATAAGTCTTATTTCAGGGGTATATTGAAGTCTGGAAACTCCAGCCAGGTCAGCAGCGCCGTAGGCTCACCAATGGCATACAAACCCTATGATTTTTGGCTTGAATTTGAATTCTTTGCTCATGCTATCACACCTTTATATAAAAGGTAAAAGATACGCGGTGCACGGTTTAACCTTTAACCTTAAACCTTGAACCTTACACCTTTCTTTATTCTTACGCTGCCGCATCGATTTGATCCAAAATCTCTTCATCGGTATAGTGCTTCAGTTGTATCGCCCCTGTAGCGCACTTCGTGTTACAGAGGCCATCGCCTTTACAGAGGACGGGATTAACCCTGGCTTTTCTGCCCTGCGGTGTCTCACAAAACTCTATGGCGCCATAGGTACAGGCGGTGATGCATGCTCCGCAGGAAATACACTTATCTTCAGCCACCTCGCACACCGAGCCGGAGGCGCTGACGGTATCATGGGAGAGAAGGGTCAAGACCCGGCCGGCTGCTCCATAAGACTGGTTAATCGTTTCTTGTATGAACTTAGGATAGTGGGCGGTCCCGCACAGAAAAACGCCGTCCGTGGCAAACTCAACCGGTCTTAATTTGACATGGGCTTCCTTGAAGAAGCCATCGGGGCTCAGCGTGACCTTGAAGAATCCGGCTATTTCCCTGGTGGCGGTGGAGGGAATCACAGCGGCCGCCAAGGCCAGGATATCCGCATCCAGTTCAAGCTTCTTCCCGAGGATGAAATCCATGGCGGTAATCTTTAGAACCGGCCGACCGTCCTCGGCCTGACCCGGTTCCACCTGGGGTGCATCCTGCGGTTCATAGCGGATGAACCTTACATCCTTGTTTGAGGCTTCCCGGTAGTAATCCTCTTTGAACCCATAGGTCCTCATATCCCTGAAGAGGATGGTGATATCCATCTGGGGATTTCTCTCTTTCAGCAACAAGGCGTTCTTTACGGACTGGCCGCAACATATCCGGCTGCAGTAATTTCGGTCTTCGTTTCTGCAGCCCACGCATTGGATCATCACCAGGCTCTGAGCGTTAATGACCCGTTCATCTCCTTCGGCGATTTTCTCCTCCAACTCCAGATTGGTCATGACCCGGTCATCGGCTCCATACTTGTATTCAACCGGTGTGTATACCCCAGCACCTATGGCGATGACGGCTGCGCCATGCTTTATCTCCGTCACCCCTCTGTCGGACTTTACCCTGGTGACAAAATTTCCGATGTAACCGCCCGCCTCCAGGATAGCCGCATCGGTATAGACATGGATTAAGGGGTGCTGATACACCTGGCGCACCAGAGCGCCCAAATAGGCCCGAACGTCAAGCCCTTCCAGGGTATAATGGATCTTTCGTGCCATTCCCCCCAAGTCCGGTTCCTTTTCCACCAGGGACACCTCATGTCCCTGGTTGGCGATGGAAAGCGCACAGGTCATGCCGGCTAATCCGCCGCCGACGACCAACGCCGTCTTGTTTACCGGCAGATCAAATTCCTGCAAGGGCTCCAGGTGACAGGCGCGGGCTACCGACATCCTGATGATATCTTTGGCCTTTTGGGTGGCATCTTCTTTTTCTTTGGAGTGGACCCAGGAGTTGTGCTCCCTGATATTCGCCATGTCTAAGTAATATTGATTAATTCCCGCTTCCCGCAGGGTGTCCCGGAATAACGGCTCAAGGGTCCTGGGGCTGCAGGCGGCGACAATCACCCGATTGAGCCCTTTTTCCCTGGTCACGTCCGTTATCTCTTTGGCCGAATTCGTCGCACAGGAAAAGACCTGGTTCTGAGCGTAGACCACGTTGGGTAAGGTTTTACAATACTCAACAGTTTCAGGGACATTCACCACGGCGGAGATATTAGCCCCGCAATGACAGACAAAGACGCCTATCCTTGGCTCCTCTTGGGAGACATCCCTTTCCGGAGGATAGACCCTTTCCTTGTTCAGCTTCCCTCGCCGGTAGTCCAGAAACTCTCCGCATTGGGAACCGGCTCCACTGGCGCTAAAAACCGACTCAGGAATATCAACCGGCCCTTGTAAGGCGCCGCAGACAAAGATCCCGGGCCTGTTGGTCTCCATAGGATTGACCGGGTTGAGCTTGCAAAAATTGTGGTGATTGAGCTCAATGCCGAATTGTCTGGCCAGGCCTAATACCTCCGCAGGAGGATTCAATCCGACGGATAATACCACCATATCGAATTCTTCCTCTTTTACGCCGTCATCGGGGGTTGAATACCGTATGGTGACATTCTTGGTTTCCGGATTCTCTTTTTCTATCGCTGCGTAGCTTCTCATAAATCGAACCCCGGGAAGTTTTTCGGCCCTTTGGAAGTATCTTTCGAAATCCTTGCCGTGGGAACGGATATCGTTATGGAATACCGTGCACTCGGCCTCCGGGTGATGATCTTTAGTCAAAATCACCTGTTTCTGGGTATAAGTACAGCAAACGGCGGAACAATAGCTGTTACCGCCCGGAGGGTTGATCTGTCTGGAACCGACGCATTGGATCCAGGCCACTTTCCGGGGATGCTTCAGGTCAGACGTACGCCGTATCTCACCACTATAGGCCCCGGTGGAGGATAACAGCCGTTCGAAGTCCATACTGGTCACCACGTTTTGAAACTCTCCATAGTGGTAGTCTTCCCTCGCCTTAGGGTCAAAGGGCTCAAGGCCGGGAGACAGAATGATGGCCCCGACACTTATTTCTTGCTTCTCGGCCTCTTGACTGAAATTTATGGCCTCATTCTTACATACGCCTTCGCAAATCCGGCACTTCTTCTCTTTAAGGTAAAGACAGCTTTCATCAATATAGGAGACCAGCGGAATGGCCTGGGAGAAGTAGATATGGACGGCTTTATTCTGCGATATTTCCTGATTAAATGGATCAGGGTAATTAACCGGGCAGTATTCTGCGCAGGTCGTGCAACCCGTGCATTTGTCCTCCCGGATATATCTGGGCTTCTTAATCAGTGTTACCTTGAAATTTCCCGCTTCCCCGGCTACACTCTCCACTTCAGTATAAGTCAGGACCTCTACGTTCGGATGCCGGCCGACCTCGACCAGTTTAGGCGAGAGGATTCACATGGAGCAGTCATTGGTCGGAAAGGTCTTGTCCAACTGGGCCATATGGCCCCCGATGCTCGGGGATTTCTCAACCAGGAAGACTTTAAAACCGGCAGCCGCCAGATCAAGAGAGGCTTGGATACCGCTGATTCCTCCCCCGACCACCATAACATCGCCAAAACTACTTTCTGTCAAACTTTGACCTATTTTTTCAATTTGATCTTTTTCCAATTTCCTAGTTCCTTATGGGTCTACTTAAGCAGGGGAAAGAGGGCCGCTTCAACCCTCTGCCACCGTCTGGAATTATGTGATTATAGCCGAAACAACTTTTGCCTGGTCAACCGACACTAATCCAGATCCAAACTCACTTTACACTGATTACATTTCATCGCACCACGAAAAACTCTATTGCCGCACTCAGGACAAATGTAGCGGGCTTCTTCATCCTGAATCCACTTTTCAGTACCAACCTCTCGCCAATAGGGGATAACCCGCAAAATAACCTTCTTGCCAACGGCCATAGAGAAACTGTCAATGTAATGACAGGGAAATTCATGGCATTGATGACATCCGGTGTACCCTTTTTCTTTTGTACATTTCCTGATCTCACACTGGCGACAATGCATAAATTGTTCATCGGATAAGCAGCCACGGCACCGAATGTCTTCGATGGACAGGGCTTCGCTATTAGGGAGTGTGCCTTTGCCGGGAGTTCCTCCCTGGTAGAGATTTACCAGCCCCTCCTTTAGTTTGATGTTATTGTCGCGGTTGGCGATGTAAATGGCACAGACACCGCAATAAAGACCGCAAGGAGAAATGAAATCGGGATTTATCGCCATAGCTTTTGTTCCTCCTGAGGTACTCATTTCGTATTTTAACATACGCAACACGGGACACTTCGATTCACTCAATCACCTCTTGGATGATTTCCGTGATGTCTTTAACATCTATCTTTTCGGTAACATCCAGGGTCAACCGGCTATCCTCCAACATGGTAATGCAGTAGGGGCAAGCTGTCACCAGCACCTCCGCCCCAACCCTCATAGCCTGTTCCAATCTGAGTTCGGAAAAACGTTCACCCTTTTGCGTTTCCATCCAGATCCGGCCGCCCCCTCCGCCGCAGCAGAGACTATCTTTCCGCGAATCCGGCATCTCCGTCAGTTCCAAACCGGGGACCTTCTTTAAGACCTCTCGGGGCTCATCAAATATGCCGTTATGGCGGCCCAGGTAACAGGGGTCATGATAGGTGACTTTCTTCCCATACTCCCGGCTAAGCTCAAGTCTTCCCTGATGAATAAGCTCGAATAAATACTGGGAGAGATGAACGATTTCGAAGTTCACCATAAATTCAGGATACTCGTTTTTGAAGGTATGGTAGCAATGAGGGGAAGAAACCAGGATTTTCTTCACCCCATGATCGATAAAGGATTTGATGTTTTCCTTAGCCAGGCGTCGGAATAATTTCTCATCGCCTGTCTTGCGAATGCTTTCTCCGCAGCAATTCTCCTCGGGACCCAGTATCCCGTAATCGACTCCTGCTTTGTTAAGGATACCGGCAGTAGCTCTGGCCACCTTTTTCAATCTCGGATCATAGCTGAGGTAGCAGCCTGGAAAATATAAAATTTCCATCCCCTCGGTGAACGTTTTTACAGAAAGGCCCTCCGCCCACAGGGCCCTGTTTTTCCGTTCTTCACTCAAGGGGTTGCCTTCGCCGACAAGGCTGGCGCTGGCTGTGCGGACAGGCTTGACCGAGGTCGGGAAAACTCCATACTCCGTGGCAATCCGGCGTAAAGCCACCCCGGATTCTATCTGTCTTACGTCCCGGGGGCATCGCTGCGGACACCGGCCGCAGGTCGTACAACGCCAGATATCTTCACTTTCTATCTCCGTTAAGCCGAAGGTAGCTTCCCGGACGATCTTGCGCATACTAAAAGTAGTAACCCTGTTCCACGGACAAACCGAATCGCACAATCCGCATTGATAGCATCTCTTAAAGGCTTCTCCGCCGTTCGTCTTGATGACTTCTATGATTTCTTTATAGGGGGCTACGGTCTCCACGGGTTTTTCGTAATCCTTTACTTGTTCAGGGTTGCTCGTTACTCGTTCCTGGTTTCTCGTTGCGGGTTGCGGGTTCATTGAAGAGGATTTTAACTAATTTAGTAACCAGTAACCTGGAACAAGAAACTCTTTGGTTAATCTTTCTTGGAGATGGACAGTCGGGTAACGGTTTCCATGACCTTCTCCCATCCATAGGTGTCCACCAATGATTCCACTCCAACCTCCACGTCCCCCGGCTCCGCTTCTTCTTCGGCTTCTTCTTCCCTTTCCCCGTAAGTCAGGGCATCCACCTGGCACCACTGGACGCACAGAGGCTTTTCCAGTTCCGGATCGCTTTCGCACATATCGCATTTCAGCGGGAGACCGGAGTCGGGTTCTTTGAAAAGGTCCCTTGATGGACAGGAAGACCGGCAGAAGGCACACTCTTCGTATTCCTTCCCGTCAATCACATATTTGTCCCGGCCCAGACATTCGGCTCTGGCATTTTCACCGGCGTACACGGGGACATAGATGTCTTTCATTGGATCCCGAATCACCCGGATACGAGACCTGGCCGGATTATTGCTGCTATATCTGGGCGCCGCGTGAAAGGCGGAGCAGATGACCTCACAGGCCCGGCAACCGTTGCATTTATCCACGTCCACTTTTATTGTTTTGACTAATTTCTTTTTTCTCTCAGCCATGACGGTTACCACCTCTTCACTTTATTTTTTCTCTTCTTCCGCCAAAGTCTCTTCAGCAGGGGATCCTTCATAATCTGTCCAGATCCCCCTCTTAACAAAATCCTCGCTCACATAATCCAAACCCAATTCATGCAAGGCCTCTTTGGTGGGAATACCCTCATGATTCCACCCTTTAAATTTATAATATTCATCTAAAAGCTTTTCTTCCAGTTCAGGAAATCTCTTTTTCCAATGGTCTTCAGGTGGCTTTTCATCCGCTCTCCTCAGGCCTCTTCTGATATTATTGGCCCGGACCAGGGTGCGGTACCTCTTGGCAGCCAGCGACAACTTGGCCTCATCCATTTCGACCCCGGCACCGGAGGAGATAAATTTCGGGATATTGTGTATGTGATAGGGTGGCTTCAGATGAAAGGAGGACAAACCGGAGCACATCCCCAAAGCGTCATCAATATAGTGCATCCTCTCCTGCCAATCGACAATATCACAACACATTTCAACGGTGGGGTAAAAGGGCATTGAGTTCTCTCCACGCAGTTCCCAATCCAGAAAATATTGTTTAAACCTTTCATCCGGAACCTGGAACCAATCCTTGACAAAGGTTTCCCGCTCCTCTCTCGTGGGAAAAGGCCCCTGAGGGAACTGCCCTTCAATCTGGGTAATGTTTATCTTCTCACCGGTACAATACATCAAAAAGTAAATGGGATTCAGCATTCCCAACTTAAGGGGCAGTTGCTCATGTTTTTTAATATTATTGTGGGCATAGGCTTCGGCGCCCTTACCAATCTGCTTGGCCGCCCAATAGGTGCCATTGGCTAAAACATCTCCAATCCCTTCCCGCCGGACAATCCGGTCCAGGAGCCAGTAAAATCTCCCCTCGTTCTCAGAGGGCATGCCCGGGAAGTCCTGGTCCGTTAAAATACCGGCTTCGTAAAGCTCAAGGGCGAAGGCCATAACCTGAGGGGTTGAGTACCCATCCACTCCATACTCCGTGGCCCGCCCAGCGATTTTTAAACCAAAATCCAGATCCGACATGGCCGCCATGGTATAAGTCAGTTTCGAGAAGCATTTCATCATGTAGGTGGGCCGTCCTGGAACGGAAATGGTTGCCCCGCATTTCAAAGGACAATTGTAACAGCTGATTAACCGGGTCCGCATTTGGTCCAGGGTCTCCGACCAGGCCTTGGCAATTTCCTCGTTCCAGTATTCTCTCCTTCGCTGCCGGGAATTTCCCCACATGAAATTCTCGGTGTGCCACTGTTCATCATGGACGGCCATCTCCTGCGGTGATCCGAGCCTGGCTAAAATGGGTATGACCCCAGGAATGAGATTTTCTTCGCGGAACTGAATATATTTCATCACTTCGTTGCAATGTTCTATAAATTCAGCCGGCCGGGCGACATTGATATCCTTGGTTCCACGGACGGCGATGGCTTTCACCCCTTTGTCTCCCATAACGGCGCCGATTCCCTGCCGGCTGGCGCTGGACCGGCCCTGCTCGATGGAGGCAAAATAGACCCGGTTTTCACCGGCCAGGCCGATAGCCGCCACCTGGGCTTTCGGCTCCTTCAACTCCTGTCGAATCAATTCTTGGGTCTCAACGGCGCCTTTACCCTGCAAATGAGAGGCGTCCCGGATTTCCACCCGGTCATTGTTGATCCACAAATAGACCAGATTGGGGGACTTGCCGCGCAGGATCACTTTGTCATACCCGGCATATTTCAATTCCGGGGCCCAAAATCCACCCATCATGGAAAAGGCCATCAGTTCGGTTTGAGGTGAGATGGTTGTCACTATGGTTCGATTACAACCGATGGCCGGAGTGCCGCATAAAAGACCGGTGCCGAATATGAGTAGATTATCGGGCGAAAAGGGATCGGTTTCAGGGGGAACCCTGTCCCATAATATCTTGGCGTTCGTACCCAGACCCCCCAGATATAGTTCGGTTTCTCCTGGGTCGGTTTCTACCCTCTCAATGTTGCCTCGGGACAGATCAATTTCTAAATTATACCCTGTCTCTGCGTATCTCATTTTTTACCTCTTATTAACTCATTACTTGGTATCTAATTTAACCCTCGGGCAAGGCACTGAATGATTAGTTGTTTTTCGTAGAGGCTATAGGCTATAGGCAAGGGGCAAGGGGCTAATAAATTTGATGATTTTGGTTTTCCTATAGCCTATAGCCCATGGCCCATGGCCAAATTATTATTTTTTGATCGAGTCCTCATCCAATTTTTTATACAAATTTATAAAATTGCTGCGATCAAAACCGATGGCTTTAAAAAAGGAAAGCATATCCACCGAGTCCCAGCGGACAGCCGTATAAATTTCAAGTATTTTCTTTTTCTTGTAGGCCTCGAACAGATGGGTGGCCAAAGTTTGCCCGATGCCCTCGCCCATGTGTTTCGGATCAACCCCTAAATTTTGAATCCATCCGCCCTGATCAATGCCAAAACTGTTGGTCATAATTTCACTGATAATGAACCCCAAGATCTGTCCTTCCCACAAGGCAACCACACTGATATTTCCTTCTTTCAGGATGTGTTCTTTCAGGATGGCTTTCATCTTGGGACTGACTTTAGCTTTGGTAATGGCCTCCTGAATCCCGACAATCTGGGGAATATCTTTGACCCTCAACTTCCGTATTTTAATTGATTTCAAATTCTTATTTTCTCTCATCAGTCGATCCTTATAATCTTGACATGTTTTCCGACCCATTCGGGGGGCAGGTAGACGCGTCCGCTGTTGCCACTCTGTTTAACTTCTTTCTCGATCATTTCTTCACCAAAAACCTCGAATTTGGCCTTGGGAGATCTGAAAGGCTCTTCTTCCACAGTAACAAATCCTTTGGTTTTTCTTTCTTTTTTGGAGACGGCCATAGGGAATCCCTGTCTAAATTTTGGAAATCAGCTTAGCTATAAATTAACTATATTTTAACTATAATATGATTATAATTTTCTAAGATTTTTTGTCAAGAGAAAAAACCGGCCGCCAGAGGGTAAAACACGATTCCCGGAGGGAGGAGAGAAAAGGAGATAGACGAACCAAATTGGGGAGAAAGGGGACATCGGGGTTTCAACGTTCATGCTTAAAAGCTTGCTGTTTTGAAACCTTCTTAATCCTGCTCCCATGAACTGCCATCAAAGTGATCGTGGCCTTGGCTGCCAGAATAATTCCTTCCGGTTGTTGATCATAAACCTCTGATTCCCCAACCAGAACCTGCCCTCCTTGGTGAAGGATTCGGGATTTGCAGACCAGCCCTTGACCATAAGCGGGCCGAAAAAAATTGATCTTGAATTCAACAGTTAATATTCGAAAATCATCGGCCACCAGACTAAAAGCCGCATAACCGGCGGTATGATCGGCCATGGTGGCCAGGACCCCGGCATGGATATAATGATCCTGCTGCCGGTGACGGGGCTGGATCTCCAAGCGGGATTCGAGATATCCTTTTTCGTATTGGACAGCCTTCATCCCCAGATCGGCGATAAAGCCCTGGGAGT
Organism: Deltaproteobacteria bacterium; assembly: GCA_016208255.1. Lineage (GTDB taxonomy): Bacteria > Desulfobacterota > RBG-13-43-22 > RBG-13-43-22 > RBG-13-43-22 > RBG-13-43-22. The sequence goes on along the minus strand of JACQYK010000321.1, from coordinate 12,853 downwards.
AATCCCTGGCTAAAAACTCCAATCGTTCCGGTGTCGGGTCTATCTTCATAACTCCGCTTTATTCCTCCCCGCCAGCGTGAACCAGGTGAATTCGGAATCCCATTCCTTGAGTATTTCAAACCCGGGGACCTGCAGGCGATGCTTGATTTCCAGGAATTCACTGCGCAGTAATCCGGAAAGGATCACCCAATTTTTTTCAAAGAAGGTCGGAAGGGTAATAAGTTCCCGGATCACCGTGAAATGGATATTCGCCATAACTAGATCGGCCGGCAGATGGATATATTCCTCAGCCCGGCCTTCGAAGATTCTAATCTTCTCCTTCAAATCATTTAATCCAATATTTTTTTCAGCCGCCCGGACACAAGCCGGGTTCAGGTCCACGGCCAGAACCTCTTCGGCCCCCAGGGAAACCGCGGCCAGGGATAAGATGCCCGTGCCGGTCCCCAAATCCAGGACCTTCCGGGGTTGTTCCCTCTCGTAAATCCACAAGAGAGCTTGAAGACAATCCCGGGTGGTCGGATGGGTTCCGGAGCCGAAGACCACACCGGGATCCAGACGAATCATGATACCTTCCGGGTCTTCTAATCGAGAAGCCCAGGGGGGAATAAAAAGGAATTTTCCAATCGACAAAGAATCCACCGGCGTCCCGCCTTGCCAGTCTTTATAGCTGAGGTTATGGGTCCGGACCCAGGTGCCACCCATTTGGGTTTTTAGAAATTTCCGGAGGTCTTCCTCCCGAGGGTGGGAAAAAAATAAAAAATGGCTTTCCCCCTCCCGCCAATGAGCCAAAAAATTTTCCTTAAAAAATCCTTCGGGGTCATTTAGAGCTCCTTCCAATTCATAGATATATAATGGGTCATCCGGGTCCATGAAAATTCTTTCATAGATTCTTACGTTATCACTCTGAGAATTTATCTCTAAATTTTGTCAATCAAGTCCCAGGGGTCTTACTTTTGGATCGTTTAACAATTTCCTTGCCAGTTCAGTCTCCCTGGTTCCATTGTCTGGCCAGCCGATCCAATCCGAAATTAAAGATGGCCATGGCGGTGATCTGGGCTAAACTGCTTAGGAAGAATTCTTCCCGGTGGGTTAATTTTCGTTGCGGGGTGTTGGCCCTGAGATACAAGGTCCCTAATTTATTATCCCGGAAACCCAGAGGGATGGTCTTTAGGATGTATCTTGATGGGTTCTCAGATAGAGGCGAGTTGGCCTCCGTATTACCGGAGATGCTTTCCTTTTTTAAGGATTCCTTCAAGGTGGGATATTTTTTTAAATCGAGAAGAAGGGGCTGCTTTTCCGGGCTGTCATTCGATGAAACCATACAGCCGCTCTCCTCTCTGGGGTCCAGGTAAACGGCGGTACACCGCTTCAGCTTAAATTTACTGGTCATAATTTGAGTCAAGGTCAACAGAAATTTGGGCAGGTTTCTACCCTCTTCGATGGATTGGGCCACTTCGGTCAGGACTTCCAATTCCCGATAATCCCCGGCTAAAGTCTCCTTTTCCTCAAAAACTCGATTATAGGATTCCATCATACCGTGGAAGAAGAAAGTGACGATAAAGATAAAGGGAAAGCGAAGCAGGGTCTCTGTCTCCAGGAATTTTTCCGGGGCTTTTAAATATAAAGAAAACCCATAGACGATCAGGATCAGCCCAAAAGCGGAGTAGAGCAATTTAGCCCGCCGGGAGGCGGCGGCAATCAAGAGGATCAGAAAAAAGACCAGGTAAAATTGTGAATCGATTCGAATGGCCAGAAATAGGGCCAGGGTGGTAAGGATAACATCCAGCAGCAGGATAAAAAAAATAAATTTTTGGTTGTGAAACCAACCCTCCGGACACACCCATAAACCCAGGTTGGTTAGAATATAAAAAGGAATGAAAAAGACTGAGGGGGTCAGCAGCCCTTGGGGGGGATAACTGAAGTAGAGGATGCTTCCAACGATAATGATAAGAATCCCTCTAAGAAGAAGGATGAAACGTTTTCCATAATCTTCTTTAAACACCAGGGAGCCTCCTCTGAATTTTGATCCTTATCGAACCTGCCAGGCCTTCAATCCGAGGCGCATCTAGATTTCAAGTCTTCAGCTTCAACCTTGGAACGAAAAGGGAAAATCCAGTCGCCTCTTAACAGGTTTGTTTTTATTATAACAAGAAATGCACTCTTTGTAATATCTTTTTTGATATTTCGTCAGGGAGGTTACCATGGTCGGCAGGGATCAGGGGAATTTCCAGGGAAAAGTTCAAAGAATAGAATAGCCGATTAATTCCCCGCCTTGAAAAGAGGACTGGTCTGCCCGAATTTTTAAGGGAGCCCGAAAGTAGAGTAGAAGCGGTTGGGGGCCGCTTCCACTCTGAATGAATCCCGTCTCCGAGAGTTCTTTGCCTTTCAGCGTAAGGGCTGGGGATGCTATTTACTGAAGGGATCGCTTAAATTAATCCACTGGTACCCAATAATAATCCAGGACCGTATTAGTGGGTTTCTTAGTCCGGAATTCCGCTTTGACCTTCATCCCTATGGAAGGTTTCCCATATAAAAGGTAACTTTTAGGAATGGTGGTCAAGCCGGGTATCTTAACATCGATCTGCCAATAGGGGGTGGAAAGCTCTATCCCGGCACCGGCATAGGCAACTTCGGTATAGGCATAAACTTTCCCGATCACCGGATTGCGAAGGGTTTTCCATTTCATTTCCGTATGACAATCCGGGCAATGGGCCCGAGGGGGAATCCAGAGCAAATCTTCAGGACATTTTTTATTGGGGCAAAAAGTGGCTTTCAGCTTTCCTTCCTTCAGCCCTTGAAAAAACGGGGAAAGCAAGCCGAAGGTATGAACGTGGGTTATAGTCCTAGGCCATTCGATAACCGTTTGCGGTTTGGTTTGTCTTATTTTCGTCACCTGACCGATGAATTTGATCTCTTTTTTAATCTTAGTCATATCTCTTTCCTCCTTCATCAACTCTTTTTAAGAACGCCGACGGTGACATGGGATCCGACACCGGCATGGGACACCCAGAGGGCCTGTTTGCTTTTTTGGGGAATTTGCAGGCTCTGCCAATCTTTGGGTTTTCTTTTTCCCCATTTTTTCCAGATCTTGGGGTCCCCGTGAAACTGGTCGTATTTTTGCTGCAGCTGCCAGAGGCACTCCACGGCCTGGAAGATCCCGGTGGCCCCTACGGCATGCATGGTTCCCAATAAACCCCCCGACAAATTGGAAGGACATTTTCCGCCATAATAGGCATCCCCGGATTCGATGTAATCCTGTTCCTGGCCGTAGGGCCTGAGACCGATATCGCCGTAGGTTTGGAGATCGCTGATAGTGAAGGCGTCATGCAATTCGACCAGATCCAGTTCCTCCAGCGGATCGTAAATCCCGGCCATCCGGTAGACCAGCCAGGCGGCGAACCGGGCGGCCAGGAAGCTTTCGAACCCGGGCCAGCGGCTGCCTTCTTTCAACAAATTTTTATACATCCCCGGAGTTTCATTGGGCAGTAAGGGGATATCCATCGGCCTTCGGTCCGCTACCCTCAGGGTATGGGTTCCACCGCAAATGAATACCTCGCAGGGGTGATCGGTTAACTGATAGGCCGTCTTTTCATCGCAAAGCAGGGCACAGGCCGATCCGACACTCATGGCACAACACTCCAGAAACCGTAGGGGGTAGGCTGACATACGCCCGGCCAAGACCTCTTCCACCGTATGCTTTCCCGGCTGCTGGGCATAGGGAGAAGAACAGGCATAGAGCCGGTTTTTGACGGCGATTTTGGCCCGGGTGGTTTCCGAAACGTTGAAAGCCCAGGCAAAGCGATTGGCCATGGGGGCATAATAGGAAGAATAAACCCGTCCCAGGCGCGTTTCAAAATCCTTGCAGGCCGCGGTGGAGATATAAAAATTGCCCGTTCGGGTATCGACTTCGTCCATCCGTTCCCAGCCGGCGGCCAGGGCCACATCGGCATACCCGGAAGCCACAGCCATGGCGGCATTGAGGATGGTCGTTCCTCCGGTCGCTCCGCCGGTCTTGATCCCGATATTATAAAGGGGATCCAGGCCCAAATAATCATGAACCTTGGCTTCACACAACAGTTGATCCTGGAAATGGTCGGCAAAATGTCCATAGGCGGCAAAATTGATCAGACCCTTGACTTCCAGGGGGTCCATTTTCAGGTTGTTGTCTTCCAGCATCTGTTTAAAGGCCATCATAACCAGTTCTTCCAGTTTATATTCCGGAAAATACTTTTTATAGGCCGTTGTGCCGCCGGCGACCAGGAAGACTCTTCGATTCCATTTGGGAACCCGTAAATTTCCTTTTTTAAAAGTGATCATCCCTGCTCCTCCTTTTTTATTTTTTTTAAGTCCTAAAATAGGTCCAAAGTCCAACGAGCCTATTTTCGTGTCCAGGCCTCCTTGAGAGGCCTCCTGTAATAGGTCGGCCAAGCCGACCGGCTGGTGGTGTCACGCCCCTGGCGGGTCATGACGTTTTAGTTGATTTATAAAAAATTTTAGTTGACTGATGGTTTCCTTCCAAATGGCCGGATCCCTGGAGGCCGAATAAAGGGTTACCGCCCCGTTGATCGAGATCACAATAAAATCAGCTATCTCTCTGAAGTTAAGGCCCTTTTTTACTAATCCCTTTCTTTCCGCTTCCTCCAGCCAGGATCGAAATAATCTGGAAAAACGGACAAATCCCTTCAGGACCTGCTTGCTCATCGAGGCCGATTGCCCGGAGAGCTCTACCAGCATGTTGGCAAAAAAACAGCCGCCTTCGAACACATTACCCCCCAGATAATCTCTCAAGGCGTTTTCTATGGTTTTTTCTATACGCTCCAGGGGATCGGAGGTCGATCGGACGTCTCTGAAAACAATGCCTCTCCAGATCCGGACCGCTTCGGCATAAACCGCCTTCCAAATGTCTTCCTTGCTCCCGAAATGACCGTAGAGTCCTCCTTTGGTCAACTGGGTGGATTCCAGAATATCGTTAATAGAGGTATTGAAATATCCCTTGACCGAAAAGAGCTGCAGGGATTTGGTTACGATTTGTTGTCGGGTTTTGGTTCCTTTGGTTCCCACAATTTCCCCTGTTGACAAAAAACAGAACGGTTGGTATATTTTTACAAAAGGGGCAGACCTTGTCAAGCAGAATTCAACGGCTCCGGAATTTTTTAATGACTTTGTTTAATTCCTATAGTACTTTTGGTCTATGACCTTTGCTAAGAGGATATTCTTATTTTTTTCCGGATAAACCAGGAGACGGGAACCACTTTTTTTATTTCCTCAGGCCCATCACATTATATTTAATTTGAGGGAGACTGCCTTATGGATTTTTCCTTGACTATGGAACAGGAGATACTCCGGAAGTCCGTCCGGGATTTTGCCGAAAAAGAAATCAAGCCCAAGGCCAGGGAACTGGATGAAAAAGAAAAATTTTCATACGAAACCTGCCGGGCCATGGGGGAACTGGGACTTTTCGGAATGTTCGTTTCTGAAGATTACGGCGGCCAGGGATTGGACTATATATCCTATATCATCGCCGTTGAGGAAATCGCCCGCATTGACGGCTCCCACGCGGCCACGGTCGCTGCGGGAAATTCTCTGGGGATCGGGCCCCTTTATTATTACGGCCAAGAGGAACAAAAAAGAAAATACCTGCCGGCGCTCTGCAGCGGAGAGAGGCTTTGGGGTTTCGGGCTGACCGAACCCAACGCCGGTTCCGATGCCGGAAACACGCAGACCACAGCCCTGCTGGACGGGGATGAATGGGTGATCAACGGCAGTAAGATCTTTATCACCAATGCCTCCACCGATATTACCGCCGGGGTGACGGTTTTGGCCCGGACCGGTATCCGGGAAGCCGGAAAAAAGGAACTCAGCTGCATCCTGGTGGAAAGCGGAACCAAAGGATTTGAAGCCCGGCCCATGCACGGCAAACTGATGTGGCGGGCCTCGAACACCAGTGAGCTCTATTTTGACGACTGCCGGGTCCCGGAAGAAAACCGCCTCGGTCCCCAGGGAGAAGGCTTTCACCAGATGTTGGGCACCCTGGACGGCGGGCGGTTGAGTATCGGGGCCATGGGGCTCGGTGGGGCCCAGGGGTGTTTTGACATGGCCCGGCGTTATACCACGGAACGTCTGCAATTCGGCAAGCCCATTTCCTCCTTTCAGGTCAATTCCTTTAAATTGGCTGATATGGCCATGGAGATCGAACTGGCCCGGCTGCTCCTGTACAAGGCCTGCTGGCTACGGGATAACCACAAGCCTTATGCCAAAGAGGCGGCTATGGCCAAGCTTTACTGTTCCGAGGTTATGTACCGCTGCGCCAACCATGCCGTTCAGCTCCACGGCGGTTATGGCCTGATGAAGGAATACGATGTGGAGCGGTTTTACCGGGATCAGAAATTGCTGGAGATCGGGGAAGGGACCTCCGAGATCCAGCGGCTGGTCATCTCCCGCCTGATCGGGGTGATTTAAAAACAGGCCTGAGGCGAGAGGCTCGAGGCAATAGGGAATAAATAAAAAATTTTATGTTCCGGGGACCCTTAGCTTTAAGCTAAGACAATAGATTAATGCTTCGCCTTTCTTTTGCTAATGCTCCCTTTTGACGTCACTCCGGCCTCCTTAAGCCAAATAAAGACATTAGTAAATTAAGAAAAAGTGCCTTAGGGTATTAATTGTCTTTCGCTGAAAATTCCCCTAAACGAATCCCTTCCAGGACATAAGAAAGAGCTTGCCAGTTTCACAAATAAAGAGGTAAAATTAAATACTTTTACCTATGTCGGCCAATAAATCAACAACCCCATCCGAACCAAATTCTCCTCCCAAACCGGGCTTATGGGTCCTGTCCTTGGGGGCGCTGGGAGTGGTTTACGGGGATATCGGCACCAGTCCTCTGTACGCCATTCGGGAATGCTTTCACGGTCTTCATGCTATTGCCCTGAACCAGACCAATATCTTCGGGGTCTTGTCCCTTATTTTTTGGTCTCTTATGGTTGTGGTCACCATAAAATATGTAAGCTTCATTATGAGGGCCGATAACCGGGGAGAAGGAGGGATTTTTGCTTTATTAGCCTTGCTGCGTAAAATAAAAGACCAAATGTCGGCCGGCAGTTACCAGACAGCCGTGCTGGCCGCTGTTTTCGGGGCAGCCCTTCTTTACGGGGATGGAATCATCACCCCGGCCATTTCGGTTCTTTCCGCCGTAGAAGGGTTGGAAATCGCCACTAAAGCTTCCAAACCCTTCATCATTCCCCTGACCGTTATCATTCTTTTTTTACTCTTTTTTTCCCAGAAACGGGGAACGGCCGCTATCGGGAAATTTTTCGGACCGGTCATGATCATCTGGTTTGTCAGCATTGCCGCTCTGGGACTCTCCGCCATCCTAAATAATCCAGAGGTTCTCTGGGCAATTAATCCCTGGTATGCCTTTCAATTTTTCGCCAGCAATCATATTCACGGAATCGTAGTCCTGGGATCGGTGGTTCTCGTTATTACCGGAGGAGAAGCCCTTTATGCCGACATGGGTCATTTCGGCCCTAAAGCCATCCGTCTTTCCTGGCTGGCCGTTGCCTGTCCGGCCCTGCTGCTGAATTATTTCGGACAAGGGGCTTTGCTCATGACAAAGGCGGCCGTCGCTTCCAATCCCTTTTACGGATTGATCCCTAAGGTCCTGATCTATCCTTCGGTGATTCTTTCCACCGTCGCCACCATCATTGCCTCCCAGGCCATGATTTCGGGGGTTTATTCCCTGACCCAGCAGGCCATTCAACTGGGCTACCTCCCCCGGGTGCGAATCGTTCACACCTCGGCCTCCCAACAGGGACAAATCTATTTACCCGAGGTGAACTGGGCCATGATGGTCGGATGTATCGGACTGGTATTGGCCTTTCGGGAATCCAGCCGTTTGGCCGGGGCCTATGGGATAGCCGTTACGGCGACCATGGGGATTACCTCGATTATTTATTATCTGGTGGTTACCCGGTTGTGGAAGTGGCCGATTTGGAAGGCCGGTTTTCTGGTGGGGGTGTTCTTGTGCTTTGATGTCAGTTATCTGGGCGCAAACCTGTTGAAAATTCTGGATGGAGGCTGGTTTACCATCGGAGTCGCCATCCTGATAACTCTTAGTATGACCACTTGGCGGAAGGGCCGAAAAATTTTGGCCGAAGTGTTCGCCCTCCGTCTGAGCATGGATCTGTTTATAAAAGACATCGAGCAAAAAAAACCTTACCGTATTCCGGGAACGGCGGTTTTCATGTCCGTCAATCCCCAAGGGGTACCCGTGGCCCTCATGCACCACTACAAACACCACCGGGTCCTGTTTGAACAGGTAATCCTCTTGTCTATTATTACCCTGGATATTCCACGTATTGAAAACAAAGACCGCCTTAAACTGGAAGACTTGGGCCAGGGATTTTATAGAATTATCGCCCAGTATGGATTCATGGAAACACCCTGGATACCGGAGATTATGTCTCTGGCCGGTCGACTCGGGGTAAAAACAAAAATGGCCGAGACTACTTTTTTCCTGGGTCGGGAAACTTTGATTACTTCCGGAAAGTCCCAGATGTCTCAGTGGCGGAAGATTCTTTTTTCTATGATGTCCCGGAACGCCATGAATCCAACCAGTTTCTTCGGTATCCCTCCCGAGCGGGTCATCGAAATCGGGGCTCAAGTCCGTCTCTAACAACTATTCGAGAAACCAATGGCACTGATTCTCTTATCGGCACTCAAGAAAATCCGCAAGCTGGAAGGCGGAACGGTTTTCATCCTGAGTTACCTCCTAGCCATCCTGTTGGGCGGACTGCTGCTCTGGCTGCCCTTCTCCAATCCCCGGACGGAAGTGTCTTTTTTGGATGCGCTGTTCACGGCCACCTCGGCCCTCTGTGTGACCGGTCTGACAGTGGTAGACACTGGAACCAGTTACAATTATATTGGTCAGATCATTATCCTGCTGTTAATTCAGACCGGAGGCTTGGGGATCACTACTTTTTCGGTCTGGTTTTTTTTGAGTTTAGGACGGGATATCAGTTTTAAAAGCCGTTTCCATCTCCAGGCCTCTTTCAGTCCCCGCCCCATGGATGAATTGAGGGGATTATTACGGTTGATTTTTTTCTTTACCTTATTAATCGAGGCCTGTGGGGCTTTTATTCTATTGATGTATTGGGGTCAATGGTATTCGTTCCCCCGTGCCCTTTATCTTTCCATCTTTCACAGTATTTCGGCCTTTTGCAATGCCGGCTTCTCTCTTTTTCCCGACAACCTGGTTAAATTTCAAGGAAGCTATACCGTCAGTCTGACCATCGCCCTTCTGATCATTTTTGGCGGGATCGGGTTTCCGGTAACTCACGAAATATACGGGTGGGTTAAAAAGAAGGGGGAAAGAAGGCGGGTAAAACTCTCCCTTCATTCCCGTTTGGTCCTGATTACTACCGGCATCCTGGTCTTTGGCGGAACCCTGGTTCTTTATGGAATCGAATATAATGACACACTGGAAAGCTTTTCAATACCCACCAGGATAATGATCTCCTTTTTTCAATCGGTGACCACCCGAACAGCAGGATTCAATACCCTCGATATGGCCTCCCTGACCAATGCCTCTTTGTTGGTGATGATTATCCTGATGTTTATCGGGGCCTCACCGGGGTCCTGTGGCGGAGGGATCCGGACAACGACCTTTGCCCTTCTGGCCGGACTGCTCTGGAACCGGTTGAAGGGAAAAAAAAGAGTTCATCTGTTCCGGCGTACGGTTCCGGAGGAGGTAATCTCTCGGGCCATATTTTTAGTTACCCTGGCCGGCAGTTTAATATTAATGCTGACAACCCTGATCCTGCTCGTGGAAAGCGGAAACCTGCCTTTTCTCAAGGCCAAAGGGGGGCTCATGGAAGTTTTATTCGAAGTGGTTTCCGCTTTTGGAACCGTCGGGCTTTCCCTGGGAATAACTCCCGGCCTTGAGCCGGCCAGTAAATTTCTTATTATTATCTCCATGTATTTGGGCAGAGTGGGTATACTCAGTTTGGGATATTCCATCGCCAAAAAGGGAGAACGATATCCCATCTCGTACGGCGAAGAAGGGGTCATGACCGGGTAGGAGGATTTCATGAAACGGTTTATTGTAATCGGTTTGGGAAATTTCGGATTCCATGTGGCCAAAACGCTTTTTGAAGACGGAAACGAAGTCCTGGCCATCGACCGTAACCGGGAGCGGATTGCCCGCATTCAGGATTTCGTCAGCGAGGCCGTTATTCTGGATGCCATTCATAAAGAGTCTCTACTGGGCCTGGGAATTACCGAAGCCGAGGCGGTGGTGGTCAGTATGGGGGATGACATCAGCAACTCCATTTTAACCACCTTATATTTAAAGGAATTAGGAGCAAAAAAGATCGTCGCCAAATGCCAGAATGAAGATCACGCCCGGATCCTGGAAAAACTGGGGGCCAATGAGATCATCTTTCCCGAAAAGGCCATGGGGCAGAAAGTAGCCAAAGGGCTTTCCAGAGGAAATATCCTGGACTTCATCCCCTTATCCGAGGACTACACGATCATCGAAGTCGCCCCGCCTAAAGAGTTTGTCGGTAAGTCGCTGAAGGAGTTGAAATTAAAAACCCTTTATCAGATATACATCATCGCCGTCAATCAGTTGATACCCCCGGCTTTCATCCTCTCCCCACCCGGAGAATTTGTGGTCAAGGATTCGGATGGGCTGGTCTTACTTGGTCGGGAAAAAGATATCGGACGGATCAAAGGATTGACTTCTTAGGGATCAAGGCCCGGCTTTTTAGAGGTAACAACAGCAAATAATTCAACGGGGTGGGAGGTTAAACGATCTTTCGGGGCTATAGGCTTTGGGCAATGGGCTATAGGGAAATTTATTTTTTTCTCTTCTATTGCCTCGTGCCTATTGCCTATAGCCTGTTTTTTAAAGCCCCAAATAAGTCTTGCGGATGATTTCGTCTTCCATTAATTGTTCGCCGGTCCCCTGGGCGATGATCTTCCCTGAGGAAAGGACATAATTGCGTTTGGCCAACTTAAAAACCGTACTGACTTCTCTTTTGATTGTCTCCGCGGCTTGGGTCAACTGGGCGACACAAACCGCAAACAAATAATTGGAATTGAAAAGGGTCCCTCGGAACCAGTATTTATAATGTCAATCTTTTTTTCTTTTTAATTTTTAACTAATTAAGCCTGTTCGAGCCCTTGACAAACCCCTCAATTTCCCTTATTTTATAAAAAAATATTTCCCTCCGGGTAATAGAAACAATTGAGCCTGTTAGATAGGCTAATTAAATGAATGTATTAATAAGTTGAAGGATAAACACATGGATGAAAAGAAAACCATCTGCCCCCATTGCGGGCAGAAGATGAAAAAATGGAAAACCCCGTCGGCCTCCACCTGGGGGACGGAATTTCAATATGTCTGTTTTAATGATGAATGTGGCTATTTTGTTCGCGGTTGGGATTGGACCATGAAGACCATGAAAGCCAATGCCTCCTATCGGCACCGTTACAATCCGACCACTGGAGAGGAAGGTCCTGTGCCGGTTTGGTCTTACGATGCCTTAAAGGCTGACATCGTTGAAGAATAACTGAAGATGAAATAAGGGATCTGTAGAGATGATCAAAGCCGGCCGGAATGACCCTTGTCCTTGCGGAAGCGGAAAAAAATTTAAAAAGTGCCACCTAGGGCGGGAAGGAGAGCTTTACCTTAGGAAAAATGAGCCCTTAGACCAGGAGGCCGGAAAACAGATATGCCGGCTCCCCGAGGTCCATTACGGTCGTTCTAAAATAATAATCGAGTCATTAATTAAAGACGGACATCTGGAGGGTTCCCTGGCCATTAAATGCATAGACCTGGAGGCCTATCGTAATCTGGGAGTTTCCGGACAGGAAATACCGGTCCAGTCCCTGGCTGAAAGTTCCGGAATCATGGTCAATCCCAATAAAACGAAAGAAGCGGACCCCAACCATATCTATCTGGCCATCACCCCTAGAATTCAGGATTCCACCTTTATCCATCAGGTGGCCCATATCTTGGATTATCTAAAAGGATCGAAACAGCAGCCCGGATCCTATCAGCAGAAGAGTCTGGAAACCGGTATTCCTATTGAACACTTGGACCACACCCAGGAATTTGGTTATTGGCTGGATTTATTAATGAACCGGTTTCAGGTGGAACTGGATGCGGAAGATTCCATTGTTTCCTACCTTTACCAAAATCAACTTCTCCTGACCGCTGAGGAAATAAAAACCCAGGATCTGACCACCCTTATCTTCCGCTCCAAACAGATCTTGGATTTTTTAATGTCCCATAAGGCCGAGATTAATAATATGATCAAAGGACGGGCGGGGTATATTGGAAAGCAATGAGGGTTCAATGTTCAATGTTCGGATTTCCGTTTAACCTTTGCCAAATAAAAAACCCCTGAAGCAGGATAGGCAAAGGGCAACTTTTCATCCTTCTTCTCGGCCATTCGGTTAGGGTGAACATTGAACATTGAAACAGTCTTTTTTCAGCCGCATTCCCCATGACGTCCCAATCCTTCAAAAGCTGCCAGAATCTGCTTTTCAAGCTTGACGCGCTTTTCCGCCAAAGGGAGAAATTTAAAATCCGCCAGTTGAGAGAGGAGACGGGGTTTATCCGGGATAATGTCCAGGCCACAATCCAGGGTCTCTCCTGACAGGGTATTAAGAAGCGTCGCCTCCACCCCATTGGTGACCAAAGTTAATGGGATCTGGTATTCCGAAAAGAGCCTGGCCAGAGCCAGGGCGGCCCTTTCCCGGGCCAGAATAGAACCAGGCCCGCACTTTATCAAAACCAGGCGCTGACCTTTTAACCGGATTACCAAAGAAACCTTAAGTTGGAAAATTTCCT
>JACQYK010000304.1 GCA_016208255.1 Deltaproteobacteria bacterium | reverse complement strand
TTGCGGTAAGAAAAGTAATTTCAAAAAGACAAACAATTATATATCATGAAAGTCCGAATAGCCAAAAAAGCCGGGTTTTGTATGGGGGTCCGCCGGGCCATGGAACTGGCCCTGGAGGCCGGCTATCATTTTCCCGATCCTGTTTACACCTATGGCCCCTTGATCCATAATCCCCAAGTCTTGTCCATGCTTGAAAAAAAAGGGATCCGTATTCTGGATCCGGTTGAAGATCGACCAACAGGCACCGTGGTTATCCGGGCCCATGGCATCCCTCCCCAGGATCACGAACGACTGAAAAAGAGCGGTTGCACTATTGTCGATGCCACTTGCCCGAGGGTGATTAAAGTTCAGGCCATTATCCGAAAATATGCCTCGGAAGGGTATACCCCGATCATTGTCGGTGATCGGAATCATCCGGAAGTCATCGGTCTGCTGGGCTATTCTCAAGACCAGGGGATTGTCCTGACCGACCCGGATCAGGTTGAAAACCTGCCGGAGTTAAGCCAAGTGATCGTCGTTGCCCAAACCACTCAAGACGAATCCCTCTTCCAGAGGGTCGTTGAAAAACTCAGGGAGCGATTTCCCAACAGCCTGGTTTTTAACACCATTTGCAATGCCACCCATGAACGCCAGGAAGAGGTGCGCAACCTGGCCCGGCAGGTGGACGGCCTGGTCATTGTCGGGGGGTATGACAGCGGTAATACCCGGCGTCTGGCGGCCATCGCCGATTCCGCAGGTACCCCCTGCTTTCATGTGGAGACGGAAGACCAATTGGATAAGAAGGAAATCGGCCGATTCAAGACCGTCGGGGTTACAGCAGGGGCCTCGACCCCCAATTGGATGATTCGAAAAGTGGTCCAGGAACTGGAGATGACTAAGGGACAAGGCGAATATATCTGGGGCGCCTTTCTTTTTCGTTGGATACGCTTTTTATTAAAGAGTAATTTGATGGTCGCCCTGGGGGCCGGATGTTTGAGTCTGGCCGCCGCCCGATTACGGCAGGTGTCTTTTAACTGGGTCTATTTTGCCATTACTTTTTTCCATATTTATGCCATGCATATTCTTAATCACCTCCTGGACCGGGGGGCTTCGGAATATAATGATCCGGACCGCTCTCAATTCTATCAGGAGTATCGATCGGCCTTTTTCATTTCCGGGATAGGGGCCGCCCTTTTTTCTCTGGCCCTGGCCTTGACCCTGGGTTGGGCCCCGTTCTTTTTCCTGGCGGCTATGAGTGCCCTGGGTATCCTCTACAGTTTTCAGATCGTTCCGGCCGTTTGGCAGCGTTTTACCCGGATGAAAAAAATAAAAGATATTCCGGCCTCTAAAACACTTTCCGTGGCCCTGGGGTGGGGAGCCGTCACCACCCTGATCCCGGCTATGGCTGAAAATCAGCCGCTGAGCCTCTCTCTGGTTTTGATCTTTTTCATCCTTTGCTCTTTTGTCTATATCCGTTCCGGTCTCTTTGATGTCCTGGATATCCAGGGTGATCTGATCGTCGGCAAGGAAACCCTTCCGATCATTATTGGAGAAGAAAAAACCATCCGTTTCCTGAAAAGGCTAAGCCTGGGGACGATCATAGGCTTGTCGGCCTGCACCTTTGGCGGTCTTCTGCCCTATTGGAGCCTTTGGCTTTTGATCTGCTTTTTTTACCAGTTTGGTTTTTTAATTATTTATGAAAAAAACAGGGCCTTACCCGGGAATGTTTTTTTCGAAGCTATGGTGGAGGTCGGGTTTATCCTGGCCGGCCTGTTGGCCCTCCTAATACCTTAGAAAAGTGTATGACAGGATTAACAGGATAGACAGGATTTAATTTTACTTTGCTCAGGCTCCGGAAGACCCTGAGCAACCTCAATCCGCTTCCAGCGGAAAACAAGGTTTCCGGCGCAGAGCGATACGGATTGTTCTTTTATATTGGAAAGCACAAGGAGTCAGAAAATCCTGTGAATCCTGTTAATCCTGTCTAATAAAGTAGTTTGATATGTCCCTGCCCCTGGTCAGTGTAATTATCCCGACTTATAACCGGTCTTCCCTGCTCCCGGAGGCCCTTGATTCGGTCTTTAAACAAACCTTCCCGGATTTTGAGTTGATCGTGATCGATGACGGATCCATTGATGGAACGGCAAAGGCCCTTACCCCCTATAAAGGCCGGATCGTTTATAACTTCCAAAATAATCGAGGGGTCAGCGCCGCCCGCAACCGGGGTATCCGGATGGCCCGGGGACCGTGGATCGCCTTTCTCGATTCCGATGACCTCTGGCTGCCGGAGAAACTGGAAAGTCAGATCCGGTTCTTTTCCCAATATCCGGAGGCCCTGATTTGCCAGACCGAAGAGATCTGGATTCGGCACGGACGCCGGGTGAATCCTCTGAAAAAACATCGGAAATATTCCGGGGATATCTTTGCTCCCTCTCTTAAGCTTTGCCTGGTCAGTCCCTCGGCGGTGATGATTAAAAAGGACCTCTTCGGACAGGTCGGTTTTTTTGACGAGACCCTGCCGGCCTGTGAAGATTATGACCTGTGGCTCAGGATTTCCGCCCGATTTCCTATTTTTTTAATCGAACCGCCCCTGGTAATCAAACGGGGCGGACACCCGGATCAGCTTTCCCGGACAACACGGGCCCTGGATCGTTTTCGTATCCAGGCCCTGGTTAACATTCTAAATTCGGGGCGATTAGCAATCTTACAATACGAGCTGGCTTTTCAGGAGCTGGAAACCAAATGCCGGATTTATGGACAGGGATGTTTAAAACGGGGCCGGTTAGAGGAAGGGAATTATTATCTTAGACTTCCGGATTTCTTAACCTCGTCAGATCGAGAAACAGGTTAGCAAAACAAGAAGCGAAAGGCAATTCAAACCTGGGTCATCATCTTGTCCGGCTTCTGCGGAAACCTTTAAACCTTCTCCTCCTGCCTGGTTTTTCCTTGCCCACCTTACAGATTTATTTTATACTTTCATAATAATGAATTAGAGTCGTTTGCTCCCCGGATTGTATAATCGGTAACTCGAATGGAATCGAAGATCATAAAAAAGTTGAAGGAAGAAGAACGGGCGGCCTTTTTGAAACTGGAGCCTGCCGCCAGAGTGCTTCGAATGGAAAAAGTCCTCCATGAGATTCTTGCCGCCAAGGCGGAAGACGAAGGGGTGACCGAAGGTGAAATCTATAATAGATACCTTGCTCGTCATACAAAAGGTCGTTGAGCAATTCAATAAAGAGGCCCAAAACAAGGCTGTTGTCGCCTTAATCGGCGGACATGCCGCCATTTATTTCGGAGCCGCCAGAACGACCCTTGATGTGGATTTATGTCTTCATTTCTCTGACAATGAACCCGGACGGCTTTTTCACCGTTTTTTGAAAAAGGTCCTGTCTAAACGATTTACTCTCCGTTTCTTTAGAGGCAGTAAAGATCCATCCGATCCCCTCGGTCATGATCTCATCGTTATTCATGATGCCAAATATGAATTTCCAAAGATCGATATACTTATAGCCCGATATAAATGGGAGTTATCGGGATTGGAAAAGGCCCACCTGTCTAAAGGGCTCTCATTTCCTGTAATGCCGATCCCTTACCTGATAATGATGAAACTCATGGCTGGCGGAAGAAAAGATGAGTTGGATATTTTAGATATGGTTAAAGGAATTTCCAAAGAAGATCTTCAAGAAACCCAAACTTTGGCGAAAACAATGGGTAAGGATAAAAAACTTCGGTCCCTGTTAAAATAAATTATTGAGGAAGGCTCTTGATTGATTTCTTGACGGTTGGGCTTTGGTTGCGCACCTGGATGAGCTCGGCCACGATCGACACGGCTATCTCTTCCGGAGTTTCTGCCTGGATGTCCAGTCCGATAGGGGTATGAACAGCTTTTATCAGGTCTTCAGAAAAATCCTCTTGCTTTAAAGCCTCAAAAATAACCCCTCTTTTATGCCGGCTGCCGATCATTCCGATATAGCGGGGAGGGTTTTTCAGGACCTGCCGCAAGACCTGATGATCATGCAGGTGGCCGCGGGTCATAATGACCACAAAAGCATAGGGACCGATATTAACGTGGTCCGAAATCCGGTCAAAAGGCCGAACCACGATATCATCCGCATCGGGAAAACGGCCGGGGTCGGCAAATTCAGCCCGATCGTCAAAGACCGTCACCTGAAACCCGACCCTTTTGGCCAGGGGACAAAGAGCCGCAGAGACATGACCGGCCCCGAAGACAAAAAGGTCAGGAGGTGAAATAATGGGTTCCAGGAAAACCTTTCTTTCTTTTCCCTGCACCACGGCGGTCAACAAAACAGGTTGCCCCTTGGATAAAACCCCCGAAAACTCTTTCCGGAACGGAGCAATCCAGGTTGGATTTTCAGAGGGTTGATCTTCTCCCGGCACATAAAGAAATTTATAATCCCGCAGCTGACCGGACGGGCCTTCATCCAAAAGGGTGGCCAGGATCGCCTTGATACCCTTTGGTCTGAGATCCACTATCCTTTTAATCAATGCCCGAGGCGAGGCATCCCCTCCGGGAAATAACTCCAGATGGATTTCCAGCTCTCCACCGCAAATCATCCGGGTTTCGGCAGCCTCTTCGCCGGTTAAACGGAACCGGAGGGTCCTGTTTTTCTTCTCGGAAAACAGGATTGAGGCCTCCACCAGGACATCGGCCTCCACCTTTCCGCCCCCGATCGTTCCTTCAAAAGACCCGTCGGACCGGATCAGGAACCGGGTCCCCGGGGCCCGGGGGGCCGAACCTTTCTGAGCCACGATAGTGGCCAGGACCACATCTTGTCCTTGCCCCAGT
Source organism: Deltaproteobacteria bacterium (assembly GCA_016208255.1). Lineage (GTDB taxonomy): Bacteria > Desulfobacterota > RBG-13-43-22 > RBG-13-43-22 > RBG-13-43-22 > RBG-13-43-22. Next base: position 1,352 of record JACQYK010000304.1, on the reverse strand, counting down.
GTCCGGTCTATTTCCTGGTAAATATCTTTCATAACCCTCATTATTCTACGGGTCAAGGAGTCCGGGTTTCAAGGCTTACGCCTCGAACCCTATTTTCGTATTAATTCTCAGGCCACCTGGGGGCCACGAAGCATGAAAAGGACTCGTAAGGGCGGGTTTGAAACCCGCCCCTACAAAGTCACAATTCGAGGTTCGGGCGTTGAAAAACCTATTATCAAACTAAGCACTCATGCCCCTAACATGAAAAAAGGGGGGTTCGCTTTACACCTTACGCCTAACGTATTTTCGTGTTAGTGGGGCCAATAGTCCAAGGCCCTTTCCCCCAGGATCATCTCAATGGAAAGGCGTAAGACCAGGAATTTTCGTTCTTCCAGAGGGAGCTTCTGGAGAGACGGCCGGCCTTCCAATGACTTCAGGGCATATCGGGCGATATTGATGCCGTCCCGAACCGTATAGCGTTCGTGGGCCTGATGAGCCCTTTGAAGAAAAAAGACCACGTAATCCAGGATATCCTCCGGGGCAAAAGGCAGGTTCCGTTTCAGGATCAGCCGTTCCTCTTCCGGTTCGGGAAAATCGATAAAAATCTGGGGCTGGAGCCGGGAATGGATATACTCCGGCAGTTCAAAAGTGCTGGCATCGTCGTTCATGGTGGCGCAAAAACGAAACTCCGGATGGGCCATGATCTTGATACCGGTAATCACCGACTCCACATACCGGCGGTTGTCCAATAAGGGGGCCAGGGAGGCCCAGCTTTTTTCACTCATCCGGTTTCCTTCATCAAGGATCAAAATACCGCCGCGAATCATGGCCGTCACCAAAGAACTGGCCATATAATGGATTTTTCCCTGCTCGGCGATCACCGGAGTAATGATCAGGTCTTCCGGCCGGGTATCCATGGTGGCCTGATAGAAATAGATTTCCCGTCCCAACCTCCGGGCGGCGGCATAGGCCAGGGTCGTTTTACCCACCCCGGGTTTGCCGATCAACCGGGGATGTAAAGGCAGGTCGTTTTCATCCACCACCAGCCAGGCGGCCAGGACCTGGTCGATCAGGTCCGGTTGCCCCACCCAGTCCAGGGGCGGGGTATCCGGATGGCTCAAATAAAGGGTCACCCCTTCAATCGTTACGGTTTCCATAAATTAAAGGCTAACACAGTTTTTGGATTGATACAACAGGAAGATATTGAGACTTTTATTTTAAAGGAAGGGTAATACGTCAACTGTTTATCAAATACTTTTTTGCCAGTAGAGTAGGGAGGGGAGACCCTCCCCCTCGTCAAACCGGACGTGCGGATTTCCCGCATCCGGCTTTCCTGTGAACTTCACTAAAGGGCACACGTAGGTTGTCAGCTT
>JACQYK010000085.1 GCA_016208255.1 Deltaproteobacteria bacterium | reverse complement strand
GACCAAGACCGATTTTAGGGATATGGTGGGGAGACCGACTTAAAATCGGCCTTCCCTGAAATAAAATTTCTCCTTCACTGGGCCGATAAAGACAACTCAGGCAATTAAAAAGAGTGGTTTTTCCGGAACCGTTCGGTCCGATCAAACCGACGATTAAACCCTCTTCGACATTAAAAGAGACCTTTAATAAACCGATGATACCACCAAATTTTATAGTTACCTGACGAATACTGAGGAGGGGAATATCAAGGTTTTGGGTCATAAATCACGCTCCAATTGCGATTTCGTAATTCCTCGAACACTTCACCGCAGTCCTCCCTCTCGAATCAAGGGGCATGATTTTTCTGAAAGCGGCAATGATGGTGTAGGATAACCGGAAGGTTTTACGGTATTGTCATTTTCAGACTTAATCCTAAAATTCTATCTTTTTAATCTCGATGTCACAATCACCGTGATTGCGGTATAAGGTCTTGTATGTAGAAATTTAAGATCGTTGGGCAGGAAAAAAGTATGTCTATTAATGGTCGATAATTAATTTATAAATTTTTATTAATACTCTCTTGATTACTTGTCAAGAAAAAAAATGGTCTTCTTATTTAAAATTAAAAAACACAGTAGGATATTAATCATAACTGAAACAAATTAAGCTTCAGAGAAATTCATCGGGAAATGATAAGGGTCCAACTCATCTTGAAAGAACGATAATCAAGGAAGCCCTGGTCTTCGAAACAGGGCTTCCTTGATTCAGATTGGGTTGATCAATCAATAACCCACTTAGTCGGAAGGGGCGGCAGATCTTTTAAATCGGGATCCTTTTCCCAACCAGGGATATGGGCAACTCTTTTGGCAATGGCCTTATATCTTTCCCAGGGAGTATTGGCAAAGATGGCCATTTTCTGAGCGGCCAGGGAACCCTCAGTATGAATATAGGCCCCGTCCAAACCATGCCCGACTAAATCCTTGACCAGGCGAAAGGCTTTAAGGCGGTCTTCCGTCGGAATGCCGTCTTTTCCAGCCAGATATTTCTCAATATAGGGTCTTTCTTCCGGATTCATCCAGTCTTTATAAGAAAAAACCGTGGTGGCCAGCCCGCCGGCAATATCCGCCAGGACCTTGGATTGTTCGTGTTGATCGTTGGCAAAAAGGTACTTGGCGATATTGGTATACATCTGACCGGGAGTGGCCAAACCGATATCCGGGAAAATATCCGGATGTTCGACACCGGCCCGGGACATGGCATCCACCAGTTGGGCGTGCATGGCCAACCAGGCCAGCTTTTCCTGGATGTGGGGATAACGGTCCAGCCCGTTGTATTCGGCCATCAGGGCCGCGGCCCCGGCCGCCTCTTCGGTGGATATGACTTTGTGACAGGTACCGAACAGACGGTGGAAAACGCCGAACATCCAGGCCTGATCCCGGGAAAACTGATATTCGCCACACAGAAAAACCCTGTTCCAGGGGACAAACACATTGTCAAAAACGATCAGGCATTCACTGACTCCCTTCCCCCGTCCATGCAACGGCCAGTTCCAGACCGCCTCTTCGTCATCAACATCATGGACATGGGGCGGCGTGGTGATGAGTTTGATACCCGGGGCATTCACCGGAGTGGCGAAAACCAGGGCATAATCCTTATCCTCCTCCCGGTGGGCCCGGGAAGGGGAAACGATCAATTCATTACAAGTCGGGGTGGCACTGATATGAATCTTCGCCCCCTGGACATAAATGCCGTCCTTTTGCCGGTCAACCACCCGTACATAGAAATCCTTGTGCTGTTCCTGGGCTGAGGGCCGAAGACTCCGGTTCCCTTTGACGTCGGTAATGGCCCCGGTAATAGCCGGGTCTGTTTCTCTCAAATGCTTGCGGTAATCCTCAACCGCCTCCGTGTAATGGGTGCCCAAGGCCTTATCACATCTGGCCGCCGTAACCCCGGAGGCGGCCAGGGCATCCGGTCCCATGCCACTCATGGCCGCACCCCAGCGCATGCAGGTGATATAAACGTCTCTCCGTCTGATAAGGTCTTCACGAGTCTTGGGCTGATTCCAGAGAAACAAGTATTTGTCCTTGCCCTCTCCCAAGGTGAGCAGGTCCTTAAAGGCCGGGTGATTACAAAGTTCATAAGAGTAGGCCCTGGCGTTGATCCCTCCCCTAAAAAACGGGTCTTTGGTTATATCGGGTATTTTTTTTCCCTCAAGATAAATCTCCCTTCCATCATTCAGGCTTTCCACATACTGTTTTACTGTCCTAATCATAGGAACCTCCTTTAGTTAGGCTAGCTAAGGTTTCTGATTAAATCCTCACGCCCTCTTGCGGTGGGCACCACGAAACATGAAAATCATTCAAGGGATTCAAGTGGCCCGGGAGTCAAGGCTTGCGGCGAGCTCAACCGAGTCGTGAAAAGCATGGAAGTTAAAACCCTTGAATCCTCGAACCCTATTTTCATCCTAAAGGTTAACAGGTTCAATGGAAACCAGACAGGATACAACTTTTTCTTTTGCAGAAAAGCAGCCTCTTCTATGGGCGTTTCAGGACGTCTTATACAATGTTAAGTTGGTCAACAAACCCTACTTCTTTTTTTTTCTTGGAACTGCGACAAGCATCAGGTGATATTCTTCGGGGTCCAGCTTGCGAAGGGTAAACAGCTCCGTACTGCCTATATGATTGGTCGGCCGTATGGATACCCTGATTTCTTGAGCCGCCTCAAGTTCCCTCTTGGTAACGACTCCCCTTTTTACCCCCCCGCCCATTTCCGTGACCTGGGTTTCGATGTACTCAAAAAGTTTTACATATTCCCTGTTGGGCATTCATTTACCTCCCTTCTTTTTCCTTTCTTTTTCCTTCTCAACTTCTTTATTTTCCTTGACAGGAATCCCTCACACTCTGGAAAAAGGATTTTTTCCCGCCCAGTCAATCCTGGTCTTAGACCCTGCCCCAATCGAAGGGTTAAAGTATAAAAAAGCCCTTAGGGAGTGTCAAGCAGATATTATTCAGGGTCTGAAAAGCCCGTTTCCTTTCAAAAACGGGTTCTAATTTTAGCTTGACAATCATTCCGGCGCCAACTTAAATAGAACAGGTTTATTACAATCCATTTACCTGAATATTCAAGTGCTTTTTATAATCAGTCCATCGGTAAACAGTCACTTTGGAAATATTCAATTAATGGAAAAATATATCATGAAGGGAGCATTTTAATATAATGGTAAAAAAAACCTTCCCCGAATTCAGTTCAAGATATCCCTTGCTTTTAACCGCCTTTATGAAAAGGCCGGTGAGTATGTATCCGGAGGATATTGGCATTGTCTATCGGAATGATGCCGGTGAATATTTCCGTTTTACCTGGCGCCAGTGGTACGAGAGGACTTGTCAACTCGCCCATGCCCTCCAGAAACTGGGTGTCAATCCGGGCCGACCTGGAGAGCCTGGGGACCGGGTGGCCACCATGGCCCTCAATCACCACCGGCATCTGGAACTCTGCTATGCCCCGACCTGCCTCGGGGCCGTTGCCCACCCGATCAACATGAGGTTATCCCTCGATCACATGGTCCATACCATCAATCACTCCGGCGACAAGATCCTGTTTGTAGACGACCTTATTTTACCCCTGGTGGAGATGATCTTTGACCGGATCAAGTCCACCGTCAAAATGTTTGTTTACCTGTCCGACCGTCCCGGGAAACCTCAATCCAGAGTGGAACCTCTTTATGACTACGAAGAACTGATCCAAGGCCAGCCCAGGGAATTTGACTGGCCTTATCTGTTGGAAGATACACCCGCCGTGCTTTATTACACCACCGGGACCACCGGGCTGCCCAAAGGGGTCACCTTTACCCACCGCCAACTCCATTTGCAGACCCTCCATCTTATCCTGAATACACGAACAGCCCCGACCTTGCCTGATGACCCGGAAGAACCCTTGATCAATGTCCCGTTGGTCAATATCCCTTTCTTCCACATTCATGCCTGGGGTGCACCCTGGTATTATGTTCTTTCCGCCTGTAAGATTGTACTTCCCAGCCGGTTTACGCCGGAGAGTTTTTGTGAACTGGTGGAAAGAGAGAAAGTAACCAGCACCGCCGCCGTCCCAACCATGCTGGCCATGCTTTTGGAATACCCGGACTTCAACAAGTACGATCTCAGCAGCTTGACCAGCGTGGCCGTGGGCGGGGCGGCCCTGCCTTTCGGATTGAAGGCTAAATCCGAGAAGGCCTTCCCGGGACTCCGGGCCGCTTCGGGATACGGCATGACCGAGACCGCGGCCGGAGTACTTTCGCCGACCATTAAACGTTACATGGCCGACTGGTCCAAGGAGAAATTAGACCAGGTCAGGGTCAAAACCGGCCTGCCGATGTTTGGGATTGAAGCCCAAGTAGTCGATGAGGCCGGAAAGCCGGTCCCCCACGACAATCAGACCATCGGTGAAATCCTGCTCCGGGGGCATTGGATCATGGAGGAATACTTCAATGACCCGGAAAAAACAGCCGCCTCCTGGCGTGACGGCTGGTTTCACACCGGTGATGCCGCCAAAGTGGACGAAGAAGGTTACATCATCATCGCCGACCGGATAACCGACGTCATACGAAGCGGAGCCGAGATGGTCCCCACCGTGCTGCTCGAGAACCTGACCGCCAACGCCGACTATGTTCTGGAAGCGGCCTATGTCGGTGTTCCTGATGAAAAATGGGGTGAAAGACCCATGGCCCTGATCAAATTGGCCCCCGGAGCCCAGGCCAAGGAGGAAGATGTCTGTCAGTTTTTAAAAGAGGAAGGTGTCGCCAAGGGCAAGATCACCAGTTGGATGCTGCCCGATTATGTCGGTTTTTATGATGACATCCCCAAGACCAGCGTGGGGAAATTTGACAAGATTGCCATTCGGAAACAATTGGATGAATTTTTGGCCAAGGCTAAAAAAATGGTTGATAAATAAATTTCGGAAGGATTCCCAATAAAAAAGAGGCCCGCGGGCCTCTTTTTTATTGGGGCTGGTTAAAACCCGAGGCAGCCGGGCTAAATCGTTTTCCTTACTGTCTCAGGAGTCTTGGGAGGTCGGACAAAAAACAATATCAATGAAGCCACACCCAGTAACCCCGTAAATAAACTAAAGGCTGTTAAATAACTGCCGGTGGTATCATAAATCCAGCCGGCATAAATAGGAGCGGCGATACCAATCGGTGTCAGGAGCATCATGGACGTACCCTGAATCGTGCCAAAGGCCTTTCGTCCGAAGTAACGAGCCCGCATGGATGGGTTCAGGGTAATGGCCGCCCCCATACCAATTCCGTAAAGGATGAACCACAGATAAATAGTAAAGAGGGTCTGATGAAATAGAAATATCCCGATGCCAACCCCCTGAAGAATATAGGCGCCTGCGACACAAAATCGGAAGGATTCTTTTTGAATACGATCGGCAATAAAACCGCCGATCATCCGGGCGGGAATACTGCAACCAATCATGATGGCCTGCATCCCCGCTGCGACGATGGGACTGATTCCCCGGTCAGTTAGAAAAGAGATACAATGAATATTAATGGCCGGGGCCACCAGGCCGTGAACGGCTTGAACACAAACTAACAGCCAGAAAGCCGGTGTTTTTAAGGCTTGCCAGATGGTAAATTCCAACTCGCTGACCTCGGCGGCATAGGCTATGCCTTTGCGAATCATGTCTGCTTCTTCTTGGGCCCCATTCATTTCTTTATCGGCCGGAAGATCTTTCCCCCCTGTATTTTTCTCAGTCAGGGTTGCACCGTCCGGTAAAAGCCCATAATATTCCGGGGGATGGGATTTAAAACATAGAAGAACCAGGGGTAGGCCGATGCATCCCATAACCAGCCCCCCGATTAGACAAGCCGACCGCCAGCCTGTAGTCGCTATCATCCAGGCAATCAAGGGCAGCACCACCGCTCCTGAAGCCCCCGAGAATACCCATTTGATACTTAAGGCTACCCCTCTTTTTTTAATAAACCATTTGGAAATGGAGGCATCCAGTGGAACAGAAAGGGCCGTATTGACGCCGGTTCCCAACATAAGTCCCCAAACCACATAAAACCCCCAAAGCGAATGAATGAAGTACATCAAGACCAGGCTCAAACTAACCAGGAAGGTACCCGAAAAAACAATCCATTTCGGACCGAAGCGGTCAGTGATCCATCCGGTTAAGGGGGCCTCCAGGCCTCCTTCCAGTCTTCCAATACTCGAAGCCACCGAGGTCATGGTCCTGGAAAAACCCAATTCTGAAGCAATCGGTTTGAAAAGGGCCGATATGCCATAGGCATTGAAGCCGTGTCCCCAGAGAGCGAGAAGACCGCTGGCCAAAACGGTCCACCACCCGAAATATATTTTTGGAAATTTTATTTTTTTAGCCATGTTAAACCCTCAGGCTCCACCAGGGCGTGAAACCGCAAGATATGAATCCGTGAAGCGAAAAGGTCCCTTTAAATCAAGGAAATTTGACAGGCAGGCTTTGGAAAGCAAATCCTGACGTGGAAAAAGGATTTGGATCGCTTTAGGTTAGGAGGTCCTCTCCATTTAAAAAATGTTTTACTGGACGAGGGATTTATAATAGGATAAATGCTTCTTAGCGGTCAAGGGGAAAATAATCCCGACTTCTTAAACCGCCACTCTTTTATTCCGCCAACTTGAAAAAATCATCAGGTGAATTGAAACCTTTGAAAAGAAGAAGGAGATTAGCATGTCAACAACTGCCCGCGTCGCCGTATTACCGAAGGAAAAAGGACCCCTGGCCATTGTCGAGGTGACTTTCCCGGACCCTGCCCCCCACCAGGTTTTGATCAAACAGTATGCCAGCGGTATCTGCCACAGCCAGCTCCATCAGATCCACAACCCGAGGGCCACTCCGGTCGTTCTTGGCCATGAGTCCACAGGGGTCGTTATTGCCAAAGGAAATGAAGTCATTCATGTCCAGGAAGGCGATCTGGTCATGGTAACCTGGGTTCCAAGGAACCAGTCTACCACCGATCGGCTGGCGGTAGCGACGACATTAAACCTTCCCGATGGGTCCACGGCTACCTGTCAGAACGTCTTCACCTGGGCGGACCATACCCTGGTTGATGAACAGTACGTGGTCCGGGTATCCGAAGAAACAGCCAGGGATGTCACCGCCATCATCGGATGTGCCGTGATGACCGGGGCGGGGGCCATCCTCCATACAGCGGGTGTGAAAAAAGGGGAAAGCGTCGCTGTTTTCGGAGTTGGTGGAGTGGGACTTTCTGCGGTAGCCGCCGCTAAGGTGGTAGGGGCTGATCCCATCATTGCGGTGGACCTGAATGAGGAAAAGCTGTCCTTTGCCCGCCGCTTCGGAGCTACGGCGACGGTAAATGCTTCCAAGGAAGATCCGGTAAAGGCGATCCGACAACTCACTGAACGTTCCGGGCTTTTTGACTTCAGACAGCGCCCGGTTGCGGGAGTGGATTATGCCCTTGACTGCATCGGCCTGAAGGTGACCATGGAGCAGATCCTGCCAGCTGTCCGGTCAGGCGCTTTCGGTGTTTCGCCCGGAGGAACAGCGGTGCTGGTCGGTGTGCCTTTAACCAAGGTGGAATTGATTGCCGGAGACCTTCTGGTTAACGAAAAAAAATACATGGGCAGTTTTGCAGGTTCCTGTATTCCTGAACGGGATTTTCCGGTTTTCCTGGATTGGCACAAAACCGGTCAGCTTAATCTGAATGATCTGGTCACTCAAAGGTTCACCCTTGACCAGGTGAACGAGGCGGTCCTGGCCTTGGAAAAGGGCCGTATCCAAGGCCGAGCGATATTTGAATTCTAAATAATAACCATTAGTGATTATTAATAAACTGGACCGGAGAAATCTTTGTCCCCTCCGTTCAGGGCCCCAGGCAAAAAGTCAAAAACAAAAAAAAGTTGACTTTGATCCTTGCCCATGTTAGAGGACTGTGATCTTTTACACAATCATCGGAATGTCAAAAATATAGATGGGTTGAGAAGCCTGCCGTATCATTATTTTGAAGCGGGATGAGGCTTCGTGCAGGAAGAAACCAGAAAATACATTAAGTTACTGGCTCTGGTCAGCACCATGGGAATATCTATGGTCCTGGCCATAGTAATTGCCATTGCCATCGGTTATTATTTGGACAAATGGTTTCAGACCAGCCCCCTGTTCTTTCTTATTTTCATGATTCTGGGGATCGTGGCCGGTTTTAGAAACATTTATGTCATTATGAAAAGGGCTGAAAAAGATCTCAAATGATCAAAGAGTTATCAAAGGAAAGTCATAGGGGCCTGAGCGATCCTTTTCTGAACAAAATCCGCTTGATGAACGGGGTCGTTTTCGCACTGTTGCTTTTATGCGGTCTGATTTGGATGCCCTCCCTATTTACGCTGGGGATAGCTCTGGGGGGGGTGATTGTCCTGATCAATTTTCACCTTTTGTACCGGATTTTGAAAAAGGCCTTTATCCCCGATCACCTGGCCAGTCCCAAGTCGGTCATTATTAAATATTATCTGCGGTTGCTGGGTACCGGCCTGATTTTGTATTTATTGATTGCCAGACGACTGGTTGATCCCCTGGGGCTGATAGTCGGTTTATCGGTAGTTGTCATCAACTTGACCCTTTTGGGTTTTTATGAAATGAAGAAAATCCTTTTTAAGGAGGCCGGTTAGTTCATGGAACACCCGATTTTTTTTATTACCAAGCTGTTTGAAGCCATTGGGTTAGGTCATTTCGCCCATGCCTATCCCCATGTTACCTATACCTGGCTGATCATGTTGCTTTTGATCCTGTTTTCCCTTCTGGCCGTAAAGTCGATTAAGATGGTCCCGGCCGGGGGGCAAAACCTTTTTGAAATGGTCATCTCCGGCATTGAAGACTTTCAGGTGGGTGTCATGGGAGAACATGGCCGGTCGCTCTTCCCTTTGATCGCCACACTGGGAATTTTTATCTTCATCTCCAATGCCTTGGGCTTGATCCCGGGCTTCTATTCGCCCACAGCCAGCCTCAACACGACCCTGGCCTGCGCCCTGATTGTATTTTTCACCACGCATATCATCGGCATTAAAACGCACGGGTTCAAATACATCAAACAATTCCTTGGACCAGTCTGGTGGCTGGCCCCGTTGATGCTGCCCATTGAGATCATCAGTCACCTTTCGCGGGTGCTCTCTTTGACGCTTCGTTTGTTCGGAAACATCATGGGTGAGGATCTGGTTCTGATTATCTTACTTTTTCTGGCCGGAAATTTCCTGGCCCCTTTGCCGATGATGTTTCTGGCCTTGTTCACCAGTTTCGTCCAGGCCTTTGTCTTTGCCTTGCTGTCCATGATTTATCTTAGCGCCGCCATGGAGGAAGCACACTGATAACAAACAAAAAAGGGGCCAAGGAGTCCAGGGGGATAATTTTCATGTTGCTCGTTGCTGGTTGCTGGTTAAAAACGAGTAACCGGTAACGAGAAACGAGTAACGAAATGGAACCTTGAACCCTTGTTTTACTTTTTAGGAAGAAGGCGAATCTTTAAGAAAGGAGGATGGTTTTATGGTAAAAAAAGTTGCTCTATTGACAGTGGTCGCCCTGCTCAGCATGGTGGCCCTGGCCTTTGCCGAAGCCAATCCCCAGGTGGCTGCCGCCGGTCTTAACGTCTATTACGGCGTGGTGCTGGCTGCCGGTCTGGGTATTGCTATTGCCGCCCTGGGAACAGGGATCGGTCAAGGTCTGGGATTGAAGAGCGCGGTGGAAGGGGTTGCCCGGAATCCGGAAGCCTCCGGTAAGATTACGGTGACCATGATTATCGGTCTGGCCATGATCGAGTCCCTTTGTATCTACGCCCTGGTCGTTTCTTTGATCCTGTTGTATGCCTATCCGATGGCGACACCGATTGCCAAGATGATCGGCTTACCTTTATAACAACTAAATAATAACGGGGCTGTTGGGTACGGCCGGCAGCCCCCTTTTTTTGATCGATCATGTGTTATAATTCACATATTCTCTAAAGGAACCTGTTGTGAAATTTTCTAAGATACCCACGGCAACCATTACCCGCCTCTCCCGTTATTCGCGTGCCCTTGAAGAACTGGACGAGCAGGGGCTCAGCGTGATATCTTCCGAAAAACTGGCTCAATTCTGTGAAGTCAACTCGGCTCAAATCAGAAAGGATCTGGCCTACTTCGGGGAATTCGGGGTCCGGGGTGTCGGTTACCTGGTCAAGGAACTCCTTTTTGAAATCAAAAGAATCCTGGGCCTGAATAAAAATTGGCATCTGGGTATCATCGGCATGGGAAATATGGGCTTTGCCTTGATCGACCACAGCAATTTTCCAAGACAGGGATATCACTTCGTCGCTGCCTTTGATAACGATCCTCAGAAAATCGGCCGGATGTTATCCCAGGGATTCCCTATCTCTCCCATGTCGGATCTGGAAAAAATTGCCCTTGACCGGAATATTGAAATCGCGGTGATCACTACCCCGGCTGCCAAAGCCCAGGAAGTAGCCGATCTGGTGACTAAAACCCCTATACGGGGGATTTTGAATTTTGCCCCGGTTCAACTGCATGTCCCGGAAGGATTTCTTGTACATCATATTGATTTTACGGTAAAACTTGATAGACTGGCCTATCTTTTGGGCAATCTGCCCCCGGACCCCTCAATGTCTTCAGCCAGTAGGAGCCCGAGAATTTCCAAGCACCTGCTTTAAAAACCGGCCGGGATAGGACTTGGGATTTTCCGCCATGGCCTCAGGGATCCCGGATCCGATGACTTGCCCCCCCCCGTCTCCCCCCTCCGGCCCCAGGTCAATGATATAGTCGGCGGTTTTGATGACATCCAGATTGTGTTCAATGACAACTACGGTATTGCCCATCTCCACCAGGCTGCCCAGGACCTCCAGTAATTTTTGTATGTCGGAAAAATGCAGACCGGTAGTTGGTTCATCAAGGATATAGAGGGTCTTCCCGGTCGATCGTTTGCTCAGTTCCCGGGATAGTTTGATCCGCTGGGCCTCGCCACCGGAAAGGGTGGTGGCTGGTTGTCCCACCCGGATATACCCCAAGCCCACCTGACTTAAGGTTTCCAGCTTTTCCCTGACGGCCGGGATGGCCTCAAAGACCGTCAGAGCCTGATCTACGGTAAGGTCCAGGACCTGGGCGATATTCATCCCCTTATAGAGAACTTCCAGGGTATCGCGGTTATAGCGACTGCCCTGACAGACCTCACAGGTCACATAAACATCCGGCAGAAAATGCATTTCTATCTTCATCAGGCCGTCTCCATTGCAGGCCGGACAACGTCCTCCGCGGACATTAAAACTGAAGCGGCCGGGTTTATAACCCCGTGACCGGGCCTCGGGCGTCCGGGCAAACAGGTCCCGGATGGTGGTAAAAAGCCCGGTGTAGGTGGCCGGATTGGATCTGGGGGTCCGTCCGATGGGCGATTGATCAATGTTGATGACCTTGTCGATGAGCTTGACCCCTTTCATCTCCTGAACCCGGCCGGCCCGGTTTTTGGAACGGTAAAGACGCTGGGCCAGGGTCTGATAAAGGGTATCGATAATTAAGGTGCTCTTCCCTGAACCGGAGACACCGGTCACACAGGTAAAGACCCCCAGTGGTATGGAGACATCGATCTGCTTAAGATTGTTTTCCGAGGCCCCTTTGATCTGGATATGCCCTTTTTTATGAGGACGGCGCAGGGAAGGAATGGGAATGGTCCGCCTTCCGGACAGATATTGCCCGGTCAGAGACGAAGGGTCCTGAAGCAATTGCTCCGGGGTACCGCTGAAAACCACCTGACCCCCATGCTCTCCGGCCCCGGGGCCCATGTCAATAACATAATCGGAGGAAAGAATGGTGTTGGCGTCATGTTCGACCACCAGGACCGTGTTCCCGATATCCCGAAGAATTTTCAAGGTCTGTAAAAGCCGGAGATTGTCCCTGGGATGGAGTCCTATACTCGGTTCATCCAGGACATAAAGGACCCCCATCAATTGGGAGCCGATCTGGGTGGCCAGCCGGATGCGCTGCCCCTCTCCGCCGGACAGGGTGGCCGAGGTCCGGTTAAGGGTCAGGTAATCCAGTCCCACGTTGGCCATAAATTCCAGGCGGTCGTTGATCTCTTTGAGGATCCGACGGGCGATCTGGGCCTGCCTGGCATTCAGTCGCAGGGTATCAAACCAGACCTTGGCCTCTTTGACTGAAAAGGCCGTAACCTGATGAATGGACAGATCCTGTATCTTGACGGCCAGACTTTCCTTTTTTAGCCGCGTCCCCTTACAGGTGGGGCAGGGACGGACGTTCATGAACCGCTCCAACTCCTCTCGGATCATGGTCGAGTCGGTTTCCCGGTAACGCCGGTCCAAATTGGGGATGACCCCTTCAAAAGGCCTTTCATAAAAATGTCTTCGGCCCTCTCTTTCGAAATAAAAGCGAATGGGTTCCTTCCCGGACCCATGGAGCAGGACCTCCTGGACCTTGGCCGGCAGGTCTTTAAAGGGGGTGTAGAAATCAAAATGGTAATGGCTGAACAAGGCTTCGAGCATCTGCTGGAAATAGACCGAGGAGCGGTTTTCCCAGGGAACCACCGCCCCTTCCCGAAGATTGAGGTTCGGATTGGGCACGATCAGATCCGGATCGAAATACATTTTGGTCCCCAGGCCGTCGCAGGTCGGACAAGCCCCCTGGGGGTTGTTGAAGGAAAAAAGTTGGGGGGTCAATTCCGGCAGGCTGATGTCGCATCGGTCGCAGGAAAAACGTTCGCTGAAAAGACTCTCTTCCCCACCGGGCAAAAGGACCCGCAGGAACCCCTGGGAGAGTTTCAGGGCCAGTTCTACCGAATCGGTTAAACGGCGATGCAATCCTTCCTTGATCACCAGGCGGTCCACGACAACTTCCAGGGTATGTTTCTTCTTCTTATCCAGGATGATGGTTTCCTCCAGTTCCCTGAATTCACCATTAATCCGGACCCGGACAAACCCCTCCCTCTTTAATTGCTCCAGCAGTTTTTGATGCTCTCCTTTGCGTCCGGTGACCAGGGGAGAGAGAAGTTGAATCCGGGTTCCCGCCGGAAAGTTCATCAACTGATCGACGATCTCCTGAACCGTTTGGGAAGAGATCTTTTGCCCGCACTGCCAGCAATAGGGTTCTCCGATCCGGGCAAACAATACCCTGAGAAAATCGTAAATTTCGGTCACCGTACCCACGGTTGAGCGGGGATTTTTGCTGGTGCTTTTCTGCTCGATGGAGATGGCCGGGGATAGCCCTTCGATATAATCCACGTCAGGCTTGTCCATCTGTTCCAGAAACTGACGGGCGTAGGCCGAAAGGGATTCCACGTAGCGCCGTTGGCCTTCGGCATAGATGGTGTCGAAGGCCAGGGTAGATTTGCCGGACCCCGAAAGACCGGTGATGACCACCAGTTTATCCCGGGGGATGGTCACATCAATATTTTTAAGGTTATGTTCTCTGGCCCCTTTGACCAGGATTTGGTTTAAAGCCATAAGTTTTTCCAAAGTTACTTAAGAAATTATTTTATATAGGAGAAAAGTGCCAAGTTTTAAAGGGATAATAATGTTTTTGGTATAAGGTCCACGGTATAAAGGTGTTCCTCGAACCTTGAACCTCGAACCTTGAACCTCGAACCTTGAACCTCGAACCTTGAACCTCGAACCTTGAACCTTTAATTTTTTCCTTCTCACATCAAAAACCCTTTTCAAGATGATCAATAAAAATTACCCGTCCTGCTTCTTTCCAATGAAGGCAACGGCCAAAAGGACGGCCTGGATCAGGCTGTCCGGCTTGGCCAGGCCTTTGCCGGCAATATCAAAAGCCGTGCCGTGGTCCACGGAGGTGCGAATAAAAGGCAGTCCCATGGTAATGTTAACAGCATTATCGAAATGAAGGAGTTTTAAAGGGATAAGACCCTGATCGTGGTATAAGGCCACAACGGCATCATAACGCCCCTGCGCGGCCCAATAAAAAAGGGTATCAGGAGGATGGGGGCCGGAAACGCCTATTCCCTGGCTTTGGGCCTTCCGGATGGCCGGGGCGATAATTTTTTCTTCCTCCGAACCGAAGGCCCCCTTTTCGCCGGCATGGGGATTGAGACCGGCGACGGCTATCCGAGGCTCTCTCAGACCAAAGCGGTTGGTTAAAGTTTGATGAGTCAATTCAATGGTCCGGAGAATTTTTTCCGTATCCAGTACCCGAAGGGCTTTTTTTAGGGAAAGGTGAATCGTCACCAGGCTGACCTTTAACCGCTGCCCGGTCAGCATCATGCCAAAGGACCGGGTTTTGGCTTGATGGGCCAGAAATTCGGTATGACCGGTAAAAGAAGGCCGTAAGCTGCGAATTATTTCCTTGCTGATGGGACAGGTGACCATGGCCGCCACCTGGCCTTTTAAAGCCGATCTGGCTGCCAGGCGGATATATTCCAGGACCGATGCCCCCCAGCGGGAATCGGGTCGGCCGGGGATTACCTGATCTGCAGGCAAGCGGGATGCCTCATACAAACCAACGGATTCTTCCCAGCTTGCTGCCTGTTCGAACCGTTGAACCGAACTAATTGAGAATGATTTCCCCAAACTCCTTGCGGTTGATTCCAGGATATGCCGGTCTCCGAAGATCAAGAGACGGCAGGCTTTTTTGACCTGCGGATCATCCATGGTTTTGAGAATAATCTCCGGTCCAATCCCGGCCGGATCTCCCATGGTGATGGCAATAAGGGGTTTCTTCATTTTGGCTTCAGTTTAAACCGTTATGCCCCCCCTGGGGGCGTAATGCCTGCACGAGGCAGGCCGGGACACCACCATACGGTCGGCTTGGCCGACCTAATACAGGAGGCCTCCCGAGGAGGCCGGGACATGAAATAGGCTGGTGGGCTCGAATCCTATTTTCGTATTAATATTAAAATGTAAAATAAATATTATACTCGAAAAATCTTTGTTTCTCAAGTTCAATATTAAAAATCAAACTGGTTTAATAAGAGAGAATGGAAAAGGCTTTGGGCCTCACCCGTCTTAAGGGGAAATCCGGATTTCTCAATTCACTCCGGACCCTTTTCCGGTCCCGCACTTGTTCCGGATTTAGGAGGGTTGACAGAATTTTAAAGCCAGCCGGGAAATTCAACTTGCAGTTGCATGGTCGATTGGAATGAAGTATTGTAATGTAATAATAACCGTTATAACCACTTCATATTGTCAGAGGTCTATCATGAAAGGAGAAAAAACAGGTCAAGTCCGGCAGAAAAACCCGGGGAAAATCCGGATTATATTAGTCCTTACTTTTCTCCTGCTTTTTTCAGGAATGGGTTTGAGCTCCGAAAATGAATGGACGCTACCGCCCTGGGGTTTGAATCTGGAAGAATTAAACCAGGCCGTCAGGGAAAAGTATAAAACCTGGCAGATCCAAGAAGACAAGGATCGATCGGAAATTGAATTCCAGTATGCACCGGGCAAGTCTCTCAGGATAAGAAAAGGAAAATTAGCGGCGCTGCTCCGTTTATCCGGTTCCTCGACACCCGGCCGGCTGTACGGATATGCTTATGAAGGAAAATTTTTTGGAAGAGCGATTTTTTTTAAGGACCATCCCGAGCTTTTTCCGGAAACGGCGATCAGGAAATTGAAAGAACAATACCCTCAAGGAAAAGTTTTTCGAAGTTTCAGCACCACCCGGGGTATTTCCTTCTTTGAATATAAATCAGACCACTTATATGTTTTTTTAACGGAGAGGGGGGTTTTTTATTACGAACCTACCATCCTGGAAAAGGTAGTCAGGATAGAACAAGGGCAACTCGATCAGGAAGATAAAAGAATCGAACAAAAATTGAAGGATCAGGGGTTCAAACCGTCAGGTTCCTGACAAGTTCTCATCGGAAATGATGCTTTCGAATGAAACCGTCAGGCCACGCTTTTGGTGGCGGGACACCACGATCCGGTCGACTCGGTCGGCCCTCTTTAACGAGACATTACCAACCAGAATGATTGTGGAAATTACCAAAAGCCCCGGTAACTGGGTATCGCCTTCAAATAATGGCCCGACCCAAACAAAACTGAATGAATTTAACAACCTTTCCTTTTTTTGAAAAATGTCTGATTGGATAGCTCCTACTACAGAAGCCCTGCAAGCCAAAATTATTACCGAGGCGGATGAGCAAACTATGATCCTGACCTCCGGCGGCCGGCTGGCCAGGCAATTGCGCCATGCCTTCCGCCTGGATCGGAAGAAAAAAGGCCGGGCCGGCTGGCTCCCCCCAAAGATTTTGAGCCTGAATGCCTGGCTCCAGGAAACCTGGCGAGATTCCTGGCCGGAAGAAGCCTTGGCCCCTCCGCTGAAAATTCTGCAGATTTGGGAACAAACGCTACAGGGCTTCGATCTGCCCGAAGGGCTTTCCGCCGATATCCAGCTTTATCAATTACTGGATGAAACCTATCGGGTAAGGATTAGAGACAAAGTCCCTCCCCTGGGAAACGGTTATGTAACCCCCCTCATCCTCTGGCGGGAAAAGGTCTTCCAGCGGTTTGAACAAGGGCTTTCCGGACAGGGGTTTATCCATCCCGTGGTCCTGCCGAAAAAAATACTGGACCCCAAGATTATTGAGGCTGGAATTTCTTCGCAAAAGATTTTATTGATAGGTTTTGAAATCCCGGCCCCTATCGAATCGGACCTGCTGAATATGCTAAAAAAAAGATGGGGGGCGGTTTCCTGTCTAACCAGAACGGCCCGGGAACCGGTCCTATCAGCCGTCAGTCTGCCCGATCAGGAAGAAGAGGTGGCCTGGATTGCCGAGCAGGTTTTTTTCGCCGCCCGGCAGTCTCCCCTGCATCGAATCGGGATTGTAGTGCCTAATCTCTCCCAATATACCCCTTTAATCTCTTCCGCCTTCCGGGAGTTGATCGGTCCTTCAATATTCGAGGAAGCAGGAAGTTACAACATTTCTCTGGGGCAGTCATTATGGGAACAACCTTTGATCCAGGCCGGCATCCTGCCTTTGCGTTTTTTCCTGGAAGGGGAAACGCGGGCCTTGTTCCTCTCCCTGCTCCTCTCCCCCTATTATCGAATTTGGAGGGGCCATCACCCTCAACTGGCCCAGGCGGACTTGATCTGGCGTAAGCATTCCCTGGATTTTGGTCTGGAAACCCTTCTTAACGGTCTTAAACATCAAAAATTTTCCGGCTTATCCTATTTGGACCCCCCGGAAGAAACCCTGGCCTCCCTGTTAAAAACCTTCAATCAACCAGGCCAAGGCCTGGCCCGTTGGGTGGAATCGCTGTTGCATTGCTGGCGACTACTCGGCTTTCCGGCCATAGCCCTGCCGGGCGAGGAAGGCATCTACAAACACCTTAGGCAAATCCTGCTGGATTTAAGCCGGGATTTAGAAACCGAAGATCTGGACGGACCTCATTTTTTTGCCTGGTTGAAATACCTGCTCAGTCAAACCCTGGTTAATGAACCCGGTTACGAACAATCCGGCATCCAGGTCCTGGGTCTGATCGAGTCCAGAGGACTGGCTTTTGATCACCTCTTTCTGGCCGGCCTATCCAAAAGCAGCCTGCCGCAGCCGGTCCGAACCTTTCCCTTTCTGGGCCCTGAAGAACGGCAGCTGGTTCAAGGGGCGACTTTAAAAAGCCAGTTTGATTTTGCCCGGGTTTCTTTCTCTCATCTCAAAACCGTTTCTCCCAAAATTGCGCTGACCCGGCCGGAAGAAGAAAGGGGAGACCCGGTTCCTCCTTCTCCTTTTTGGCCCTCCCAGGCTGAAAAAGGGGAGCAAAACTACTGGGCGGTCCCGGGGAAGGTCTGGGCCCGGGCCGAATGGCTTAAACAAACCCTTCAGGGGATACAAAATTATCCCCTGGCCCATCAACCCTTGGATATTTCCCCGGCTCCGGTTCCGGGGAATCCCCCGACTTCGGAAACTGATCGGGATTCCTTTCCCTCCCGGTCCCTCGGGTTTGAAATACCCCCCCAGGTCTCAAATCTTTCCGTGACCGCAGTGGAAACCCTTCTGGCCTGTCCCTTTAAATTTTTTGTCGAGCGCTTGCTGCGAATTTCTCCCCTGGATGAAATCATCGTCGGGATTTCTCCTCTGGAAAAGGGGGAGACCTTGCATAAAATTCTGGCCTTGATAACCAAGACCTTGCGCTCCCGGGGAATTCCACTTACCGATCCAAAAGCGGTTGAACCCGTGATTACCCGGTGTGTTGATGAGTCGCTCAGCGATAAATCCTCCAATCCTCACTGGCTCGTGGAAAAAGCGCGTCTGATCGGTGAGGGGGAAACTCTAAGTGGGCTCTTGCGCATCTGGCTGGAAACGGAAAAGGAACATTGGGAAAAAGGCTGGCGCTGGGAGAAGGAGGAGATGTCTTTTTTTGATCTCCATTTTCCATCCTGGTCGTTTTCCGTACAAGGCCGTATTGACCGCCTCGACCTTAACGAATCCCTGGGGGAAGTCTGTTGTTGGGATTACAAAACAGGCACTCTCCCCTCTTCCAGCGACATTAATAAAAAGTTCCTGGCCCCCCAGTTACCCCTCTACCTCCTGGCTTTAAAAACCATAAACGAATTGCAGAAAAAAACCCTGGTGGGCTCCAGGGCCGGATATATCGGTCTCAAATCAGAAGGAGAAGTGGTTATGAAGGACCTCTGGCCGGAGGCCTCGGGCTGGGAGGTTTGTTTGCCGGATTGGGAAAATGAAATCGGGCGGATCGGGGAAAGATTAAAGACCAATGATTTCTCGCCCGACCCCAGACCGGAACCCAAAGGGAAAAATCAAGGGGCCTGCACTTATTGTCCTTATAAAAATATGTGCACTTATTGGAAGTCAGCTCAAAGCTGATAGCTCATAGCTGGAAGCTAAACTTGGCATTTGATACTCATTGCTCGTTACTGGTTACTGGTTGCTGGTTGCTGGTTATAACGAGTAACGAGTAACCAGTAACGGATAAATTTTTCGGGTTATGGATTGACAATGTCTGAGACACTAAAAGACCTTGAAATACGAAAAGCCGCCCTCTCTCCTCAAGCAAGCTTCCACGTGGAATCTCCGGCCGGGGCGGGGAAGACTTCTTTGTTGACCGCCCGTTTTATCCACTTGTTGGCTCAAGTTAACCATCCCCGGGAAATCCTGGCCTTGACTTTTACCAATAAAGCGGCCAATGAAATGCAGGAAAGGATCCAGACCCTCCTTCTTCAGGCCAGGCAGGAGACAGCTCCTGATTCGGCCTGGATGAATGAACTCTTTACCATCGCCAGAAAGGCCTTAAAAAAACATAGGGCCCACCAACATCTTATCCTGGGTTCCGACGGTCTACAAATCACGACCTTTCACAGCTTCTGCAATCAAATCATCAAACAGGCCCCGGTCGAGGCCCAGGGCCCTCTGGAAGCCGCCATCCTAACCGAGGAGGAACAGGACGAACTGATCCGGGAATCTCTCTGCCGCACCCAGCAGATCCTGATGGCCTTACCCCCCCCGGATCCCAACCGAAAAGCGCTGGAAAGAATTCTGCTTTATTTCAATAACGACTGGCGGGCCCTTTCCTCCGATCTGGCTCAATTAACCGCTCAAAGAGACCTTCTTTCGGATCTGTTGAAGGTGGTCAAGGGACAACCCGACCCGGCTCATCTGGATCTGCTGTTAAGAGACCGTTTAGGGTTTTTAATCGGCCTTCAGCTGCAGGCCTTAAAGGCCCACCTGGAATCCACCGACCTCGGGCGGCACTGGGCCCTTTTCTATGATCATCTGGTCCTCAAGGGGGCGGCTGTATCCGGGCAAATGCCCGGTCTTTTACCCGGGTGCGGCTGGGCGGATCTTCCGGCCTGGCAGGGAATTGCCGAGATATGTACTACCAAAAGCGGCACAGCCCGGAAACAATTCGGTCCGAAAATCGGTTTTTATTCCGGATTTAAGAACACCCCCTGGGCGGAATATCTGGAATCTCTGACTCAACCGGTCCTGGAACGGCTGCACAAGGTCAAATCATTTCCTCTACCGGAAACATCACCGGTTGACGTGGGTTTGCTTTTTGATTTGATCCTTCTGATCAATCAGGTGGTGGATCATTATCGCGGGTTATGCCGGATTCGCGGGGTCATCGACTTTGTCGAACTGGAACAGGCCGCCCTGCGGGTCCTGGGCAGCGATGAAGCCCCCACGGATCTGCAGCTCATTCTCGACCAGCGAATCAACCATATCCTGGTGGATGAATTTCAGGACACCAGTCTGAACCAGTGGCTGCTTATCCAATACCTCTGCGCCGGATGGAACCCAAGGCCGAGGTCTCCCTTTTCATGAAGGCCCGAAGCGGCCTTCCCCTGCCGGGTCAGGGCCTCTTGCCTTTGAAACCTCTTTATATCAGCACCAATTTCCGGTCTCGCAAAAACCTGATCGATTTCACCAACGATCTTTTCTCCAAAACTGTTATGGCCCGGCCCAACCTGGAAGCCGATGAGGTCCCTTTCCTGAAAGCTCAACCGTCCCCGGAAATGTTAACCAGAGACCCCGGGACCATCAAGCTGGCCCTCTTTAGTAAAGAAGAGGATGCCCATGGGTCTCGGCTCAAAGAAGCCGACTGGTTAGCCGGAGCGGTAAGCCGGACCTCCCAGGATCCCCGCTCCGGGTCCATAGGTATTCTCCTATTCGCCCGGACCCATCTGCCCCTTTACCTCAAGGCCCTTTATGAACAGGGAATACAGGTCCAGGTCCAGGAAGGTCTTAATCTTGAGGCCCGGCCGGAGGTTCAGGATCTCCTTTCCCTGACCCGGTCTTTGGTTCGCCCCCAGGATGATCTGGCCTGGGCCTCATTGGTCCGTTCGGCCTGGTGTTGGATTGGATTGGACGATCTGCTTCAAATCTCGCAAATTCCAATGGCCTCCTTTGCCGAAAAAATCATGGTCTTTTCTCAAATGCCCCAGGCCCAGCCGTCGGTGAAAAATCTGGGACAGGTTTTGGAAAGTTATCAGAACCAGGTCGGCCGTCTCCCCCTGCATCGGGTGGTGCAAAAAATCTGGGAAGAATTATCAGGCCCGAAGACGGTGGCTGAGCGTTACGGTTTGTCCGGGGTTCGAAACTGCCGTCAATTTTTACAGCTTCTATTTCTGGCCGAAAAAGGCCTGCCGGAAGAAACCCTGTCCAGCCTGGAATTTCTTCTGGCTACAGCCTATGCCCCGCCCGACCCATTGGCCTCTCGTTCCCAAGTTGCGATTATGACCGTCCATCATGCCAAAGGCCTGGAATTTGACACCGTCTTCCTCCCCCACCTGGACCGCAATCCCCTGGAAGGGAGTCAAAGAGAGGATCTTCCCTATCTTTTAGAGCGGTTGCCGGGAGACAGGGAAGAACACCTGATCGCTTTGAAACCGGATCGCCGGACCCAAAATGATCCGGGAGTTTTAGGATTGTTGAAGGACTTAAAAAAGGAACGCGGTCTGGGAGAGGCCAAGCGGCTTTATTATGTGGCCCTGACCAGGGCCAAAGAGAACCTTTTCCTGAGTGGTCTTTACTCCAGGAAGGAAGAGGAAGAAAAGGCCCCGAAACAATCTCTGCTGGAGTATCTCTTAAACCACCCCGGGAAAGAAAAATTTTTGGAAATCCATTATGACCCCCTGGGGCCGGAGGAGCAAAAAGAAATCATCCCACCGCTAAATATGGAAGAAATCCTCCCCCTGCCCTTTGAATCGGAACCGGTTCCCTACCGAATGATCCTTCCTTCGGGACTCCAGGAAGAGGACCTGTTTCCCGAGGAAGCGGACCGGACGGCCATTTTCCTGCAGGAAGAATTTAAAGGGCCTTATGGAATGGCCAGAGGCACGGTTATCCATCGAATACTGGAACACCTGGGGATGGGAAAGGGCCTTCCCACGGGAAAGGCTGTGGTCCGGGCGCTGACGGCCGAGGGCGTAGTTCAAGAAGCGGCCCAGGAAATGGCCCCCCAAATATTGGCGGAAGTGGAGGCCTGTCGACAAGAACCATTCTGTGCCGCCATGCTCCGCACAGACCATCCTTTTTCCGCCTGCGAATGGGCCCTGGAAGATCAGGTGGATGAACACACGCTGCGCAGCGGGGTGATCGACCGCATCGTTTTTAACGGTCGGGAGTGGTTTGTGGTGGATTATAAAACCACCCCGCTGCCGGAAGGGATGGCGGTGGAAACCTTTTTACAGGAGCAGGATGTTTTATATCGGAAACAACTGCTGGCCTACCGGGAAATGCTGGGCCACGCCCGTTCCCTCGACCCGGCCCTCATCCGTCTTTTCCTTTATTTTACGGCTTTGCAAAAGGAATACGAAATCAAATAATGACGGCGCAGTAAAAAATCGTCAGAGCCGTCAACAAGCCTGCCCGTAAACAAAGGGGCCTCCCATTTATTACAATCAAACAGCCTTCGCCGATGATTCTTTAATAGCAACCGAGATCAAAACCCTCCTCAGTTTGTCGTCTTCCCTTTTCTGAAGGCTAACCGATAGCCTGTTTTTTTACGGTCCGCGTTTTGCGTTTGATTAAGGGGGAGTTTGGAACCAGCTTGATTTCAAGGCGACAGCCGACAGCCTGAGCATATTTCTTGAGTGTGGTGAGGGATGGCGCATGTTTGTCAGCTGCTTCCAAACGTGAAATCGCACTTTTGGTCGTTCCCATCAGCTCCGCAACAGCTTCCTGTGTCAGGCCGAATCTGGTGCGTGCGGAAAGCATCTCCCGGGTAAGGGCATACTCTTCCTCCAATTCCTCGTAGACTCTCCTGAATCCTTTCCGCTTAAGTGCTTCTTTTAGGAAGGACGTATGATCATGGGAAACAGGTTGATATTTTAAGTCTTTCATTTCTGTACCTCTTTCATTCTTCTCCGGGCAATTCTTAATTCTTGATCCGGAGTATCTTGTGTTTTTTTTAAGAAGGCGTGAAGGATCACGACACGCTGACCAATGATAAAACAGTAAAATGCCCGTCCAATACCCCCCCGCCATCGAGGCCTTAACTCGAAAAGGCCGCCACCCAGGGCCCGGGAGTGCGGCATTCACAAATTTGGCCCGAATCGATTAATAATTCCACTATCCGCGCATAATCAGCCAATAAATCATCCGGCCATCTTTCGATCTCTGCTTTGACACGAGAATGGAAATATTCTATCGCATAATTCATGGAAATATGTTAGCAAGTTTGCTAACATTCGTCAAGTACTAAAATACTTTTGAAAACAATATCCTTGACAAATGAATCGGTTTTGTTAATTTTTACAAAGAATTTCAATCTTACAAAAACCTCTTTAAGATCTTAAGGAGATTCATGGCCCAGTTCCATATCTCAAAAGATCCACCCAAACAAACACCTCTTATCTCTGTCTACACATTTTCATTTATTTATTATGAAGGCTAAAACCCTTTTTCTTTTAGAGTTGCAGAGTTTCCTTTATATATTTCAAATTGGGAAAATAACCGGGCGCTGTCCCTATTTTACTACAGTTTGGGCCTTAACGTGATCCTAAAATAATACAACATGGAGGTACATGGATCAATGATTACAGTCGAAGGGTTGAAAAAAATTGTTGAGCTTTGCAAAACTGTCCCAGAAGAATTTAGACAAAAATGTTTTGAACTTTTGCTGCAACATTCTTTGCAAGCAACTGAGCCAACTAATAAACTGGTGCCTCCACCAACTGATGACCAAACTCACCAGACGCCACCAATTAAACATAAACAGTTCAGACTTCCAATGGATGTAAAAGCATTTCTCAGTCAATATGGCATTGAGGATTCACTTCTTTGGAAATTGTTTTTAATTGAAGGCACGGAGATTCGTCCAATTTACAATTTAAAGACAACAAAAAAGGCGAAAGCTCAAATTTCTCTTGCTCTCTTAATGGCACTGCAAAATGCCATTTCCACTGGGCAGTTTCAGGTCGACATAGAAGAATTACGCAAGCAATGCGGTGAACATAAATGCTATGACAGTCCTAATTTCATGAAGAATCTCAAACTTAATGAAAAGTTCTTTAAAGAAGTATCAAGCGACAAACCTTTGATACTTTCTCCGGATGGTAAATCTGATCTCGCTGATTTATTAGAAGAAATGAAAAGCTAAAATGGATAAAGAGAATTTTATAGCGGTTCTTAAAGAGTTTAAGAAAGAATGCGGAATTACGTTAAGAAAATCAGAGAGAGTAACAGGGAAACAATTACAAAACAGAACACTTCTAAACCAAATCGAGAACTTATCTACGAAATGGTTTGAACATCTTGAGCCATTACTAAGATCCTCTTTCAATCTGGACGAGGATGTTATTCTAATATATCGAGAACAATTTGGAAAACTCTTAGAACTATCGGGGGGGAAACCCTCCAAAAGAGTCGTACAGACAATTTTCGATGCCATTTTACGATCATTTCATATTAACCTTCTGGTGCCTGTTCAGAAATACCAAGGAATATTATCTAAATTCCCGAATCTCGATACAATTCTAAACCATACAACTGGCCTTGAAAACGATTATCTAACTGAGGCTATTGACTGTGCCCGACTCGGTAAGCGCAGAGCTGCAATTATCTTGGGTTGGTGTGCAGCGATAAATCGCCTTCATTTGTATATCCAAAAGGAGGGCTTTACAAGATTCAATCAAGCTTCGCTGCAAATGTCAGCTATACAAACTGGCCGTTACAAACGCTTTAATAAGAAATTTGAGGTGCATAATTTAAGCGAGCTACAAATGTCCATATTTGATGGGGACTTATTATGGATACTTGAGTTTTTGGGTGTCATAGATGGAAACCAGCATGAACGCCTGGGAATTTGTTTCACTTTGAGAAATACGTGCGCTCACCCTGGAGACACAACTGTTTCAGACGAAAATGCGCTCTCCTTCTTCTCCGATGTAGACACACTAATCTTTTCTAATAAACAGTTTAGTGTGGAAACAAATCATGATGATGTGGATTCCCGGGCAGGATAGACAGTCCGGGTTGTCATTTTATAGAGGCAAAGAGAAATTTTCCTGGCTGTGGAGTTATGCAGAAACTATAGAATAACTTGTTGGCTTTCAAAAGGAGAGAAAAATTACCGAAACTAAAGAATGTCGAGAAATAAATATGGGACACGGAAGGATTTGACGTA
The DNA here is from genome assembly GCA_016208255.1 of Deltaproteobacteria bacterium. Taxonomy (GTDB): domain Bacteria; phylum Desulfobacterota; class RBG-13-43-22; order RBG-13-43-22; family RBG-13-43-22; genus RBG-13-43-22. The sequence goes on along the minus strand of JACQYK010000085.1, from coordinate 158,738 downwards.
AGTTTCTACAAAACGGCAAAGACGTCCACGGCGATAAAGAAGGAATACCGCAGTATTCTTACAACAAGGCTGCAAAAAATGACATGACGGTGAATGAATGGAAAAAGGTACGGTTCGCTCAATCTTACCCAGGTTTTGAAGTCACGGTGTTCGATGGCGATGGTAATTCTGTCAAAGGTCAAACAAAACTCGGTTCGGTACGCGATACCTATCTGGAAGAAGACTAAAGCTAACCTGTCGCTGGAGAGGGACCGGGCAAAGCCGTGCCACTTTCGGAAAGCCATATTTTTATCGATATTTACTGCCTCTTGAATAGGCTTTCGGTCATCATTGCCCAGCCCCTAAGTTTTATACATGAAGGAATGATGAAATGAAACCATCCCGACCTATGCCCTCGGTCTTTGTTTCAATGCCACTAGGAAGGAAAAGTGACGAGAAGTATCAGCTCGTAATCAAGCCAGCCTGCCATTCGGCGGGTGCTGTCTGCGAGCGCGCGGATGAGCTTGCATTCGCAGGGAGCATACTCCAAGAGATTTATTTCAGGATAGCCAAGGCAGACGTGGTTATCGCCGACATCTCACAGGCGAACCCGAACGTCTGGTATGAGTTAGGCTATGCTCACGCCTTGGGCAAGAACACCTTGCTTTTGGCCGAAAATCCTCAGGATGTTCCGGTCGACCTAGCTGCACACCGAATAATCTTCTCTGGTAGAGGGGAAATTGGCTTGAGAGAGGAGTTATCAAGAGCGCTGAAGGATGTTTTGCCACAGCGGGAAGGCCAGAGGCGAGGAAAACGGAAAGCAGAACCTGGTGTTGCACAAGAGCGGATCTCAGCTATCGTTTTCGGTGATATTGTGGGTTCGTCGGCGATGATGCGGACATTGGGTGAACTCGATTTCGGACAGTTTCTCAAACACTATTTTGTCCGAGTAGACGGCATAGTGAGAAAACACGAAGGAGACTTGCTCAAGTTTCTGGGCGATAGTTTCTTGGCAGTTTTCAGTACCTCGGACGACGCTGTGGCCTTCGCCTTTGACCTTGGCAAGACACGTTTAGACGACGCAATTCCGAAGGCACCTACAATCCAGATCAGATTCGGTATCCACTTTGGGCCAGTCTCAATTCGGCGCACACCCTACGGCGAGGACGTTTTTGGAAAAGCGGTTGTGATTGCTGCGCGACTTGCTGACGCCGCTGGTCTTGGCGAAATCCTCCTTTCTAGCACTGCTATGAGTTCTCTGTCGACAAACCGCTTTGGAAGTGTTCTCTCCAAGAGAGAACTTAGTCTGAAAGGTGTAGCTCAAAAACAGGAAGTGTCGGTTCTGAGCCTATCGGGCAAGAGGTCCGGCGATGAGTGAGAGAAGCATATCACTTATCCTGAAATCGGGACGGAAATCGGAAGGTGGGGTTATTATTGCCTCAGAAGCGATAGTCGTGGTGGATGTGGTCGAATCGACCCTCACGAGCAACCTTTTTGGTTGGTACGCCGTTGGCCGGGGGCTGATGCGCGACCTAAGGAGGGCCGTTCAGAACATAGGTGCTAACCACAATCTCCTGTGCACGAAAAGCACGGGCGACGGATACCTTCTGGCATATGGAAACGAGAGGAGCGGACGATCAGCGTCAGGATTGCTGTTCATTTTGGGCAAGTCGATGTGGTGGAGAACGATAGGGAAGGCCCATATGTCGCTTATACTTTCAGACTGGAAGCAATAAACCGAGAGTCCATGCACGAAGCCATTGATGCACTGCCTCCAGATCAGCTACCACTGCGCGACTACATTCTATGTAGCGAACCCGTTAACGAAATCCTGAAAAGACGGGGATATCGTCTTAATTCAAGGCGGTTAGGCCTTTTTCGCCTCAAGGGATTCCCGGATTGGCATGAAGTCTTCCTTCTCTATGAAGATGCAAAAGAGCTTGCATAACCACGGCATACCGGAGCGCCAATAAATCCGGCTCCCGGTGATGCCGAATGGAGCGAAATGAATCCAACGAACTGGATTTCGAATAATATTTCACTTCTGACACTGGGGGACAAAAAAATGAAAATTGAACTTGAGAAACCACCTCCATTACTTATTGATCCTTTAGTTAAAGCCCTCACCGAAAAAAAAATTGATCAGGACATAAAAGAATATCAAAGCCTTCTCGACAATGAAAGCTCTGAGCAAAATGTTCACGATTTTCTTGCTTCACACAGCTATTTTTTCAACGGTATCCTAAGATTATATGGGGAGTCGCCAATTTATTCTAAGGTTAAACTCGGGGCTGAGTATGAAGTTGATTTTGCCTGTTTCGATACAGGGAGCTTTGGACCTGAGTGGTATTTAATAGAGATTGAAGCTCCCGCCAAAAAGTTGTTTACCAAATCCGGAGATCCTACATCAGATTTGACCCATGCAATTCAACAAGTTCGGGATTGGCACACATGGATTCATGAAAATTTAAACTACGTTCGAAAACTAATGCCACTGATTGAGTACCCTCTTGGGTTCGTTTTTATTGGTAGGCGGTCTCATCTTACAAATGATACAAAAAGAAAACTTAGACGTTTGGCACATGATCATAGAATGTTCATGCGGATCCATACCCTTGATTGGCTTTCGGGAACTGCAAGTAGCGTTAAATATCTTGTACGAACAGGTAAAGGAGGTACTTGGCCTGTACCAATGCATGCATTGTCGCATTCTGAACTCGCTAAAGGAAAACCAGAATTAGCTCATGGCTGGTTAAATCATCCAAACGTGTCACATGCACATGATGCCTTCCAAAATTTATTGCTTAATCAGCGAAATTACTCATATTTAAATCTGGCAGAGTACCGAGATGACGATGAGGAGAATTAATAGACAGGATATTGCCCAACATCGTCATTCACCCGACCAGCTACAGTCTGGGGCTTATGAAAAAAGTGAGAACGTTGGTTCTTCAATAATACAATAATAAAGGGGACGTCTCCTTTATTACTGTACCATGAGAGAGGGATTGAGCGCAGAAAGATATTTAGAGACTTAAAATGTTATTTGGCTGAGGTTGTTATTTCATGGACGTCCTTTATTTCTCTCCGGATCGTCATTTTATAGAAACTTAAAGAAAATCCCCGGATTGTGGAGTTTTGCAGAAACCATAGAATAACTTTTTAGCCTTAAGGAGCAAAGATGCTGCTGAGCATTGATAAGAGCAATCGTTTAACCCAAAAGAAAACGGGATCAAAGCTAAAAGCAATGGGTCTTGACGAGCGTGGTTTGCAGGACATTCTTTTTAGGACTTTGGACCGGCTATTCCCCGATGATGAGTTGATCCTTCTCATGCAGTCTCGCCGCTGGCAGGAAGAGCCTGACTTAATGGCAGTGGACAAAAACGGTTACCTCTACATATTTGAGTTGAAGGCATGGGAATCGCATCCGTCTAATCTTCTTCAGGTGCTCCGTTACGCGCAGTTGTACGGCCCCTCCAAATACGGCGATCTTGACGCTTGGTATAAGAAAGCGACGGATCCTTCCCAGTCACTAAAGATTGCACACGCTGCCAAGTTCGGTACGGACCTCGACGAAGAAGCATTCAACGGAAAACAAATGTTTGTTGTGATGACGAACGGTCTTGACTACAAAACACGTGAGGCAATCCAATACTGGCGATCCTGTGGGCTTGATATTCGGCCTTGGGTCTACCGGGTTTACGAGGGTCAACCGAATGAAATCCTATTGGAAATGTCGGCATTCCGTGTTGAGGACAACCCATATGAAGACATTGCAGAGGGCTACTACATTCTCAATACAAACATCAGCAATGACGAAACAGACCACGGCGATATGCTCGCAAATCATAAGGCCGCTGCTTATTTCGACCCATGGAAATATAAGATTGAGCGCCTTGCAAAAGGTGACGTCGTGTATCTTTATCAGTCAAGGGTGGGAATAGTAGCAATGGGCAAAGCTAATGGAAAGCTGGTTAAGGCCCCATACTAAGGCAAGCCTGAACATCCTGACGAAGAATACTTCATGAAGCTTCCTGATTTCCGGAATATTGACCCGCCGATGATCGCTGCTGATATAAAGAGGGCCACGGGTGTTGACTACAGGTTTATGCAAACGATGTTTGGGTTGGACGCGGAAGCAGGCAAGGCAATCCGTAAGTTCATTGTTGATACAGAGCGGATTACCGGCTAGCCCCATGTAGCGGATCGCCGAAACTGCCGTCTCCCGCTGACGCAGATGTTGGACCTATGGAGTGAATCGAATGTCAATATCTCTTCATGAATTTGTAAATGGGTATGGGGAATTCCAACGACGTGAACGAAGGGATGCAATGTACAAAACTGCCATCTTTCTTGTCAATCACTTTTGGGGCAAGCCAGCAGACATGGCTGATGGTATGGGAGTCCTTCTTCTTACATGGAACCAAGCTTTCTATCGGTATGGCCCCTTCGATTTCGACAAACTCGAACGAACTATTGAGTCCAACTTCACTGCAATTGAAGGTTTTCATGATAGAGACATCTTGACACTTAGCACCTCTGATGAGCCCGTCATCAAGGAATTATTCGAGGAGCTTCTTGAGGCCTTGCAAATTGCTGACGGCAAGATGAAAGGTAGGAAAAGTCCTGTTGCTGTGTCAAAGGCGTTACACCTTCTCGGGCCAGCGTTCTTCACGTTGTGGGACGACAAGATAGCACGGGCATACGATTCTTATTACAACCCCCACCCTTGTGACAAATATCTCTCCTTCTCCTACAAGATGCAGAACTTGGCCCAACAGATTGGATCACAGGCTTCATCCGGCGGGAAAACTCTGTTAAAGCTCATTGACGAGTACAACTATGCCAAACACACAAAAGGATGGATATGAATCGTCCAAAGAGCCACTGCAGTCAATCGGCGTAAAGGAGGACGCAGTTTCTATGTTGCATAACTTTTTTATCTCTTCATTCCCCTTCATTCGATCTTGCTAAGGTGATGGAGGTGGATTCCAGTTCAAAGGTGGAATTGGAGACATCCATGAAATAACAACTTGCCCAGGATATCTTTCAATTAATGATTTTGTCCGGTACTCGTTAAGCCCGAACAAAAACTACAGGAATCACTGGGGTCACCCATTTTTCTGCGAAAGGGCGAAAATGGATTTGAGTAAAGATGCCACTTGAATATTTAGTATCAGCAGTTTTTTTAGGGTTCGTTGTTGCGGTTCCTCCGGGCGCAGTTACTATTGTAGCTTGTCAAAGAGCGCTTCAATATGGATTTAGAAACAGCGCCATTTTCACTTTGGGATCCTGTCTGTCGGATATCTTTTATATCACTCTGGTTTATCTTGGGGTGGCCAATCTCATTTCAAATAATCCATATCTAAAAATCGCGCTTTGGGTTGTCTGCGGAATCATTTTGATCGTTCTTGGAGTGTCATCGATAAATTCAATAAGAAAGAACCAGGGGATCGAAGAAAATAAACCGGGGTTTCAATCTAATCCTCTGGCCACATTCATTTCCGGGATTGTAATCACCTTATCTAATCCTTTGACCATAGTGGGTTGGATTGTTGTGGCCGGGAATTTCTTCTTAATTTGGAATCATAATTTTCCAAATTATAGAAATTATGGGATCTTAACGGTATCATTCATTATGGTCGGAGTGTTTATTTGGTTTGTTCCACTTATTTTTATTGTTAGTAAATTAAAAAAGAAAATAAACGATCCATTAAAAAAATGGCTGATTCTTCTTTCAAATCTTTGCTTAATAATGTTTGGGTTTATATCATTGTATTATGCTTTTAAAACCATTTACGATATCAGCTGAGGGGAAACGAGGGACACTTCCCTATTTTCTTTCTCAATGTATGCGGCAACAGATAGATAACAGAGTGCTTGAGGCCCTTCTTTGAGATCTTTAACGTTATCTGGAAGCCGCCGTCAGGAAATTCTGGTGAGAATTCGAAAATCATGATATAATTGTTTAAAAATCAATAGGGGATTTTTGAAATAATATAGTTTCTTTGTTCAAAAACCCCCGACGGCTTTTTCGCTCCTATCTCTAAGGAAATTAAAGAGAATTCGATGATAGGATACCTTAAGAAATGAGGCATTAATCAATTGAGGAAGGGCCGATATTGATAAAATGGATTGTTTTTGTATTGGCTTCTTTGGGGATTGTTTTATTTTCCTGGAAATCCTTGCCCAAACCTCAGTCCCACGGTTTCTACCGCTTTTTTGCTCTTGAGTTGATACTGATCCTTTTATTGAACAACGTGGGGTATTGGTTCGAAGATCGTCTTTCCTTTCCCCAATTGATTTCCTGGTTTTTATTGGCGGTCTCCCTCCTTCTGGCCATCCACGGATTTTATCTGCTCCGGGTAATCGGGAAACCCCAGGCCGCTTTTCAAGGATCGTCCGACCTGGGATTTGAAAACACCACTCATTTAGTGACTATGGGAGCTTATCGATATATTCGTCATCCCCTTTACGCCTCCCTGTTATTGCTGGCTTGGGGGATCTTTTTCAAACATATGACTTGGTTCAGCGGGGCCTTGGCCCTGGGGATATCGGCCTTTCTGGTAGCCACCGCCAAGGCGGAAGAAAAAGAAAACTTTTCCAGATTCGGAGAGGAATATTCCCGCTACCGAAAGACCACCAAGATGTTCATCCCCGGGTTGATTTGACAGACAGTAAGTTATATGGCAAAAGCATTGTGGATATGGTCTTGAAAGAACTTTTTGATCGGAAATAGGAGGGCAACTTTACCGAACCGGAGCAGGGCAGTTAACCGTTAAATTTGGAAAGGAGGGTTATCATGTGGAAAGAGTTTAAGGAATTTGCCATGAGGGGAAACGTGATGGACATGGCCGTGGGTATCATTATCGGAGCGGCCTTTGGCAAGATTATAACCTCATTTGTCAATGATGTTTTGATGCCTCCGATCGGCCTGCTTTTGGGTAAGGTGGATTTCAGCAAACTTTTTATCTCCCTTTCCAGCCAATCCTTTGCCACCCTGGAAGAGGCCAAAAAAGCCGGAGTAGTGACTCTTAACTACGGCAGTTTTCTCAATACCGTTGTTGATTTTTTAATCGTGGCCTTTGTCATCTTCATGATGATCCGGCAAATCAACAGGCTGAAAAAGGAACCGGAACCGGCTGTGCCGACCTCCAAAGATTGCCCCTATTGTTTTTCCGAAATCCCGATCAAAGCCACCCGATGTCCCAGTTGTACTTCGGAGTTGAAGGCCAATTAACTTCGAAGTGCCTAAATCAAGGAAGGCAGGCATTAAGACCCGGGCAACCCGGACTGATATTTGGAAAAGAACCGGTCCGGGTAATTCTTGAGAATCCCTTCCTCTTTGAACAACCGGAAAAGGGTAGAGGGATATTTTGGAGAAATATCTTTCAGTTTCCCATGAATTCTAACCAAATCTATTTGAAATTGGGATGGTCATAGGGGGTCTTGTTTTTTGAGGTTGTCCAAAAGGCGATTCATCGCCCCATCCTGGCCCAAAAGCTAAGTTGATCAGAAGCAGGGCATTCGCCAAAGCCTGTTTCAATCAATGGTGAAGGCCTGCTCTCGGATTTATGTTCGAGTTTTTGCCCGGTAAAGAAGCTCATGGCTTATTAGTGGACAACCTCAAAAAACAAGACCCCCTATGACCTTGCACAAAAAAAGTCAGAGATAAATTTTCATCGTTATAATTTTAGAATCCAACCGGCAGGCCTGAATGAGAAAATATCGTAACAAGACCCCTGAAGAAGTCATGAGAATGGTCACCGCCGAAATTATCGGACGGGCCATAAAGATGGGGGCCCAAAAGAACCGGTCTATCTACATCAGTAAAACCTCCGGCGGGAAGGGGATCGATGTCCAAACAATGAATCGCAAGACCCGTGAAGGTAAAGAAAATCTGGAAAAATTTTTATCTCCCGTGCGGAGGCATTACACCATTTACGGCCTGGGTTCTCAGGAAGAACCAACCGCCGTCAATTGGCGGACCCTCAATCTTCCCTTGCCCAGGAGGATCCTGTTGCTCTTTCTGACAGGAATTTCCTTTTTCTTGAAGGGGACCCCGGGTAAAAATAAATTTTTTCGCTGGATGGGTGTCCATATCGGAAAAGGCACGGAGATCATGCAGATGGTCTGGTTGGATCATTTCCGCCCTGAACTTATTTTCATTGGTGAAAACACTTTGTTGGGGGCCTTCAGCCGTCTGACCGTCCATGGCTATGAAGGATCGGGAAAATTTCGGTTCGGATTGATTGAAATCGGAAATAATTGCACGATAGGGGCCGGGACAGGGATCGGTCCGATCAAGATCGAGGATAATGTCCGGACCCTCCCCGGCACTACCCTTTCCCCCTATTTGTCAAAGATTAAATCCGGCTCAGTGGTCGGCTGGAATCCTCCCCGTGTAAAAAGGGTGGAAATGGAAAAAGAGGAGGAATAGTGGGAGAGATTCAGTCAGAGCTTCTCCTATGATCGGTGTATCGAAAATGGTTTATATCCCTGGATTGCGATAAGGAGTAAAAGGAATTGAGATCTCATGGCAAAGTTTGATAGTGAATGGATCCCCAAGTCGGCGATGACGATTTTTGCCCATCCCGATGATACCGAGTTTTCATGCAGCGGCACAATAGCGAAGTGGGCCGGGGAGGGTTGCGAAATCACCTATGTGCTGTGCACCAGCGGCGATGTCGGCACCCACGATTTAAAGTATTCCCCGGAATCCTTAACCGTTTTGCGGGAACAGGAGCAGCGCAACGCCTGTGCGCTGCTTGGCGTGCAACAGGTTGAATTCCTGCGCCACGAAGACAGCCGTCTGGTGGCCGACCTGACTTTGAGGCGTGAACTTGTTTATCTGATTCGAAAATATCAGCCCCAAGTTGTCTTTTGCGGCGATCCGAACCAAGTGTTCTGGGGCAACCGCATCAACCATCCCGATCATCGGGCGGCGGCGCTGGCGGCGATCGATGCCATCTTTCCCTGTGCTTCAATGGAATTGCTATGGCCTGAAGAAGGCCCGGCCCATGAGGTACACGGGGTCTATGTGCGTGATTTGACGCTGGTCGATACCTGGATCGATATCACCGGCACGATGGATTTGAAGATCAAAGCCTTAGCTGAACATCACAGCCAACTCGACGGCATCCGGGGGCTGGAAGCTATGATCCGCCAGCGATCAGCGGATACCGGCAAAAAACACGGCCTGAAGTATGCAGAAGCCTTTCGAGTGATCAAACTGAAGGGTGATTAGTGGGAGATGCTCAAACTTTTTGTTTACCGGTGAATTTAAAACCGGCTTTGATTGGTGAAGACCGCCTTCTTCCGCCGCTAACCCCAAAAATCCGCTGCCTGTTTTGAAATTAAAAATATTTATTAGACAGGATTTACAGGATTACCCGGAGTTTTGTGCCTTTCGACTTTTCTGCCTGAAGGCCGCAGAAAAGCATGGGGAAGAAAGGCACAAACCGAACCGTCCTGCGGAGAAGAGCCTTAGTTTCCGCGGGAAGCGGATCGATGTTGCTCAGGGTCTTCAGGACCCTGAGCAAACTACATGTTAATCCTGTCAGATATATTTTTTCATAAGCCTAAATTGTTACAAACCAAAAAATTCTTATAGAACGAGGTTGAAACAAGGCCTTAAACCGGCCTTTTCAGCCTCCACCCCCTATTAAACCCTGGCGATCGTTATCCCCTCCCCCTTGGAAAAATTTTTAATTTGACATAGGACTTAAAATGATTATAATGAAAATGAAAACCATTTTCATTTAAGGATCGCGCCCCATGGAGCCTTCAATTTTAAAAAATATTGTCAAAAGCCGGGGACTGCGCCAGTCCGGCCAACGGGACCTGGTGATGGAAACTTTTTTTAAGCAAAAAGGGCACATTTCGGCCGAAGAGCTCCTTTCCCAAGTCCGGATAAAGGACAAACGGGTGGGCTTGACCACTATTTATCGGACCCTGAAGCTGCTGACTCAATGCGGGCTGGCCGTGGAGCGAAAGTTCAACCGCCAGGAGAGTACCTTTGAGCCGGCCCGGCGGGGACAGCATCATGATCATCTCATCTGCCTCAGTTGCGGCCGGATATCGGAGTTTGAGAATAAGAGCATCGAAACCCTGCAGGAGGATGTGGCCCGGGAACACGGCTTTTTTATTACCCATCATGTCCTGGAGTTGTACGGCTATTGTTTGAAGTGTTCTAAAAAATCAGAAAAAAAATCAAATACCCGATGAAACACAAAACCTTAATGCAAGAAAATCTCAAAACCTCAGGCCCGGCTAAAGTGATCCTGGTCGGCAATCCCAACGTGGGAAAAAGCGTCATCTTCAATTTCCTGACCGGGACTTACCGGGTGGTCTCCAACTACCCCGGGACCACCGTAGAGATTTCCTCCGGTTCAGCGAAAAGCGGCGAGTCTTCCTATACTATTCTCGATACGCCCGGCGTTAACAGCTTGATTCCCAATTCGGAAGATGAAAAAGTCACCAGGGATATCCTTCTATCCGAAACCGGCTTTTCGGTGATCAATGTCCTGGATGCCAAGAATCTGCGCCGGGGTCTGCTGATCGCCCTGCAATTGATCGAGATGGGAGTCCCGCTGATTCTGGTCCTGAATATGATGGATGAGGCCCAAAGCCGTGGGTTTGAGATCAACCTGAAAGCCCTGAAGGAGATGTTCGGGCTCCCGGTCTTTTCAGCAGTGGCCACCCAAAAAAAAGGGTTGGACCAGCTCCTGCCGGCCTTGGGAAAAAGCCCCAAATCCACCTTTTCCTTTCAGTATTCCGAACCCATCGAAGCGGGGATAGCCTGTCTTCTTCCCCTGTTGCCTCCGGCCCCGATCAGCGGAAGGTCACTGGCCCTGATGCTCCTGGCCGGAGATGATTCCCTCAGATCCTGGCTCGAAGAAAGATTGGGACCTCAAGAACTGGTGCGAATTGAAACCCTTTGCGCCCAATCCCAGAAAAATCATAGCCAACCATTAAACTATCGGATCAATGTTGAACGTCTGGAAATAATAGACCGCTTACTCAGCCGGATCCAAACCAAAAAGGAAACTTCCCCCCCCGGCTGGTCCCGCCGTTTGGGTGAGTGGTCCACCCACCGGGTGGTGGGATTCATCTGGATGTTGGCGGTTTTGTTTTTATCCTACGAAATTATTGGCGTCCTGGGGGCCGACATCGCCGTGGGTTTTATGGAAGAAAAGGTTTTCGGGGAGTTTATTAATCCTTTCCTGACCCGATTGGTCAAGTGGATCATCCCCTTCCCTTTTTTACAGGATCTATTGATCGGACCCTATGGGGTCTTCACCATGGCCCTGACTTACGCCCTGGCCCTGATCCTGCCGATTGTCGGGTTCTTTTTCCTCATCTTCGGCTTCCTGGAAGATTCCGGTTACCTGCCGAGGTTGGCGGTTATGAGCAACCGCATTTTCAAAATCATGGGGCTGAACGGCAAAGCCATTTTACCCATGATCCTGGGGTTGGGGTGCGATACCATGGCCACCATGACCACCCGGATTTTGGAGACCCGCAAGGACAAAATCATTGTCACTCTTCTCCTGGCCCTGGGGGTCCCCTGTTCGGCTCAACTGGCGGTCATTTTCGGAATGCTGGCCGGATTCCCGGCCTGGATTTTTATTTCCTGGGTCATCATTGTTTCCGGAGTGCTTCTCCTGGTCGGGTTCCTGGCCGGTAAATTGGTTCCTGGAGAATGTGCCAGCTTTATCCTGGAACTCCCTCCGCTGCGCTGGCCTCAGATGAAAAATATTTTGATCAAGACCCTGTCCCGTATCGAATGGTATCTCCAGGAAGCCGTGCCTTTATTTATTTTGGGGACCTTGATCCTCTTTGTCCTGGACAAAACCGGGGCTATGACCTCTCTGGAACACGGGGCCAAGCCGTTAGTGGTCAACTGGCTGGGTCTGCCGGTCGAATCCACCTCTTCCTTTATCATCGGCTTTTTACGGCGCGATTACGGGGCAGCGGGCTTTTTTGCCCTGGCCCAGAAAGGACTCCTGAACCATCATCAGGTCTTGGTGGCCCTGGTGACCATCACTCTTTTTGTCCCCTGCATTGCCAACTTCTTTGTAATCATCAAGGAACGAGGCTGGAGAATGGCCCTGGTCATTGTTGGGGTGGTTATTTTTATCGCTCTGCTGATGGGCGGACTGCTGAATTGGGTATTAATGGGGTTAGCGAATGGATAAGGAAGCAAAATACACCTGTTCCCTGTGCGGCCAGACCTTTGTCATGGACAGGCGGACCTGTCCCTCGGCCTGTCCCCTGAGCCGCCATTGCAATCTGGTTTGCTGTCCCAACTGCGGCTTCAGTTTTCCAAAAGGATCGCGGACCGTTGAGTTTATTAAACGTCTTATTCAAAAAATTCATATCAGTTTGAGGCGTCAAAAGGTTTAATTATTTTTTTTAATGATCTGGAAAGGGTCCGGACAGGGCTTGAATAATGGGTTCTCCGAACTCCGAACTCCAAACTTTTTTTCAACCGAAAGAGGGAAAAACATGAACTCCAACCTTGAAAATTCGAAAACCGATAACAGCAGCCGGCCGGCTCGAACCCCGGAGGAAAGCATTGATGAACTATTGGAATTGATCTGGACCCTCCGGGAAAAAGGAGTCACTGATATCCACAGCCTCTTTCAAAACACCTCCGACCCGGAAGCCAGGGCCGTCTTGAACCATATGATGAAGGAAGGCCTTTTTGAATTGGATGGGGATATTCTGAATTTCAAGGAAAAAGGAGAAGCCCTGGCCGAAGGGATCATCCGCCGTCACCGGCTGACCGAACGTCTTTTAATGGAACTCTTCGAGATGTCCGAGGAAGAGGCCGAAAAAGAAGCCTGCAAACTGGAACACATTCTCAGCCCGGCGGTAACTGACAGCGTCTGTTCCTTCCTGGGTCATCCCCCGGTCTGTCCCCATGGGAAATCGATCCCCCAGGGTGATTGCTGCAAGAAATTGACCCGGGAGATGAAACCCCTGATCCGCCCCCTGAATGATCTGGCCCTGGGTCAGGAGGGACGGGTGGTTTTTATTTCAACCAAAGTCAAAGACCGGCTGGAGCCCCTTGGCTCTTTTGGAGTTATCCCCGGCGTCGTCATTCAGCTCAAGCAGCGTCACCCGACCTGTATCATCCAGATTGGCGAAACCTCCATTGCCCTGGATGAAAGCATCGGCCGGGAAATATACGTCAAGCCGGTTTAAGGTAATTAGTGTTGATGGACCCTCAAAAAATCGTCATTCCCGCGCAAGCGGGAATCCAGTCATGAACAACCAATTAAAAACACTGGATTCCCGTTTTCACGGGAATGACAAAAAAGGGTCTTTGGCGACGTTCTGAAAGTTTGTCCTTAGTACCCGCTTTCGGGTCATACCGTCCCCACAATCACCCCGGAATCATTGGGGGTCTGCAAAGGCAGGCGGCGGATTTCCCTGGTCCCGGCCTGAGCCAGCATATCCATGACCTGCTGTTCCGAATAGGACTGGCCGTGTTCCGTGCCCAGGAGCATGTTCAAAGAAAAGAGGGCCGGATGCAGAGGGCCGTCCAATGTATTGTTTAACAGGAATTCGTGGACGAAAATTTGACCTCCCGGTTCAAGGACCGAGACCGCTTTCCGGATAATCCGCTGGGCCTCCTCCGGCCCTTCGCCGTGAAGGATCTGAGACAACCAGGCCCCATCAAAGGTCCCCCGGATTTCTTCCTGCAGGTAATTGCCGTCCTGAAAAGCAATTCTCTCCCTCAGCCCGAATCGGGCGATGGTCTTTTCCGCAAAAGGCCTTGTGGTTTTGAGATCATAGACCGTGGCTTTGAGCCCGGGATTTTTCAAACAAAAATGAATGGCATAGGTCCCGGGGCCGCCGCCCAGGTCGAGAAAATGTTTTTTCCCGGAAAGATCGATCACCGAGGCCAGGTGCGGGGCCAGCATCATAGCCAGATTGAACATACCCATCAGAAAGCTTTCCCGAACTGTTTCATCCTCAAAGGAGGCCCGGCCCCGAATCGGCCGGCCGCTGATAACCGCTTCATCTAACTTCGCCCAGGAGGGCATCAGATGATGATGATGCATGATCATGTAGCCAAGATATTGAGGGGATTCTTTGGATAAAAATGAGGAACTGAAGGGGGTGTTGGAATAAAGCCCTTCCTGCTTGGTCAAAAGATCCATGGCTGTCAAAGCGTTAAGCAGGGTGGTGACCCCCCGGGGATCTCCTTTAAGTTGCTTCGCGATTTCCTCACCGCTGAGGCTCCGGCTGCCGAGATGGCTGAAGATTGCCAATTTGACCCCGGCCTGGAGGGCACAGGTCGCCCAATAATTACCGGAAAGACCTAAAAGCTTTCCAGGGTTCCATTCTTCTGTCATATCCCATTTCCTTTCGGTTGAAAAAATTGGTATAAAATAGATATATTTGATAAAAGATATTACAGGTCTGAAAAAATCACAACAGAAAATGGAAAAATGAACACCCTGTTAACCAAGGACCCCAAACAATTTATAAACCAGGTCAGCGAAACCCTGGAGAAGTGGAACCGTGACGCCTGCCTTTATTCGGATCATTTATACAATTCGTCCGGTTCTTCCGTGGTCCTTTGTCTTTTCAGTGAATGTCTTCAGGGAAAAGGCAAAGGGAAAGAACTCTGCTTCGTCTTTAATAAACGGTCGAAGTGGGTGAGGCAGGCCGGGGACCTCTGCTTCCCGGGGGGAGGAATTCATCATATCGACTCCCTGGCGGCCAAATTCCTGGGATGGCCCTTCTTCCCCTTGGGCCGCTGGCCTTATTGGAAGCAATGGAAGAAACAGAGAAGAAAGGAAGCCGATCGGCTGGCCCTTCTACTGGCCACCGGCCTGAGGGAGTGTGCCGAGGAAATGCGTCTCAATCCCTTCCGAACCCAGTTTCTCGGCCCCCTGCCTCCCCAGGCTCTGCAATCTTTCCAGAGATTCCTTTACCCCATGGTGGTCTGGGTCGGGCATCGTAAACGGTTCTTCCTCAATCGGGGGGAAGTGGAAAAAGTGGTCTCCATCCCGATCAGGAGTTTATTGAATCCTGAAAAATATGTCCGCTTTCGAATGAGTTTTGAAGCTTACGTGGATGGAGAGGAGACTCTTCAGGATTTTCCCGGATTTTTACATGAGGATGACGAAGGCCAGGAAGTGCTTTGGGGAGTGACCTACCGCATCGTCATGGTTATCCTGGAAGTGCTTTTCAACTTCCTGCCGCCGGAGATGGATGGCCTGCCGGTGGTCTCGGGCATGCGGGATGAAAACTATTTGAATTCCCCGCCCAGAAAAAAAAATTTGTACCATAATTTCCGACTTTCAGCTCAAAGGAGGAACCACAAGGGAAGGTAATCTTCCACCCTCCCTATCGGAGAACGTTCGTTATCCAGTCTTTATTTCAACAAAGAAATGCGGAAATGAAATTTTAAAAATTTCAGCAAAATTTTTGCGAACCTTTTTTTCTTGACAAGAAAAAAAAGGTATAATAAAACTGACTGGCATGTCAGTCAGTGAAAAAACAATCATCAACCTCCATCAAATTTCTCAAACAATTGCTTGAGATGTAAAAGCAGAAGATCAATATCTCAAGGCTGCTTTTCCCGGGAACCAAAGGCCACGGAAGCCTTTTTTGAGAAGATCAGGAGGCCTTTCAAAACTTTGTCAAGCTTCTCCAGTAACAGATGAAAAGAGACGTCCAGGCCGATTAATTTAACTCGGAAGATTCCGAGACCTTGGCTGATTTTACTGGAAGTCTTTTTAAACAAAACCTCCTCATTTATGCTGATGAAAAAACAGCTTAACACCAAATAACGTGTCGAGAAGATAACCGACGTTATGTTAAACGGGACGCAGCTCAACAACGTTTCTATTACCGATTGAAGTCGTTTTCACCCAAGAGTTATCGAGCGGCTGTACGTTTTTTTCCATCCCAACCTTTTTCAAAGGAGGTATTAAAGTGAAGGCCATGGAAGAATTGTCGAACGTTTGCAAATCCCTGGAGAATCCCTCTGTGACCGAGTGGAAGGCCCAAGGGAAAAAGGTGATGGGATATGCCTGCACCTATCTTCCCGAAGAACTTCTGTATGCGGTTGATATTCTCCCCTACAGGATTACCGGCCGGGGGATCACGGATTCATCCAAAGCCGACTCCTATTTATCAAGAGTCAATTGCAGCTTTGCCCGTTGCTGCCTGGAGGCGGCCCTGGATGCGAAATTTGCATTTTTAGACGGGGCCATTTTTGTCAATGGCTGCGATCATATCCGGAGGTGCTATGAAAACTGGGAGGCCCACGAAACCGCAGCCCTGCCGTTTATGTACATCCTGCCGGTGCCACACCGCCTTTCGGAAAACGGCTATGAATGGTTTAAAGAAGAAGTTTCCAGATTAAGAGCGGCTTTTGAAATGCGCTTTGGCGTAAAGGTGACGCCGGAAAACCTGAAAAAGGCGATCGCGGTCTATAACGAAACCCGCCGGCTGCTTAGAAAAGTCTATGATCTGAGGGCGGGAGAAAACCCACCCATTACCGGCGCCGAAGCCCTGATCCTGGTTACGGCCTCAACCCTGATGCCCAAAGAAACCTTTAATCAATTATTGAAGGAAATTCTAAAGACCATGGAGAGGGGGCCACAGAAGAAAAACAATAAGACCAGGCTGGTGGTGGCTGGAAGCGAACTGGATGATCCGGAGTTTATTGAAAATGTGGAAAGCCTGGGGGCGATTGTCGTCTCCGATGCCTTATGTTTCGGGGCCAGAAGTATCTGGAATCTCACGGATGAGAATCAGGAACCCTTTGAGGCCTTGTGTCGAAGGTATTACAACCATGAACCCTGTCCCAGAATGGCCGGTGAATTCAAGCGCAGGCTTGACTTTGTCAAGGATCAGATCCAGCGAAGCCATGCCGATGGGGCGATTCTGGAATATATCAAATTTTGCGATCAGCACGGGACGGATAACGCCCTTTTAAAAATAAACCTGGAAAAAGAGAATATCCCCGTTATCGAATTGGAGAGACAATACGGTCCCCTGGCCGACGCCGGACGGCTAAGGACCAGGGTGCAGGCATTTCTGGAAAGGATCGGGTGAATAAAATGAGTATACAGCCGAATGCACTGGAAAGAATGGTAGCTGCGTTTCAGATGGGTTCCGCCATCCCTGAGGAGTTAGACTTCGAATCCCCGGATGTAAAATTGTTACTGGACAGCTTGCCTGAACGCCGGCGGGCAATGTTTATCACCATGGCCAAGGACCCCGACGTACGAATGATTTCCAATGTCTTCAACCGGGGCATGGGCAATTATTGGGAGAGCGTCCTTACCGCCAAGGACAAGGGCAAGAAGGTGGTGTTTATCCCCTTTAATTTTTCCCCGGAAATTTTTTATGCCCTGGACATGGTCCCTGTGGGCGTTGAAGTATTGGACACCATGACCATGACCCTGGAAGAAGGTATTTCCCCCTACCTGGATCTTTCCATAGAGAAAGGACTGCCGGAGACCATGTGCTCGGCCCAAAGGGCGGTAGTCGGCATGCTGGAAGCGGGTGTTTTGGGAAAACCGGATTTATTGGTCAACGGCGCTTTGGGCGGTTGTGATCCGAACACCAAGATATTTGAATACATGGGGGAAAAATTCGATATTCCCACACTTTTTATTGATGTGCCCTATTACCATGATAAAAGGTCCTTCCAATATTATGAACAGGGCTTCAAGGAGGTGGTGAAAATCCTGGAAGAAGTTTCCGGGAACAAGCTGGATGAAGACCGGCTCCGTGAAGTCTGTTCCTTGTCCAATAAGGCCAATGAACTGGCCATGGAGATCAGCGATCTCAAACGTCATGTGCCCAACCCGGTTCCCAATTATTACAATATGAATCACCTGGCTACCAGACTCACCAAACTGGGGACCCAGGATGCCGTGGATTTTTATCAAATAGCTTATGACCGGTCATTGGACCGTTTTAAAAAGGGCAAGCACGTGTTACCGGAAGAGAGACTCCGTTTTATGTTTATGTATACGGGTATTTATTTTGACAATTCTTTTCACGCCTGGTTTCAGGAGGAAAAGGGTATTTCCTATATTATGGATATGCTGATTTTCAGCGATCACGTGCCCTACCTCGACCTCCGCAACACCGACACTATGCTCGCCGGACTGGCCGCCGTCAATATGAACCTTCCCATGACCCGGCAGTTAAAAGGCAAAAATAGTTTCCACGGCGGGTGGATCTCGGACTTATTGTATTACATCGAAAAATATAAAGCCGACTGCGTGGTTTTTACCGGCCACACGGCCTGCAAGCAGGTCTGGGGCGTCTATCGGATGGTGGCCGATCGGATTCAAAAGGAACTCGGTACCCCCACGCTCCGCATGGAAGCGGATGGATGGGATTCTCGAACCACATCCATGGAGGTTCTCAAAGAGCAGTGGGAAGAATTCTTTGAAACCATCCCTAAATACCATGGTGAAAATTAATGAAAGGATTGCAGAAAAAATGATCGTTGCCGGATGTGATGTCGGCTCCCTGTCAGCCGAAGCGGTTATCTTAAATGACGATAAAATAGTGGCCTCGGAAATCATTCAGGTCCGGCCTCGGCCGGAACAATCCGCCCGGGAGGTAATGGATATGGCCCTGACCTCAATCCAGCTTACATACGATGATATCGACTATACCGTATCCACGGGATACGGACGTGAATCCATATCCTTTGCGGATCATAATATCAGTGAAATTTCCTGTCACGGCAAAGGGGCTCATTTTTTGGCCCCTGGTATCCGCACTATTATCGACATCGGCGGTCAGGACTGTAAAGTCATCCGCCTGGATGAAAACGGGGCGCTGGAGGATTTTGTGATGAATGACAAATGTGCCGCCGGCACCGGTCGTTCCCTGGAGCTGATGTCCAAATATCTGGGGGTCCATTTCAGCGAGCTGGCCGCCTTGGCCGAAAAGGCAGGCCAGACGATTACCATTACCAATCAATGCGGCATATTTTCCGAACTGGAAATCATGCATTACCTAATGGAAGATAAAGATCCGGCGGATATCGCCGCAGGAATCAACGAAGCTATGGCCAGAAGGGTCAAAATGCTGGTCGGCCGAGTGGGCATCAAACCGGAAATGACCATCAGCGGCGGGGTTTGTAAAAACAGCGGGGTGGTTAAAAATTTGGAAGCGATGCTGGGCCTCCGTTTCATTCCCTTGAGCGAAGATCCGCAAATCGTGGGTGCCCTGGGAGCGGCGGTTTTTGCCGCCGATCGCTTTAAAAGACTTCAAAAAAAGAAAGAAAGGAGTGACCCCCATTGATTTATGCCGGTTGTGATTTAGGAACCATATCCGCCAAGGCGGTTATTATTGAAAACGGCAACATCCTGGCCGTTGAAATTCTTCCTTATAAAAACCTTCCCAAACAGGCGGCCATCCAGGTCATGGAAATGGCTAAAAAAGAAGCCGGGTTAACAAAAGACCCCATCGCCTACTGCTTATCCACTGGTTTTGGGAAAAAAGCGGTTTCTTTTGCCGATAAAGACATCCCGGAGTTTATTTGCCTTAGCCGGGCCGTCCATAAACTCAATCCGGAAATTAGAACGGTTATCGATGCCGGCGGCAGTACTATCAGGGCTTTTAATATGGATAGCTCGGGCAAGGTCACCTCTTCGGCGACCAATGAAAAATGCGCCGCCGGGACCGGCAAGTTTATGGAAGTCATGGCCCAGGCCCTGGAAATGCCGATTGAAGAACTGAGCGCCGCGGCACTGGAATCCGGTCAGGCCCTGCCGATTACCAGTCAATGCGGTGTCTTTGCTGAGAGTGAAGTCATTACCCATGTCAACGAGGGGAAAGACCGGCTGGATATCTTTGCCGGAATTTCCTTGTCGGTGGCCGGCAAAGTGGCCGCCGTGGCTCGACGAATCAGCCTGGACCAGCCGATAGTCATTGTCGGGGGGTTGGCCAAGAATCCCATTGTCGTTCGCGATATTGAGAAGGAACTGGGAATTTCTTTTGCCGAATACAACCTGGATCCCAGGGCGGTAGCCGCCTATGGGGCAGCCCTGGTGGCCGAAGAAAGGCATGCCGGATAGATAGGTCTTATGGCCCCTGAGAATGCAGCGTTTCGAGACCTTAAGTCTCCGCTTGGCGATTTAGTAAATATTATTATATGATTATGGACCTCTTAATCACTTCGCCATCCACACCGGTTAAAGGGAAGAGAGAAATTTATGAAAAACCCATTCGAAAAAACAACCCGAATGATCAACGAGTATGCCAAACCGGCCCTCGAATTTCTGCGTGTCCTGGATGATGAAGATATGAAACTCCAGGCCCTGAGGGTGGAAAGTCTGGTTGAACGTCTGGAGGATCTCACTGAGGCAGCGTCCAATCCGGAGAAAAGGGTAGCCCTTTTTGAATTCGGCTTAACGCCCCAATTGTTTTACGTCTTTGACTGCCTTCCCCTTTGTATGGAAACCTTTCCGATGCGGTTTACGGCCACCCAGAAACAGGTTGTTCATGAATTTCTCGATGCCGCCGAATCATCCGGGCTGCCCTCCGACGTTTGTTCCACCGATCGTTTTCTAGTGGGAGCCGCCCTCAGCGGAGAATTCCCGAAGAATGCTTTTTTCGTCACCTGCTCCGGGCCGTGTGACGGGACCCGTATCGCCTATCCCATCATGCAAAAAGCGCTGGAAGTCCCCACCCTCTTTCTGGAACTTCCCAGCACCTATGAGAGGGAATCGGCCCGCTGGTATGGACAGCAAATCCGGAAGGAACTGATCCCATTTTTGGAGGAGGTAACCGGGAAAAAATTCGATGGTGACCGCTTCCGGGAAATCATTGAAGAATCCAACCGGGCTTACGAACTTATGCTGGATGTTTACGATACCTACACAACAACACCCATGCCGGTCCCTGCGACTTTGCGAGGTTTTCCCTGGGAGATGTTTCTGGCCGCGGCCGGACATCCCAGGGCCACCAAGAGTATCCAAACCTTTCACGCGGAGGTCATGCGGCGGTTGAAGGAGGGTATCCCCAATCCGATCGAAGAAAAACACCGGGTGATCTGGGGACATGTTCCCCCGACCTTCGACCCGCTATTCTTCGACTGGATGGAAAAGGAGCTTAAAGTGTCTATGGTCATGCATATGCTGTCGGGATCAGCCATCCTTCGTCCCATCGATACCACCAGTGTCGAAACGATGTTCGAGGGGTATGCCTGGCAGGGTCTGGATATGACCATGTCTCTCATGCGCTTTGATTCCCGGAAAATTCTCGAATACACCATGAAGCTGTATCATCAGTACCGTTGTGATTCGGTTATCATGACCCAACACGTCGGGTGCAACAGCATTTGCGGGGCCGGGGGGATTATGCGTCGCTATTTTCAGCGAGAGGGCATCCCGGCCCTTTTTTTAGAGATGGATTATAATGATGACCGGATCGTATCCAGTGATACGCTTAAGAATCAGATCGAAGAATTTTTTTCGACGATATAGGATGGACTTGTAAATAGTCCATCAGCAGGCCGTGGACGATTAAGTCCCGGCCTGGGGTGAGGGTGGAACCGCTTGAATTCACTTCAAGCGGCGGGAGAGGGGAAGCCCTTTCCCGCTTCGTAAAAAGTCTTTTTTCACTTTTTACGAGGTCATCATTTAAGTTTGAAGGGGAATTTATGGAAAATCTGAAATATTTTAAAACTATGGCTCAATCCTTATCCAATACCGAGGTCCTTTCCTGGAAAAATAACGGTGGCTCCATCATCGGTCTCCTATGCTCCAGTATCCCGGAAGAGATTATCCACGCCGCCGGCCTGCTGCCCATGAGGGTTCGCGTGCCGGGTCTGCAAAATACAAAAAATGCCGATGCCCATCTGCACCGGATCAATTGTTCCTATTCCCGGTCGGTCCTGGAGGCTCTCCTGACCGGGCAATTGGATTTTTTAGACGGGTTGGTGACCGCCAATACCTGTGACCATCATTTCCGTCTGGTCAGCGAAATCGAAGATAAATCCACCCTTAAGTTTTTTCACTATTTCCGGATACATCATACCCTGGGTCCGGGTGGAAAAGAGTGGCTGCTGCAGGAAATGAAAAAATTGGATCGGCATATTGAAGAGGTTTTCGGAACTTCGATTTCCAAAGATCAATTAAGAGAAACCATAACTGTTTATAACCATACGCGCCTACTCATGAACCGGCTAAATGACCTTAGAAAAAAAGATCCGCCCCTTTTGACCGGTTCGGAATATATGAATATTGCCCTGACCGGGATGTCTATTCCCCGGGAAATATTTAACCAAAAACTGGAAGCGCTTCTACCGGAGTTGGAAAAAAGAGATTTGCCAAAGCATCATCTTCCACGGTTGCTGGTTATCGGAGGGGCTTGTGATTCTCCTGATTTTATTGATTTTATTGAAAGCCGGGGCGCAACGGTCGTCGCCGACGGCTTGTGTTTCGGACAGCGCCATTATAGGGGCCTCATAGATGAGAGGTCCGAAGACCCTCTGGAAGCCATTGCCGATCGATATCTTAGCCGTTTTCCCTGCCCGGCCATGATAGACGGTTTGGAGTTGAGTCATGATATTTTAAAAACCCTTATTGATGGGTCTAAGGTGCAGGGTATCGTTTATGCCCGCTTAAAATTCTGCGATCACTTTGCCGGGGGAAGGAAGTTGCTGGCGGATCGATTGCGTCAAGACCAAAGTGTCCCGGTAATCGATTTTGAACGGGAGTACAATACCACCAAATCCGGGCAGCTAAGCACCCGCCTTCAGGCTTTTTTAGAGATGCTTTAGGCCGACGGTTTATCAAGATTATCATGAAAGTTCTGGCATGATACTGATGCTTATTGAACAGGATCGGCTCGGACTTATTTGGGAAATATTATCTTGGGATGGATTTTTAAAAGTCGTCACCCCGGCGAAGGCCGGGGTCCAGGGAATCTATACGCGATTAAAATTCCTTGATTCCGGCTTTCTCTCGACTTCCTGCCGCTCGACTTTGTCGAGCTTTTAGGGAGACTCCCGGAGGGAGTCGGACAGGAAGTCTCTTTTGAAGGTCGGGCCGGTCGGGCCGCTCGACTTAGTCGAGCTTTTGAAGAGGCTTTCAGTTGGAAGCCGAACGCCGAGCTTTCGAAGAGGCTCCCTTCAGGAGCCGACAGGCCGACCGTATGGAATGACGAATTCGGGCTTCCGCCGACTTTTTCGAGTCCATCTCATGAGACCCTTGCCAAGAAAAAAAATTCTAGAAGAAAAGGAGGCTGTCAGTCATGAAATATTTTCCCTTATTCGTAGACGAAGGCGGAGCCATGGTCGTTGACGTGGTCCGCAAATTTGTGGAAACCGAGATCATGCCCCTTAGAGACCAGTTCGATGCCGATACCGAACACAAGCTCATCAACGATTTGCTGATCAAGATGTCCGCCCTGGGGGTCTTTAATGTAAATATGCCCGAAGAAGGATCGGATTCCGAAGGTCCGTCCCTCCCCATGGCCTGCGCCGTTATCGAAGAATTTGCCCGGGGGGATGCGGGGATAGGGCTGGTGGCCGGCATTAACAGCTGGGCTATGGCCGGCGCCGTATACGGCCGAAACCGGGAAGTCATCGAAGCCTATAAAAAGCGGCAGCAGGAGAAACAGCCGACCTTTGCCTGCTTTGCCATGACCGAACCGGCCAGCGGATGCGACGTAGAAAATCTGCCAGAGATGCATGGAAAGACCATTAAAACCCGCGCCGTTCAAGATGGAGACAGCTGGGTGGTCAATGGGGCCAAACGATTTCCGAGCAATGCCGGTATTTCTTCTTTCTATTGCGTGGTCTGCCAAACAGCTCAGGAAAAGGGAGAAGAGGGCATTGCTCTGATTTATGTGCCCGATAATGCCAAAGGCCTCAGTTTCGGTAAATTTGAAGTCAAGGCCGGGCTGCAGTCGGACCGCAATTGCGATATCTTTTTCGACGACGTGCGGGTGCCTTTATCATACCGGGCCTCCGGACCCGGGGAGGATGCGGTCATCCTCAAACGTAATGTATCCCTTGGAAGGGTGGTCAGCGCCGCCGCGGCCGTGGGCTGCGCCCGGGGGGCCTTCGAAGAATGCCTGCGCTATACCGGGGAACGGGAAGTCGGGGGCAAACCCATTCGTGAGCACTCCATTGCCGCCGGCATCCTGGCCGATGCCATCACCGGGATTGAGACGGCTCGGGCCTATTATCTCCAGGTGGCCTATATGTTGAGTCACCCCGACAAATTTGGAGAAGTCCATTCCCCGGCCATGATCAGCCATGCCAGTGCGGCCAAGAACCAAGCCTGCCAGATGGCCAACACCATCATCGGCCGGCTCATGGAACTGATGGGTTCTTATGGATATATCCGAGACTATCATGTGGAAAAATACTGGCGGGACGTCAAAGAGATCCAACTTTGGCTGGGGGGGCATCAACTGGCCCAGTTCGACGTGGTCCGGCGCTATTATCCCTATAAAATCGGGGCCTAAAGATAATTTTCAACCCAGATAATGTAACAGTATTCGCTTTAGTTGAAAAAATAATATCCGAGAAACAGAAAGGAAATACCGATGAGCGATGAGATCTATCAGAAATTGGCCAAAGTTCTTGACACCTTACCCAATGGATTTCCATCCACCGAGAGCGGTGTCGAAATCCAACTTTTAAAAAAGGTCTTTGACCCCTCCGAGGCCGAACTCTTCTGCCGTCTGAAGTTGAGTTATGAAACCCCGAAACAGATCGCCGAGCGCACCGGACTTCCATTGCGGGGGTTAGCCGACAAACTGGTCACCATGTGGCAGAAGGGACAGATTGAGAGCCAGGTTTCAGGAGGCGCCAGAAGCTTCAAGATGGTACCCTGGATCATCGGGATCTACGAATTCCAACAAAAACGAATGGATAAGGAATTTGCGGAATTGTGTCAGGCGTATGGTCCTTTTCTGGGACCACAGCTGGTTACCACCATGCCTCAAATAATGCAGGTTTTGCCTGTTGAAAAAATAATCCCCACCAACTTTGAGGCCCTCCCTTATGAAAAGGTCTCCAGCATTATTGAAAAGGGAAAGTCCTTCGGCGTGGCCGACTGTATCTGCCGGAAGCAGAGCCGGCTGTTGAATCAGGGGTGTGACAAACCTTTGGAAATATGCATGTCTATCAGCAGCGAGGCCGGTGATTTTGTCGATTCTCCCCATGGCCTCAGGATTATTTCTAAAGAAGCGGCTTACGCCCTCCTGCAGGAAGCTGAGGAAGCCGCCCTGGTCCACATGACCGGCAATGTAAAGGAAGGTCATTGGTATATCTGCAATTGCTGCGGGTGCTGCGACGGACAACTGGGGGCCATAGCCATGGGCCTGGAGGGCACAGTTAATTCCCATTATTACGCTGAAATCGATCCGGACCTTTGCAGCGCCTGCGGCCTTTGTGCTGAAGAACGCTGCCAGGTCAAGGCCATTGAGGAGGTGGACGGCTCCTATCGCGTTATCAAAACCAGGTGTATCGGCTGCGGGTTATGCGTAACGGCTTGTCCTACCGAGGCTGCCAGACTGATTCATAAGAGTCCGGAAGAGCTTCATCCTCCGGCCAAAGACGAGATGGACTGGTACGAAAAGCGGGCTCAGGCCCGTGGCGTGGACTTTACCGCCTTCAAGTAACCCAAGGGATCCGGTCAGAATTTTATGGCTAAGATCAGAGTACGGTAAAAACCACTACCCCCTGGTTGTGGAGGTTATTCCTGGATTATCCCCCAGGGGTTATTTAAAGATGATGAGATCAAATGGACCTGTTCGATGACACCATCATAGAAATAAGAGACTGGTTCGAGGCTAAAAGGATTTCCGGTCAGTCCCGTTCTTATTTCGTTTCGCCTTTAATCAGCCACTCCTTTTCAGCAAATAGTCTTCCTGCTGATGGAGGAAATGGGCGAATTGTCCTGAAGGAAGACACCCTGGTGGAACTGGGGCATCCTTCCCTGGGTTCGAGCGCTGCCACCTTGGCTACCCATCGGTTGGATTTGGTGTCGGATGGATGCATCACTCTGGTCGGTCCTGAAATCTTTGAGACCCGGGAAGCCATGTTGCCCTTTGCCCAGATCCTCATCGCTGCACTGAAAAGTAAAAATAAGATTGAGGCCGCCTCCCAGGCCACTTCTGAAATTGAAAATACGGCTTCAACCATGGATCGTATAGCTCACCGCTGCGCCCAAACCAACGGTTACATGATCCGAAGCGTCCCGAATCTGATATGGGCCAGAGTCAGCAAAGAAGCTTGCCTCTCCGGGTTTTCGCTGAAAGGGCTGGGAGAAAGATTGATCGCCGCCATAAAACAACAATGCCACCCGGTAGCGGCCTGTGAGATTTTCTTTGTCACCAGCTCGAAAATTGAGGTCGAGCAATTGGACGAACTGATTGAAAAGGCCCGGGTCAAACAAAGAAAGCTTGAGACCTATGCCGTCGGTTCCGATGGGGAATTGGAATGCACCCGGGAGATCAATTGCAGCGCCTGCTCCGAACAGGTCGTCTGTGATACCATCCGGGATGTGATCCGGATCCGGAAAGGTGACCGGTTGGTTGCTGTCCGAGAGGAAGAAAATCCCGGAAGCGCCCCAGAATAAAAGGAAAAGAACCATGGAGAAAAAACTGATAGCGGTTTGCGGAAAAGGCGGGAGTGGAAAGACCGCCCTGGTGGCCCTGCTGACCAAATATCTTTTGGAAAATAAAAAACACCGGTTATTGATCATTGACGCCGATCCGACCATGAATTTATCTTCGGTGTTGGGCCTGTTCCCCGGGAAAACCGTCAATACGATTCGGGAACAAATCATCCGGGAAGCACGAACGGCGGGAAAAGCAGAAAAAAACAATCTGGCCCGCTCCCTGGACTACCTGCTCTTCGAAGCCTTGATCGAAGCCGACCGTTTCAGCTTTCTGGTCATGGGCCGGCCGGAATCCCTGGGCTGTTATTGTCCGGTCAATGATTTCTTAAGAAGCGGGATCGAAATGCTGGCGGAAAATTATGATGTGGTTATCATCGACGGGGAAGCCGGGGTGGAGCAGATCAATCGACAGGTCATGCAGAACGTCGATACGGTGGTGATCGTCTCCGATATTTCCAACCGGGGACTGCAAACCGCGGCCCTCATCAAAGAGGTCATCACCTCCCATAAAGAAATATTTAAATATCAAAAATTGGGGCTGGTCTTAAACCG
The DNA here is from genome assembly GCA_016208255.1 of Deltaproteobacteria bacterium. GTDB lineage: Bacteria > Desulfobacterota > RBG-13-43-22 > RBG-13-43-22 > RBG-13-43-22 > RBG-13-43-22. Next base: position 131,562 of record JACQYK010000085.1, on the reverse strand, counting down.
TATCCACGGCCAGGAAAAACAACTTCAGCCCCATATCTTGAAAACAGGCCTGGATCTCTTCGGTTTCGTCCCTGAGGATCCCCGCCTCACTCAATTTGACCTGGAGGGAAGACCGCTCCTGGAACTGCCTGGTGATTCTCCGTCCTATGAGGCTAGTGGCAATATCTGGGCCCATATCATCGCCCCCGATCAATAAAATCTGATTTCAATCTTCAAGCCCCCCCCGAAAAGGGCAACAAAATTTAAGACCTATTTTACCAAGGTTGAAGTTTTTCCGCTTTTATGGGATCAACATAGATAGCCTCAGTTGGGCATTCCAACTCACAGTTGAAACAGGTCATGCATTCTTCAAGATATCTTATCTCAGCCTTTTCCTTTTCCTCGTTGAGATAAATGACATCCATTGGACAACAAAGATCACAGCTTCCGCAGCCCGTACACAATTCTTCGTTGATCGATTCAATCATTTGGGAGCCCCCCTATCCAGATCTTCGGGTTTGAACCTGTATTGATCCCAGGGAAGATTCTCAAATCGGGAGCCCTCTTTCAAATTTTTGTTAAAAACGATCCATTTGAGCCAATTTTTTTCCGCCTTGGGAAAATCTTCTCTCATATGATCACTTCTCGATTCTTTTCTGAGGAAAGAAGACTTTAGAAATAGATCCGTAACAAGAATCATGTTTTCCGTCTCTTTAAAGGAGATAAAGTCATGAAAATCTCGCAATAGCGTACGTGTCAGATCAATTTCCTTGATAACCGCTACTTCCTTGACCGCCCTTTTCAGACTGCTTTCATTTTTAAGGATGGAAACATCATAGGCAAACATGCAACGTTGAAGCTTCCGAGTCATTTCATACATCGATATATCACCTTTTTCAGAAGGAATCTCCCTATTAAAAAGGTCACTTTTAAGATCCAAGATATGATCCGAATCCAGCGGGGGGGATTCTCTGTTTCTCAGGTATTCTGCGGCCGATCTACCGGCGGTTGCTCCAGACCAGATGGATTTTCCCGATGACCAACCGTTAAAGAGTCCCGGCCCCATGGACTGGGCCGTTCCCCCGGCAAATAACCCTTCCACACTGGTCATGCAATGAATGTCAGTTTTAATCCCCCCCCTGAGTGTTTGTAGGGCGGGAGCCCAATCCACTTTTGATCGGAAAACCCGCAGGCCCTTTTCTTTCAGTCTGACCAGGTTTCTAGGCATCCAACCGCCAAAAAAACTGATGAAGGCTTCTTCCATATTTTCTGGAATTGGCCTGAAATCAAAATAGAAAGGAGGTCCGTTGCCTTTTTTATGTTCCCAGGCCATGGCTTGAACAATATGATTTATCTCGGCACTACTCCCGGCAGGATGATATTGGGGCATAAAATTTTCATCCCGGGCGTTTAGGAATTTTGCACCGGCTTGCCCGGTTGGACCTGTTCCTTCAAAATTGAAGTGAAGGGGAGCTGTATTAGTCACCATCATTTCCATATTCTCTAGATCCGCACCTGCCCGGTAGGCCATGGCAAAGGCATCGCCCGTAGTGGACTCTACACAACAATAGTTACCCCGAAAGCTGCAGTCGCAAGCAGCCATGACCACCGCACGTGATTTGAAGATGAAGAATTCCCCTGTCCTCCTATGACAACCGACAGCACCCTGGACCTGATTCCCCTTTACGATCAGGTCACTAATAAATATTTTATTATAAAAATGTACGCCTAGGCTGCTCACTTTATTAAAGAGGACACTGGTTAAAGCTGTTCCTCCAATCATATTCTTAAAGCTCGCTCCAATGGTCATTTGCACAGGCACGAGACCTCGTGACGGCAAACGGAAATAATCATTTGTCCGGGGATCTTTTCTAAAGACAATACCCATCGCTTCGAGTTCTCTTAATCGCTCAAAAGACTGGCCAAGATAGGATTCCACCATGTCCTGTTTACAAAGACCCTTTTGACCAAGAAAGATGGCTTTCGTCCATTCTTGAATATCATCTCCGGGATAGAGGTAAATCGTTGCACCGGCTGCTAACCTGGATTGGCCGGTCAAGGCCACGGCTCCTTTATCCACTATAATAACGTCCTCGACCCCATTCTGTTTGGCTTTAATGGCCGCAAACAGACCTCCAAACCCGCCCTGGAATCCTCGAACCCAATTTAATATCCCATCTTCTTCTTCAATTCCTGGTCGATCCAGATACGGCTTATGATTGGGGCGGACCGGTGAGCACCCACACGAAGTTCCCCGAAAGAATTCTTGACCCAAGGCCACCAGGCGGAATAGCTATAAGCGGTGGGAAGTATTAGGCAAGGCACCTGTTCCATTATATAAACAGTCAATTTTTTCATGGCCTCAAGCGCTTGATTGTCGGTCAGGTTGAGGTTTTTCAAGGTATCCTCTAAGGTCTTGTCCACATAGGGATCACTCATCATGTGCGGATTCCAGGGCTCGCCGGTAAAGAAGTTCTTTCGGATACCGGAAAATGGGTTCCCGTGGTCATTGGCGAAAAAATACCCTTCAGAATGATTCTTTCTCGTCATCCGGCTGAGATAGGAGGGGTAATCCATGGGTTCCAACACGAGGGTGACCCCGATCTTGGCTAGATAGGACGCCACCATAGCGGCCAGGTCAAGTCCGGTTTGGCCGGCATTGGAAATTTGGGCCTTAAAGGTAAAACCATTGGGGTAACCGGCCTCGGCCAAAAGCTTTTTGGCCTTTTCCGGATTGTAGGTGTATAGCTCCCTCACCGATGGGGGCAGTTTCTCCAGCGGGGTGTAAACATCCTTGAAAGTGGGAGGGAAGGGATAGGTGTGTAGTTCGGCATTACCGCCGTAGAAAGAGTTGATGATCTCCTTTTTGTTGATGGCCAGGTTCATGGCCCGTCTCACCCGGATGTCGTTAAAGGGTTTTCGATCCATGCGCATGGCCATGGTAAAATTACCGGTCCCAAGAAAGCGCGACCATTGCAACGGGGGGTTGCTCTTCTTGAGGCCCTCGACATGTTTCCAGTTTATGAGCATCATCAGATCAATCTTACCGGTCCTTAACGAGGCAATCTGGGTGGCTTCATCCTTGATGATCATCATCACCACCTTGTCGGTCAAGGGGAGTTTGCAATTCTTCCCTCCGATGGTTTCCCAACCCCAATAATTCGGGTTTTTGGTATAGGTCTGGGAATGGCCCTCCTTATAATCGGTGATCATATAAGGCCCGGTGCCGCAAGCATTCTCCCATTTTTTGGGCCCGCCCGGGGCTTTTTCCTGCTCCGGTGCTTGGATGGCATTAAAGTATCCATAACCGATGCGGAGGGACCAGTCCGCACACCACTCGGTCATATTTATGACCACGGTATATTTATCGGGGGTTTCCATTTTACCGACAAAATCCATATAATGGGGAAGGGCCTTTCGTGAGTTTTTGGTGCGGGTAATCGCGTAAACGACATCATCGGCCACCAGCTCTCTGGCATTCATGATCCCGGGCTTATCCTGCCAATAGACGCCCTTGCGGAGATGAAGGACGATCTGCACCGGATTTTTCTTCACTTCCCATTTCTCCAGAAGCTCGCCTGTCATGATGTCCGGTGGTATCCAGGCATTGGCATGAAAGAGGAATTTTTTGGTACCTCTCGGCCCCTTCTGGAGATCCCCCATGAGAAGGTACTCCATATAAAATCCCGTATCGTAACCATGTTTCCAGTTCCAATCCTCTATGTCCCAGGTCATTGGATCTAGTGTTGGAGTCATATCCAGGTAGGTTAACGTACCTCCGGTCTGTACTTTATCGGCTGCACCGGCCCCGGAGTTAAACATCCCGAGCAACAATAGCGATAGAGTCAGCAAAGATAAAAAGATCCAAGAAAATATCTTTTTCATTTTTTCCTCCTCGGTTTAAGGTTTAAGAAAAGACCGAACCGGCACATATATTAATGGCCTGCCCTGTTATTACCTTGGCTAAGTCAGCCTTGGTCACATTATAGGTTCCTAATAAATTGACCTCTACTGACTTTATATTTCTGTCCTTCTTTGGACTCAGACAGAATATCCCCGGAATGATCCATTTCGTTCTCCATTTTGTTTTGTTGTAATAAGAATAAATGAACTGATGATGTCGAACAGGTTTAAAACACCATAAGATCCCGGCCGACGGTTACATTTCCCTTGTAGATATCTGAAACACCTTTCACCCAATCCCTTTCAAAATACCAAACCGGGGAAGGGGAGGGCATAAGATGGGTAAGAACGAGATGCTTGATATCCGCTTTTCTGGCTATTTCTGCCACCTCAAGAGTCGAACTATGGTATTTAACAATTCCTTCGGCAGTTGCTCTTTTTTCAGGAAATCTCTTTACACCTTCATCGATCCAAGGCTGGCTATAGGCTTCATGCAATAGTTTATCTAGGCTCCATTGGGAGGGTTATGTGCCTGAAGAGTCCTTAAGTGGATATCCCAGGCCAAATGGTCCATGAGATTGGAGATGATTTTCTGGGTATTCCCGGGGCCGTAGAGATTCAGCGGTTTTGATCTTCCCGGAAGCGTCGTACCACCCCAACCGGTAATAAAGAAATCTACCAAGCCAGAATTATGATCGCTGTGGTGATGGGTAATAAAGACGTCCTCAATTCTTTCCGGACAGATTCGGGCCTGAAGAAGTCGTTCGATGGTCCCGGCACCGCAATCAACCAGAGATACTTTCTTCCCGGCCAGAACAACCAGGGCAGGTTTGGACCTATACGGGTTGGGCAAAGGGGTACCGGTCCCTAACAGTATGACCTTCATTACGGCCTGGAATTCCGGCAAGGGATCCATCATTACCCCCAATGGATCGACCAGAGGCCGATAATCACCCTGTGTTGCCTTAATTCCGACCAACGAACCCAGGGTTGCCCCGGATCCAAGCAGAAATCCTTTTATAAAGTGACGTCGGTTCATTTTTATGATTTCATGTTGATTCGTCTCTCGGACGTATCAATGTCTATCAGACCGGCCAAATTTCCACCGAATATCTTGGCCCGATCCTCATCGGTTATAGGAGGGTATCCGTAGTCTCTCTGCATATCTTCCGGGATCTGGAATACTCTCATTCCGTTCACGGCAGCCCTGACCTGGGCCCCGTACCCGGCATAATCGGTCCCCCAAATGATCTTGTCCGGCCCGACCCAGCGCAGGGCCTCTCCAATGATTTTGGCGAATTTTCTGGGTGCGGCTGCCGCCCAGGGTATCAGCAGGCTCAGGCAGACATAAACATTGGGATGCCCCATAGCAATCATATTGAGATCATCGCAATAGGGATATCCCATATGAAAAGCGTTAATTTTCAGATCCGGGAAATCCCTAGCCACATCATCTAAAAGTATCGGCAGCGCATGTTTGCTTTTTCCCGGGGGGACCCAGCAGAATCCGGTGTGGATGTCCAACACGATGTCCAATTCTTCTGCTTTCTTATAAAATGGCCACAGATCAGGGTCGTTGATAAACGTATCTTCAGGAGGATAGAACTTAAATATTTTTGCTCCTTTTTCCTTAACCCAGTATTCCAGTTCCCAAACGCTATTTTTTACCCCTTTGTGTTTTATAGGTGAAACATTGGGCTGGTAGATGAACCGGTCGGGGTGGGTTTCCACGATTTTTGCCATCTCACCGTTGGAGCACCATCTTGTGGTATATCCCGTGGTATCCATCATGGATTCAGGGAGCAGACAGGCAATATCGACACCATATTTATTCATGGCTCTCAAGAGGCTCTCCGGGTCTGCCGTCTTCTCCATCTCCCATGGTTCCATACCTTGAAAGGATTCCAGAGGTGCCCCGGTCATAAGTGGTCTACGTATGGAGTCGATCGCCCTCCACCACATCTGGACACCTGGGAAATGATTAACGAGCTCCATATTCCCAATAAGGTGCGGCTCGGGATCAATCTTGAAATAATTGTCCTGGGTGCCTCCGTTGCTCATGAGTTCCTCCTTGTTCCCCTGATCGGGTTGTTGGTCGTCCATTACTCCTAATTTTATCGAAGTTTCATGAATTATTTATCATCGGTGCCTATTAACCTATGGAACGCTCGCGCCCCTCCCAAAATTTCTTCTTTATTTCTTTCCTTAATATTTTTTGAACCGGAGTCTTGGGCAGGACATCCCAGAATTCCACCCCTTTTGGGCATTTGTACCCGGCCAGGTGCTTCTTGCAATGATCGATCAACTCTTCCTCTGTTACTGCCATGTCCGGCTTTAACACTACCGCGGCCTGCACCCTTTCGCCCCATTTTACATCAGGGGCCGAAACAACGGCACATTCCAATACAGCCGGGTGTTGATAGAGGACATCTTCCGTTTCCTTGGGATAGACATTTTCACCTCCGGTAACGATCATATCCGCTTTACGATCCATCAGGAACAGGTAACGGGCCTCATCCATGTAACCCATGTCCCCCGTATGGTACCACCCATTGCGAAGTGTTTCCTTGGTCAGTTCCGGGTTTTTCCAATAGCCCATCATGACATGCTTTCCGCGAACAACAATCTCTCCGATCTCTCCGGGTTTTACCTCCCGGTCATTTTCATCGACGACGCGAACTCTGGCGCAGATCATCTCTCTCCCAGCACTGGCCAACAAACGGGATTTTTCTCCTTCCAACACATGGTCCGTTGATGACAATCCTGTTGCCCCCTAAGCCTCGGTCATCCCGTATCCCTGTTGAAATATATTTCCGAATTTCTGGATGCATTGCTTCAAAATCTCCGGAGGGAAGGGACTTCCTACATATCCCAGCACCCTGAGGCTGGATAAATCATATTTATCCACATCCGCCAAAAGAAGCCAGGTATACAAAACAGGCACAGCATTCATGTGTGTGCACTTCTCATCCTGGATGAGTTTTAATATAAGGGTAAGATCCACTTTTCTGTTAATGACGACCTTACCACCAACGAGTAACAGACAGAGGGCCGGCCAGAAAGAGACATGAAAAAGGGGGAGGACAAAGCAGGTTATATCCTCACGGCGAAATCCCGCCGAAACCGTTGCGGCTAAAACGGCCGTCATGAGATTCCGGTGCGACATCATAACGCCTTTGGGAAGACCTGTAGTCCCACCGGTATACATGAGAACGGCCATATCATTCTCATCAACTTCAACTTCCGGTTCTTGGAAAGAAGCCTCTTTGATCAGGTCTTCATAATAGAGAAAGCCATCCATCCTTTTGTCAAGGGTTATCGAGTTTTTGATGTATTTTGAATTATTTTTAAGAACTAAGGCACGATCTTCAAAGGCGTCGCCGACGAGGAAACAAGAGGCTTCACTGTCGTTAATGATGTGTTCAAGCTCTGAATCGGAAAGACGGGTGTTGAGAGGGGTTACACTCATACCGGCTTTTGAGGCCGCAAAATATATCTCGATGTACTTGTGTGTGTTTTCTGCCAGAACCATTAAACGGTCCCCCTTCTGGTAACCCAATCTTATGAGCGTATTGGCCAGACGGTTCACCCTGTTATTGAGTTTTCCGTAGGTAAGCCGGACTGATTCGAAAACAACGGCTTCATCGTCGGGAGAATGTAAGGCACGGTTACGCGGTATATCACCTAAAGTGTACATAAGTTGTCTCCTTTTTATTCCAATTTCTTTTCCCTGAAACTCCTCCTATTTTTTAATGGGCCTAAACATGGGCAAAGAGCATTCCTCTGAAATATCTTCGAAGACAACCTCCACATCCATACCCATCTCGACTTTTTCCGGGTCACATTCCACGATTCTGGTCATCATTCGAATTCCTTCTTCGAGAGTCACCATAGCCAAAACATAGGGAAGATCCGTCATAAATTTGGGCTCGACCATATCCCTGGTTATCGTAAAAGCAAAGACCTTGCCTTTCCCTCCGGCTTCTATCCAGTCCAGATTGCCTGACCAGCATTCAGGACAGAATTTCCTGGGATAAAATATCTTGGATTTACATTCCTTACAGGTCTGGATAAGTAATATATGGTCCTTTGTAGCCTTCCAAAACTCCTTGGTCCAGGGTTGCATCACTGGTATCGGTTTTTGATATGCTTGTTTCATGATAATTCCCTCCCCCAAATCGTGGCTATATTGTTCATACCGGACCCCCCGGAAGTGTTCTGGAAAACGTATTTTGCCTTTGGTACCTGCCGCGCCCCGGCCTTATCCATTAACTGGCGTGCCGTTTCCACATAGGTGGCCGTACTCACGCCGGAACCCGTATGTCCCCGTCCAACCGCGTCCCCGATTGTGGACCAAGGAAGCTTTCCCCCGGGCCAGGTATGCCCTTCCATAAAAATTTTCCCTGCTTGGCCCGGTTCACAAAGCCCCAATCTCTCCATGATCACAGGATGACCCACCGGATAGGCGAGATAAATATTCCAGATGTCGATATTCTCTTTGGAAATTCCGGCTTCATTAAAGGCTTCTTGACAAGAATTTTTGAACCCATCCGCAGTTTTTTTATTGTCTCTGAGGACGGGGACGGCTCCGAAAAAGGCTGTCCCCTCACCGAGCTTATAAACCGGGGTCTTGGTTATTTGCCGGGCCAAATCAGGGGAGGTGACCACCATCGCTGCACCTCCATCTGCGAGGATATTTCCTTCCCGGCGGTGCAAAGGGTCTGATACCAGCGGCGATGATAAAACTTGTTCTATAGAAGGCACCGGTTTTTGATAAAACATGGAATTAGGGTCAAGAGTGGCCCATTTCCGCAGTGAAACCACAACCGAGGCCATCTCCTCCGGGGTAGTTCCCGTTTCTTTCATGTATCGTCTGGTCATCATAGCAATGGCACCATTGTAAGTGGTCCCAAAGGGATACTCCCATTGCCTGTCCATACCGGCCAAGGCAAAAAAATTGATCAAATCTTCAAGGGGAATGGTTGAGTGGACCGTCACCTGAGGAATCAGGACGATCTTGGCCACCCCGCTATGAATCCATTGCTCGGCCAGTCGCAGACAATTGGAGGTGGATGCACCACCGGCGTTACATACGCAAACGTCCCGACATCCTTTTAACCCCAACTCTTCGGGGATTTTTCCAAAAGAGATCTCGGCGGCAAGCTGGGGTTGCCCCTGAGGAGCGACCGATATAACCCCTTCAACATCATTTTTATCTATCCCGGCATCTCTTACGGCCTCCATGCAAATATCATAAATAATATCCCACGGACTTCTTTCAGGCATGATTCTAGTAGGAACTTCGCCTATGCCCACAATCGCTATTTTTCCTTTGCTCATTGTTTTGTACTCCTTTCATTAACCGCGCAGACTGGCAAACTGATCAGGGATCTTTAGCCCGATCAGGGATTTTTTCGGGATTTTCATCCGGAGTGACTCATCGTATTTTTCAAAACCGGTTTCCGGATTGATAAAGCAGCGCACGGGCAGTCCTTGCAGGGTCCTGAGCAGGCACCTGTTGCAGCGGATACATTTCTTGATTTTTTTTCCTTCCTTAACCTTATTCACCCAATCGGGATCGGCGAAGGTCTGCCTGCCAAGGGAGATCATATCGATTTTGTCTTCTTTGAGGACCTTTTCGACGTTATTCGGATCATGGATGGAAGGACAAATGGTGGGGACCTTGACCACCTCCTTCAAAGAGGTGGCTTCACCCAACATATGAAAAGCTTCTTCGTCGGGGAAGAAATATTTGACCGCCTCATAGGATCCGTCGGAAATATTCAAATAATCGATTCCGGGAATGGGGATGGGGTTATTGCCAACGCCCGGGCGCCGGCTGCCCATGGGGTTACCGGCGGCCAGAATGGCTACCAGACGTTTCATGTCCTCGTGGGTAAAACCATCTTCCATATGTTCATTGGCGCTTAGTCGAATACCCAGTGGAAAATTCGGTCCCACCGCTAGTCTGGCGGCTTCAAAGACTTCGATGGTAAAACGGGCCCTGTTTTCAAAACTACCCCCATAGAGATCTGTTCTCTTGTTGGACCTTGGTGAAAAAAATTGATGTTCCAGATATCCATGAGGGGCGTGGATCTCAATACCGTCATATCCGGCTATAACCGCCAGGAGACAGGAATATTGGAATTCCTTTATCTGATTTTTTATCTCTTCCACGGTCATCTCATAAGGAATCTGTTCTTCCCGGCGTGTGGCCAGGAGTCCCATGTTTTCCAGGACAAGTTTTGCAAGAGAGGGAGGCAAATTTTCCGGTTTTATTTCCAGGGGAATTGGAGAAGGGGCCGGAGGGGGGGTTCCGTCGAGGGCATGACCTTGTCTCCCGAAGCCGATAGAGAGTTGAATAAATATCTTCGCCCCAAAATGGTGGACGACATTGACCAGTTCTTCATGCCCTGCCAGATGGCCGGTATGATAGAGGTGCAAGTTTGTGGTATAAGGAAACTTGGAGGCCAGGGCGGTGGCCAGAACACACTCGGTGATGATCAATCCGATCCCCCCCCGGGCCCGCTTGGCATAGTAGTTTAAGACTTGATCGTTTACCAGCCCGTTATTGGCGATGGTATACAGGGTATTCATGGGGGCCAGAGCGATACGGTTTTTAATTTCACAGGTTCCAATTTTTAAGGGTTTAAAAATTTTTTCATAGGCCATTTTTCCCTCCTTTTTTGAATGGTGCAGTCTTATTAATAGGATTTTGGCAATCCTAACATACGGGCTATCACATTGACGGCCATCTCATCCGTAATGGGAGCAAAAACCATTTGCTTGTAGTCCCTGAAATGGCGCTGCATATCATATTCCATGGTAAAACCATATCCTCCCAGAATCTCCATTCCCTTAATGGCACAATACTCCGAAGCCCGGGCGGCTACGATTTTGGACATTTGGGCCTGAATCATACTCGGTTTTCCCATCAAGGATAAGGCGATCGTCCCGTATATCAGGTTGCGGGCGTTTTCGATTTGAATAGCCATTTCAACCAGGTAGTTCTGGATAATCTGAAATTGGCCGATCGGTTTGCCGAAGGCAATCCTTTCCAGGGAATATTTCAAGGCATCCGCATAGGCCGATTTGGCAATCCCAAGAGAGAGTAAGGAAGTAGCAATCCTCTCGGCATTCAACAGACCCATCGCCGCCTGTCTGGCCCGGGCCTCGCCGGCATTTCCCTCGCTTACCGCGCCTCCTCCCCCCAGCAAAAAATGGTACCCTTTATTTTTCCGGCCAAGCAAGAGATCTTTACGAACCCGGACCTCGTCATAAAAAATTTCATTACAGGCACAGGCATGGATCCCCAACTTGGGTATCTTTCTAATTGTCAGCCCCGGTGTATTGGCCGGGACAAGAAAAATGGACCAGGCCTCTGATCTCTTGGATGGGTTCTTTTCTGTGATGGCAAAGGTGGGAATAAAGTCGGCTACATGGGCGCCGGTTATAAAAACCTTCTGTCCATTAAGGACATAATCATTGCCGTCTTCCTCGGCAGTGGTTCGCAGAGACCCCAGGATATCTGTCCCACCGCCTGGTTCGGTCAGAGCCATACACATCTTGATCTTCCCTTTGGCAAATTTTGGAAGAAATTCCCTTCTTTGTTCCTCATTACCCAGGGCACTAATAAAACCCGTCCCAAAACCATGAGCGGCGCCGATACCCAGCATCACGGCGACCGCTGCCGTTGCAATTTCTTCCTGGAGAATCAGGGGTTCATAGGGATTCACAGGAGGACCGCTCCCACCATATTCTTCCGGGATACCACTTGCAAAATATCCAAAATCGGCAAGTTTTTTCCAAAGATCCTCCGAGGGAAAATCGACATTCTCATCCATCCAGCGAACATATTCCCGGGTTAATTCTTTTTGGCAAAACTTTTGAATTGTATTCCTAACTAAGGAAAGATGTTCTTCATCCCAACCATAATAGGGCATATTCCCCCTCCCTCTGGGTCTTTCACCCCTTGAGTAAAAAATGCTTATAAGAAGACTAAAACTATTTATCACTAGGGGCAGTGACCCGCAGGTTGTAAAATTTCGTTTAGGTGGCAGTAAAATTGGGGGCTCTTTTTTCAAGCCAGGCCACGACTCCTTCTCTGGCATCGTTGGTTCCACGAAGCCACATAATGGCACCTCTCTCTATGGCCATGGCATTGTCCATACTCTCAACGTCAAGGGTCGTATTGATAACATTCTTACAGGCCTGAATAGCCAAAGGTCCTACTTTTTTCATCCTGTCGAGCAATTTTTGGGTTTCTTCTTTGAGTTTATCAGCAGGACAGACTTTATTGACCAGACCCAATTCTCTAGCCTCATAAGCCCTGATTCTTTCCGCAGTCATGATCATTTCCTTGGCTCGTCGCTGGGGAATAGCCCTCGGAAGGCGAACCGTCCCTCCCCATCCGGGCAGTACACCTAAACGGCCTTCCAGAAGCCCGAAGGTGGCTGTTTCTGAGGCATAGATAATGTCACAGCATAAAGCAAGTTCCAGTCCGCCGGCATAACAAAGCCCGTTGACCATGGCAATAACGGGTTTATCCAGGTTTTCAATTTGTCTGCATATCTCGGCCCCACGGTTTTTCATAAAATCCCACATGCCGACAGTTGGATCAAGCCTTCCAAAAAGTGTAATATCTCCACCTGAGCTGAAGGCTTTGTCTCCAGCGCCGGTAAGGACAACGGCCCGAATAGAACGGTCTTTCTGGATCTGATGAAAGGCCGTCATCAGGTCTTGTTGGATCTGGTCGGTTAAGGCATTTCTCATTTCTTCATTGTCAATGGTGAGCCAACAGACTCCTTCTTCAATTTCGTAACGGAGATTTTCAAATTTGAGATGCTCCGGGGTTTGAGGAGTTTTGGTGAACTCATTTTCTTTAACCAATTTTCCCGAATTCTCGGACCCGCTTGAGATGATATTAACCTTATCTTTGTTCTTTCCGGCCATGGAACACCTCATTTGACTTGATAAATTCCCTGGAGATTGTTTTAAAAACCTCATCTAAGCTCAATCAAAGCAGAAACTGACTATATAATAAGGACTGACTTGTCGGTCCATATTATATAATTACCAGTAAATGTCAAGCAAAAAATACAATAATTTATATATAATATGATTATAATCATCAAAAGTGAGGCAATAAAATTACACAGTTATTATATAATTTCTTGACATTTGTCGTTTTTTCTCTTAATATTTCCAAATAAATGGCTCCTACTGAATAGAGATAGGGTAACCGGATTCCGATTTAAGGGGTGGAGCTAATCTATTAAAGAAACAAGGATTGGAACATTTATCGGGTCTTTCCTATTTATAGGAAGGCGTTCTGCTATGTTAAGAAATAAGATTTAAAGCATTGGGAGGGCATTAGCTTGCAGAAAAATATTCATTATATGAAAATAGGAGATCTTTCTAAAATCAGCGGTGTATCTCGGTATTCAATACATCATTACCTGCGACTTGGACTTCTTCCGCCGCCTCAAAGGAAGAACCAGACGATGGCCTATTACGGAGATGAACATTTAATGTCCTTAAAAAAAATTGTATCTCTGCGAGATGAAGGATTTTCGTTATACGTCATCTATCAGGTACTTTCGCAAAAATCGGTGGATGATAATCTCCCCCATACCAATAAAAAGACCATAGCCTCACGACAATCAATGAAGGGCAAAGAATCGAAGAGGGAAGAGATCATAAAAGCCGCCGGAAAGATATTTTCAGAAAAAGGGTATTATCAGACCAATATTAGCGACATTACCGATGAACTGGGCATAGGGAAAAGCTCTTTTTATCTCAGTTTTAAAAACAAGAAAGAAGTTTTTTTACATTGCATAGATGATATTTTTGAGAATTTATGGAAGGAGGATTTTGTTCGAATCAGAGAAGAGACCGACATGAGATCCAGATTGAGGCTGAGAGGGGAAGCTTTTATAAGAGTTTATCCTCGAATCAAGGATATTTTACAATTGGTACGTGGTGCATCTGTGAGCAAGGAGGAGGGGTTTGAAGGAAAATATAACGAAATATATGCTAAATTTGTCCGTCCAGTCATCAGTGATCTCAAAAAGGGAATAGATCAAGGAATTTTCCCGGAGATGGATCCTGAACTCACGGCCTATGCACTTGTAGGATCTTTAGAAGCGATTGCCTATCGCATTCACCTCGATAATAAATACTCCATTGAGGAGGGACAAAATATTTTAAGACAATTTAGTTTCAGTGTTAAATACCCGAACAGCATTTCCGCATCAATCCCCAGCATTGTAGACAGGCAAGGTAATCATAATAAATCTTCAAATTGTTAGTGGTGCATTTTGAACTGGAATCCACCTGGACATGATGATTAAAATAGGGACAGCGCCCGGACAGGTTCGGCCTTATCCTCTAAAGATCCTCAAATCCAAAATCCGCCTGTTCCTCTTTAACCCTTCCAGAAGAAGTCGGCTTAGGGGCATCAAAATAGCTGGGGGATATTTTTTTATCCAAACGAAGGCCGAGTTTGAGATCGGAATCCACCTTGGTCTGCAATCGTTCCACGAACTTTTCAACGGGAGGAATATCGTCATTTTTTCTGAAGGCTTCAAAAAGTGCGTCTATGGTCGAGGAATATTTCTTGGTTTGAGAAAGGACTAATCGATTATCCGTAAGATTAAGGTCATAGAGAAGAAAAACCGAGGTATGGCTGGGGTCGTACTGGATGGAGCCGAGACGATATTTGTGCCGGAAATATTCAAAGATCGGTTCCTGGACAACCCAGAAAATCTTTCGTTTCCATTTCTCTAAGATTATTCCCTTGTTGAGAATTTGGGTAAAGGTTCTCTTCCATATATCATAGGTGTTTATGCCAAAATTGTAGGTGGCCTGTGGGGCCAAGGTCCCTGCTCCCATAAATTCTTTAAATCCCTGGACCAGCTTGCCGGTGCTGGTGGTCTGTCCGGTCTGAAGCTCGATGACAACGAAGTCTTCTACTACCGTGCTAAGCGGCTTGTGTTTGACCATGATGAAGTCGAAGTTACCGATCCCGGGAAGACCGACTTCACTAAAAACCAGGATGTTGTCAATAGAGCCAAAGTGATCCTTGGAAATGTCTCGAAAAATAATGCCTTTCTCCAGAAACCTGCGGGGGCATAGGGCAATCTCTTGTCCGTCGGTGTAAGCCGTGCATACCCCAAAGGGATAGTCAACCAGCCGACTTTTTTTATAGCACTGAGAATCATGAAAGGGGCAATTATGGGCTTCCCTGGCTGATTTTGCCTCTATCGAAGAGTCTTTCCAATAATATCCAAAAATCTCGGAAGGGTATTTGGCCATCAATTCAACCTTTCAGGAATTCTGCCCAGGTTTTGGTTAGTTCTTGATCAGACAGGTTCTGTTCGAGAATCCAGCCCATCATATTCCCGCAGGCCGTGCAAAAAGAATAGCTATCAAAACCTTCAATCGGTCCGGGTCTTGGCCAGTGTGCCTTTTTCTGTGGCCCCCTTGGCTTCAGGACGAGTATGGTGTCATGCTTCAGAGCGCGTAAATTCATGATGTGAACGGAAATCGGATTTTCCGAATGGACTACAAAGGCGCTGGTCAGGAGAAAGCGGGCCTTTTTCAGTGCCTTGGTTAATTGCGCCCATGCATTAGGATTCCAGTGATGATAGGTAAAAATGAGCCGGCCATGGGGACGTTTTAACACCCTGTTGCATTCCTGCCAGATTTGTCCAAGAACCAAACCGAACTTCTCTTCGTTTTCTATTGATTCCGCAACGGCCGAGGATTGGGCCACATAATGCCAATTAGCTTGGGTTGGAATAAAGGTTTTCAGCCAGCAGCGAAAAAAATGAGATAAATCGCTATACTGAACACTGTTAAAATAAGGCGGGTCGGTTACTACAAAATCAACTGATCTGACAGGTAAGGGCATTTGGGTCGAATCCTGCTGGCCGACCAGGAACATTTTTTTCTGGCCGGAAAAGTCTGAGAGAGAAGAGGCTTCCTGGCCCTGGTCGATCTCGTTTTGGATCGCCGTCTTCACCCAGTGGTGGTTGTTATAATATCGTTCAATCGGAGCCTTGGCCCACTGCCCGGCTGAGGCTATCCGGGTCTCAAAAAGATTGCCGAGAGTACCTGAGGTGTTGCGATGGAACAAGGGATTGTTTTCCAATGCAGTATAGGGGAATGAATAGGCATGATGGGAAAAAACATGCCGGATAGCCCCAGGACGTCTTTTATCCACACCTTTATACCCACAGAGGGCGGCATTAAATTCCAGGGAGGTCGATATTAACAAGCTCAGCCAAAGGGTGTGCTTTTCGGGGATAGTAGCAAGTATAGACTGGGACTCGACAATATAGATCAACTGACGGGGGAAAAAAAGTTCGAAGAAATAATGAATATTCCTGTTTTTCAAATCATCTGACTTGGGACCGTTGGGTATCTCAAAATCATGGGATGGTAGTTTGATATTCTTGGATGACCGACGTCGGGTGGATTGAAGAAGTTTAATATCCTGACTGTCGAGTGGTTTATAAAAATTTTGGTGAACCGGGCAATACCCGGCGATAGCCAGAGGGACATACCGTTCGTCAAAGGGGACCGATATGAGGTCTGAATTTTTTCCGTTAATCCCCTTTCCCCGAGCTTCTTCTCTGGTTATTATCTTCCAGGTTTTTCCTGTTAAATTGATTTGACAGGAAGGATAAAACTCATTGAGAGTCCTCTGGGTACCATCAGGCTCCTCCCTGAGAACCATGGAGTCCACAACTAAGACTTCATCTGCATCGCATCGTTTTCTCAAACCATATAACGTAAACTGAAGATCGGCACTGCTTCGACAAGTTGGGCAAGAAGTCTTGAAGTACTTAGCTATACGCTTGGTTAATTCCCTTTCGAAAGAACGGTAGACCTGTTCCTTTTCAGAAACGGAGATACTTGAGAGAGAGGCCCTGGCCTGAAGTATGGGAATCGGGTCGATGTCGTATCCGATTACATTAGCCCCTAATCGGATAGCCTCGTGCAAAGTGGTTCCACCACCGATCATGGGATCGAGAATGGTAACCCCTTCCAAACCTCCGGCAATATAATAATCCCTTTTCGATGGATCCGGCACGAGTTGTTTTAAGATATGGCGAAAGGTGGTCCCTGACCGTCGCGCCCACCACTTATGCAAATAGGTATTAGGCCTGAAAAGGTGTTTATTAAACGACTCGATTATAGCCAGTCTGTTGGCCTCTTCTTCCGGGAAAGTCGTGTCTATTGGCACAGTCTTTTGAAGATGCACTAAAGGGGCATCAACCTCCGAAAAAGCAAGGGCTAATTGGGTTGAATCCATAGTGGAGAATCCTGAGTAAAATAGAAAATGTAAGTCGTATTCGAAAAACGGCGATATGATTATGGATTTGTTAGCTTGGACGATTTGCCGTAAGACTTTGATTTTACAAAATTGATTAATGATTATAAAATGAAGGGCATAGTTAGTCAAGAGAAGATATAAATCGAAGAAGTCTAAAGAAGGTTCCGCCGACTCTATCGCGCCAATGAGTACCGTCTTTATTATCAAGAAAAAAGGTAATTAAATTTGAACAAGGTTTTGATAGACCCTTGAACGGCTCTTTCCGCCTTGCTTTTATTTTTCTGTTTGACGGCTTCCAGGATCTTATGGCAGGATAAAAACCGATAACATCATATAGGTTAAGGGAAAATAGATAATAGAGGAGAACTGGCCAAGTGAAACTATGAACTGGTGGAAGTAGCTGTCAAGATAGCCCTCCCCAAACACGGAACTTCCGCCTCCCCGGCCTCATTCAGGACCAGATCAAGATTTCCCGCCGAAGAGGCAATATCAGCCTTGGACAGACTTTCCAGAAGGTCTTTAAAAATCCATTTAAGGCCTCCGGTAGTAAATTTTTCTTCTGCCAAATCAGGACCTCTTAAGATTTCCTTTGAAACCTTAGCCGAATAAAAAAAGGCTGTCCCCTCCTTCGCAGTGCGTCATTTAACGGACTCCTTTTTTACCAATCTTTTTATCTCGGAAAGATATTGCTGTGTTTTTTCTTTTAACAAAACAGATAGTTCGGCAAGGTTTTCCAGGGTCTTTCCTTTTACCAACCAGGATATTCCAAAGGCCCAGAGCATGACCGTTTCCAGGGCCAGAACTATTTTCATTTTTTTTACAACTTCATCGTTAATCGCGACCACTCCGATTGCCAATAAAATAATGGAAGAAAGAATGACAATTCCGCAAATCCTGTAGATGGAATTTTTTTTGGGGTCCTGGCCTAAGGTGAAAAGGAATATCGAATTAATGGCCAGAAGAATGAAAAAGATGAGCGCGCACCCGATATGAATTTTGTCTGAGAGGGAAGAGCTTAATTGAAAAATCCCCACGGCCCGGGTGCTGGTACCGCTATCCAGACAAGGGAAGACCGCGATACCAAAACCAGCGATCCCAATCAGCGTGGTAATTCTTTTATCAATCCTCTCATATCCTTTATAGGTGACGAGAAAAAATGACACACAAATCATAAGTCCGACGAAAAAGTCCCTCATATTGGTGTGGTAATAAGCGCTGATCGATGGCTGCAGGGGAAGTTTAGAAAAGAGAAATCCGCCCCCTACGCAGATAAGGGGTAAAAGCATGCCGAGCCAACCGATCAATTGACGCAGAGAAAGATAGGAGATGATAAGGCTTGTATTCTTTTCTTTAAAATCTCCAATCCATTCTCTAAACATGACAGCCCTGATCGAGGTCTCCCTGAGATCTTTGTCCGAACTATTGAAGAACTTTAATTAAAATACCAAGGAGGTTTTTTTAACGAATAATTTTATTTTAAAACAAGCAACTTATATTGTCAAATTGGTAATCCAAAAAAGGATTATCCATCAATAGGTCGATTATGATAAGATATTAGCTATTTTTTCCAATATGCCTTTATCTCTAAGATTGAAAAGGAGACATTCATGAGTCCGCTAAACCAACTTCTGTCCCCCATTACCATCAAATCCATGTCCCTGACCAACTGGGTGGTAATGCCCCCCATGGGCACCAACCTGGGCCGGGATGACGGAACGGTCAGCCCGGAAAATTTGGCCTATCTGAAACGCCGGGCCCAGGGTCAGCCGGGATTGATCATCACCGAAATAACCGCCGCCCACCCGGAAGGCATTGCCTCTCCGAACCAGTTGGGCGCCTATGACGACCGGTTCATACCGGGATTGTCCAGGCTGGTGGCTGTGGCCCATGAGGCCGGGTCTAAGATTGCCATGCAGATCCATCATGCCGGCCGGGAGAGTACCTTTCTCCTGGAACAAGGGAAGGCCGTGGCACCCTCGCCGGTCCCGAGTATCGTCTTCCGAAGAACACCCCGGGAGATGACCCTGGAAGATATCAAAGAAGTCATCCTGGCCTTCGGATCAGCCGCGGTCCGGGCCCGTGAAGCCGGATTCGACGCGGTGGAGCTCCATGGGGCTCACGGCTACCTGCTGACCCAGTTTCTATCGGCCATATCCAACCGGCGGACCGACGAATACGGCGGAGCCACTTTAAAAGAACGATCGCGATTTGTTATTGAGGTCATCACCGAGGTTCGAAGACAGGTAGGGCCGGGATTTCCCATCTCGGTCCGGATTTCGGGCGAAGAATACATCCGGGGTGGCTACACCATCGAGGATATGCAGACTATCCTCCCGGATATAGTCCGGGCCGGGGCCGATATCATTCATGCTTCCATAGGCACTCACGGGAGTCCCGGGGCTATCACTCAGGCCACTCCCGAATACGAACCGGGCTTTAATGTCGGGCTGGCAAAAAAGATAAAGGAGGTTGTTTCGGTGCCGGTTATCGCGGTCGGACGGTTTAGTGATCCGGCCCTGGCTGATGAGGTGATCGGCCGCGGTGACGCGGAACTGGTGGCCTTCGGACGTCAATTTCTGGCCGATCCGGATTTTCTGATCAAAGCCAAGGCCGGTCGAACCGCGGAGATACGAAAATGCATCGCCTGTAATCAGGGCTGCATCGAGCGTGAAATCCTTGGTGAAGGCAATATCCGCTGTTCCATCAATCCTGAAACCGGTCAGGAAACCATCTATCCGAAAGGTCCGGCGGCAAAACCCAAGAAAGTGCTGGTGGTGGGTTCAGGCCCCGGAGGTCTCACGGCGGCCTTCGAAGCAGCACGATTGGGACACCGGGTGACCCTTTTCGAACAGGAAGAAGAACTGGGCGGCCAGCTCCGTTATGCCCGGATCCCGCCCTATAAAAAAATCTACGGAGAATGGATCGACTGGCAGATCGATCAGGTCAGAAAAGCCGGGGTAACGATCCAAAGCGGCACACCGGTTAACGAAAGGTTATTGAGGGATCAAAACCCGGATCATGTCATCCTGGCCAGCGGCGGAGAAAAGATAATTCCCCCAATCGCCGGAATTGAAAAACCCAGTGTTTGCGACGCCTGGCAGATCCTGAGCGGCACGGTGGCGCCCAAAGATCACATTCTGGTCGTCGGCGGAGGGCTGATCGGGATGGAAACCGCTGATTTTCTCAGCGAACAGGGAAAGGAAGTGACCCTGGTTGAGATGCTGGAGCGGTCACCGGTCCGGAAGATCACCTCCCACGGATATATGCTGCACCAACGCCTTCAGGAGAAAAAATGCCGTCTCCTATTTGGCACGGTCTTAAAGTCTATCGGCGACGGGAGTGTTGAAATCGAAACCAAAGGGGAAACCTCGACCCTGTCTCCCGTCGACCAGGTCGTGATGGCCGTGGGCCTGAAGCCCCGGGACGAGTTGAAAGGGATTTTGGAGTCTCTAAAAATTCCCTTTTCGGTCATCGGCGATGCCCGGCAACCCCGCCGGATTTTTGAAGCCGTCGAAGAAGGGGCGCAGGCCGTTTGGAAACTGTAAAGCCCAAAAAGCCGTCAGGGGTGAGGCGTGAGGGGTAAAGCGAAAAATAAAAAACAAAATAGGGGAAAAGGGTTCGAGGATTTCAGGAATTGAACCCTTTCTTCAATTTTAATATTTTTTTCCAGCCTGCTGGAGATCTTAGCTTTATAAAAAAAATTACCAGACAGGATTAAGCGGTTCCCCAAAAGGAACCTTTTTGAGGTCGGCCAGAGCCGACCGAACGGATTTACAGGTTTTTGCTCAGGTTCCGGAAGACCCTGAGCAACTTCAATCCGCTTCCAGCGGAAACAGATGACTCTGTCAGTCAAGTGATTCGGTTTGTGCCTTTCTTCCGGAAAGGCACAAAAATCAAGGTAATCCTGTAAATCCTGTCTAAAATAGTATTTGAATTTCAAAAAGCTAAACAGACACAATGAATCTATGTTAACGACAATCCCTGCTCTGATAAAAGTCCTGGGTGTCTTCGGCCTAATCCTCCTTCTCAACCGATTACGTCTTGGCCTGAGTCTTTGCCTCATCATCGGTTCTCTGGTGCTGGGGTTGTGGATGAAGCTGGGCCCCGGACAGGTGTTTGGGAGTGCCTTGCATAGCCTTTCCCAACTCCAGACCATCAGTCTGTTCCTGATTGTTGGGTCTATTCTGGTCATCAGCCGCCTGATGAAAGAAAGCCGTCATATGGACCGGATCGTCGAACGCTTTGCCGGGCTGTCGGGCGATGAACGTACCGCCGGATCGGTATTGCCGGCCTTGATCGGGCTCCTGCCCATGCCCGGAGGCGCTCTTTTCTCGGCCCCCATGGTCGAAACCACTTTTAACAAGTGCGCTTTAACCGGCGAACAGCAAACCGCGGTCAATTATTGGTTCCGTCATATCTGGGAATACTGGTGGCCCCTCTATCCGGCGGTGGTCCTGGCCGTGGCCTTGCTGAAGGTGGAGACCTGGCAGTTTATAGCCGTCATGATGCCCATGACCCTGGTTATGATTGTGGCCGGGGTGGTCTTTATTTTGAAACCTATTCAACTCCAACCGGTTCAGCGGAAGGAAGTCTTCTCCTCTTCAGGGTTGAAAACATTTTTATGGGAGATCATGCCTATTCTGATCGTAGTCATGGTCATCATCCTGCTGGAAGGGTTGACCGCCCCGCTGAATTGGGCCGGGATCAACATCAGCCTGCCGGGGGTTCTATCCATTCTTCCCGGTCTATTGGTTTCCCTGATCTGGGTCGTGGTGGTCAACCGGATTTCCCTCAGGCAGTTGGCGGCGGCGGTTTTTGACCGGGGCATCCTCTCCATTTTATTACTGGTGGCGGCTATCATGATTTTCCAGGGCCTTATGAAAGACAGCCGGGCCGTGGTCGACATAAGAACCGAATTGATGGCTTACCGGATTCCGATACTGCTGGTCGTTGTCATTATGCCCTTTCTCTCCGGAATCATCACCGGGATCGGTATCGGATTTGTGGGGACCTCTTTCCCTTTGATCATTCCCCTCTTTCCGGCCTCTCCCCTTTTTGATTTTCTTTCCTATGCCGCCCTGGCCTATGTCTTCGGCTTTATGGGGATGATGCTCTCCCCGGTCCACCTCTGTTTCCTGGTGACCAAGGACTATTTTAAAGCCGGCCTTATTGACAGTTATCGGTCCATCCTCAAACCCTTACTGACGGTTATGATAGCCGCAGGTGCTTTCTTTTTGATTTCCAGGGTGTTTTAGAATCCATGAATTCAGAATGCAGAAGCCAGAATGCAGAAGGTTGACCCACCATCATAAAAATAGAGTATTTATTCTGGATCCCGTCTCCTGACTTCTGGATTCTAAGCATCGCCAAGAAATAGTCTTGTCACTGTAGTTCCATTATGATATAAGTAAACAATACCATTTTGGATTTCTGGAAAATGGATGACGACGGGAATACCCGCCGCATTCAAATTAGAGGAGGAAGAAGTTATGGCAAGAATTGATTTTGGCGGCGTCAAGGAAACCGTGATCACCCGGAAGGAATTTCCTTTGGCTAAAGCCCGCAAAGTTTTGAAAAAGGAAGTCATCGCCGTGATCGGGTATGGCGTTCAGGGGCCGGCTCAGGCCCTCAATATGAAAGACAACGGCTTCAAGGTCATCGTCGGTCAGTCTCCGGATATTAAGAAGGACTGGGACCGTGCCGTCGCCGATGGCTGGGTTCCCGGCAAAACCCTTTTCCCCATCGCCGAAGCGGTCAAACGGGGCACGATCATCCAGATGCTCATTTCCGACGCCGCTCAACGGGCGGTGTGGCCCACCATAAAAGCCAACCTGAAACCGGGAGACGCCCTTTATTTCTCTCACGGCTTTTCCATTACCTATAAGAAAAAGACAGGCGTCGTCCCGCCGAAGGATGTAGACGTCATCATGGTCGCTCCCAAAGGGTCGGGCCTTAACGTCCGGAGAAACTTTCTTTCCGGGGCCGGGATCAATTCCAGCTACGCGGTCTTGCAGGATTATACCGGAAGGGCCGAAGAAAGATGTCTGGCGGTCGGCATCGCCATCGGATCAGGCTATCTTTTCCCAACTACCTTCCCTCATGAAACCAACAGCGATCTGGTAGGCGAAAGGGGGGTACTCATGGGCTGTCTGGCCGGGGTCATGGAAGCCCAGTATGACGAACTTCGCCGGCATGGTCATTCCCCCAGTGAAGCCTTCAACGAAACCGTTGAAGAGCTCACCCAGAGCCTGATTCGCCTCGTGGACGAAAACGGCATGGATTGGATGTATTCCAACTGCTCCGTCACCGCTCAACGCGGAGCCCTGGATTGGAAGCCGAAATTCAAAAAGGCCGTCGCGCCTGTTTTCAAAGACCTCTACAAACGCGTCTCCACAGGTCAGGAAGCCGAACACGTCATCATGACCTGTGGCGGGAAGGACTACCAGAAGGTGCTGGCCAAGGAACTGGGTCTGATGCGTAACTCTGAAATGTGGCGGGCCGGTGCGGCCGTGCGGGCTTTGCGACCCAAAGAAAAGGCCAAAATAGTCTCCAAGAGCACTAAAGGGCTGGGCGGGCGGAAGGCCTGATCTAAAAAAACGTTCAAAGTTCAAAGTTCAAAGTTCGGAAAAAAACTAAACCCTCATACTCCTTGTCGCTACAAAGGGTATGAGGGTTTAGTCTAATTATAGAGTTCGAAGATTCAAAAAAACCGGTTTACGATATAAGTATGTGGTTTACGGTTTTCTTTGAACCTCGAACCTTGAACGTTGAACTTTTTTTTGGGGAAACAATCAAACAACTTCTTCTTTTCTAAAAGCGGCGATCTCCGCCTCAGAATATCCAGCCTCTCTTAAAACCTCCTCGGTGTGCTGACCGAGCTCCGGGGCGGCCCCGACCCGGGCCTTTTGTCTGCCCAGAGTCACCGGATTATTCAGGATACGGATTTTCCCCTGCTGGGGATGTTCTATCTCGACTAAATATTCATTGGCCGCTACCTGGGGTTCGGCGGCGACTTCGGCCAGGTTGTAAACCGGGGCACAGACCACATCTTCCTTTCCCAAAATCTCCAGGGCTTCCTCTCTGGTTTTGCTGGAAAAGAACTTTTCCAGGGTCTCGATCAACTCATCAATATTTTGCCTCATCTTTTCTCCGGTTTCAAACCTCGGGTCTTTGGGATCTATCCCCGCCGCTTTAAAGACTTTCTCTTTCGCCGCCCGGCCGAAGGTCTGGATGATGAACGATTTCCCATCTCCGGCCCTCAGGGTGCAGGAAAAGACCCCGGAGCCGACACGGGCCCTGGTCTTCCCCCGGATCTGCCCGCTAAGGAGATAGTCCTGCATGATCCAGCCTATCAGCCCGATAACACTCCCCATCAGAGAAGCTTCGACCATCTGCCCTTTTCCGGTCCGCTGGCGGTCAATCAAAGCCAAAAGGGCTCCATACCCCAGCATGAATCCCCCCGTCTGATCGGCCACGGCAGCCCCGAGCGGCAGATCGGGTGATCCCGGAGGTCCGGCCAGGCTCATGATTCCGCCCATGGCCTGTCCCACCGCATCGAAACCGGGCTTGTCCTTCCAGGGTCCTTTTAACCCGAAGCCGGAGCCGGTCAGGTAAATAATCCTCGGATTGATGGCTGATAGGGCCTCATAGCCAAAACCCAGGCGTTCAGCCACTCCCGGACGAAAATTCTGGGCAAAAATGTCGGCCTCTTTAACTAACCGATAGACGATCTCTTTCGCTTTCTCTTTTTTAAGATCAATGGTGACACTTCTTTTATTGCGATTGTGGGCCTGATAGTAGGCCAGGCCGGCGGCCCTTCCCGGTTCACCGACCAATCGAGGTTCCAGCTTGATGACATCGGCCCCCCAGTCGGCCAGCAAAAGGGTGCCTACGGTTCCCTGTTGATACTGGGTAAAATCGATAACCTTGATTCCTTTCAACGGAAGATCCATAATCCTTCCTCCTAAACCGGTTCATCCCTTGATTCCTGTTTTCGAAATTCTCTTACCCGCTTAATTCGAGCGTGATGAAACATGAAAAGGGTTTTTCACCTGACGCTTAACGCACTCACGCTTAATTAAACTTGATAGGCTCGTAAAAAGTCGTCATTCCCGCGGAGGCGGGAATCCAGGCCTTGCACAACCTACTAAAAACACTGGATTCCCGTTTTCACGGGAATGACGAAAATGGGCTTTCGGCGACTTTTTACGAATTCATCAAACTTTACTGCCCAACAAAGGCATCGCGAATCATGAAAACTGGCTACATCGAACGTTGAACATTGAACCTTGAACGGTATTTTCATTAAACCGAATTCAAACCACCTTTTCTTCTCTCAACTGGGCGATTTCTTCCTCCGAGTACCCTGCTTCTTTTAAAACCTCATCCGTATGCTGCCCCAGCAGAGGGGACACACCGATCCTGGCCTCACACCGGCTTAGATGGATAGGATTGCCGATAATTCTGGCGGGGCCCTCGGTGGGATGGTTTACTTCCACCACATATTTATTGGCCAGCACCTGAGGATCGTTGGCCACTTCAGGATAGCTGTAGACCGGAGCGCAAACAATATCGGCCTCTACCAGGATCTTCAGCCATTCGTCACGGGTCTTGGTGGCAAAGAAGGCATCAAATGCCTCAAACATCTGTCCTTCATTTTGGTGCCGCTTTTCCCTGGTATCAAACCTGGGGTCTTTATCCAAACCGGCTATTTCAAAGACCTTGTCCCTTTTTTCCGCGCCGACGGTTTGTATGATGAAAGCCTGGCCGTCCTTGGCCGTGAAGCTGCTGGCAAAGACCGTGCTGGTGATGCGACCCCTGCGTTTTTCCGGGACATGGCCGGTTAACAGGTGGGCCAGGAAGGTCGAACTTTGTAAGGCGATCACACTGCCAATCAGAGAGACATCCACCTCCTGACCTTTGCCGGTCCGTTCCCTATCGATCAAGGCCAGCAGAGCCCCCCAGCTAAGCAGGAATCCCCCCGTCTGGTCGCCGATCCCTGTCCCGACCAGGTGTTCGGTTCCTCCGGGTTGGGCGTTGATGCTCATAAGTCCGCCCATGGCCTGGCCAACGGAATCGAATCCGGGACGGTCCCACATAGGACCTTTCAGGCCAAAACCTGATCCGCTCAGGTAGATAATTCCGGGATTGATCTCCGACAAGGCCTTATACCCAAAACCCAGTCGCTCGGCCACGCCGGGGCGGAAATTCTGGGCAAACAGGTCGGCTTTTTTTACCAGTTGATAGACGATCTCCCGGCCCTTTTCCTTTTTAAGATCTATGGTCATGCTTCTCTTGTTGCGGTTGTAGGCTTCAAAATAAACGGGTACACCTTCAGGCCCCCAGGGGTTTCCTCCTCTTCCCGGTTCACCGGTGTTGCGGGGCTCTATTTTGATTACATCCGCTCCCCAGTCCGCCAGCATTTCCGTGCAAACCGTTCCCTGCTGAAACTGGGTGAAATCGACAACCCTTATTCCTTCCAATGGTAAGCCCATGGCAGCTCTCCTAAATTAATAAATTCCGGTAAAAGGTCCAAGGTGCAGGGTATAGGGTTTTATTATAAACCTTAAACCTTGAACCTTTATTTTTTGTAACACTTTAGCCGTATGAAAATAAATTATCTGACAGGATTGACAGGATTTACATTTACTTTGCTCAGGCTCCGGACGACCCTGAGCAACCTCGATTCGCTTTCAGCGAAAACTGAGACCATCTGCAGAACGATTCGGTTTGTGCCTTTCTTCCGGAAAGGCACAAAAATCAAAGGAATCCTGTAAATCCTGTCTAATAAAAGTATTTGAATCTCAAGAAGCTAAACTGATACGATTTTTTGAACTTTGAACCTTTTATTTTGAGGCCATCTCCTTCAAAAGTTCTGCGGCACGAACGGGGTTGAATATCCCGCACTCACAGATTCTGGCCAGTTCTTTGCCGGCATCTGCGGCGCTTCTCCCTCCGCTTTTTATTTCATCGACCAGAGACTTGACCAGATTTGAGGCCACCATGGCATGACCGCACATAGTGGTTACCTCCAGTATCTCATCCGGCGGTAATTTATCTCTTTTCCCCCAGATGGCCCCTGAGTAATCGACTGAATGGGGACTCAATCCGGCCGCCTGACACAGCTCTCCGACACAGCCAAAAGGACCGCTGACCACGACGGATAGTCCCAGATCGGCCTCCTTAAGGTCCTTCAGGACCTTGGTCACCGTTTCCCGGTCGGAAAAGACCCCATGAACAATGCTCGTGCTGGTAACTTTTTCCATGATCTCGTCGATGGGCACATTATACCTATTGCCGGTTCTCATATCTCCTATATTGACCGGATTATAACGCAGGTTAATCCTCAGGAACTCCCGCATTTTTTCCGCAGAGCCTTCTTCATTAATCCCCTTGGCGGCCATGCACAACAGGACATAATCTCTCTCTAAGCTTTTTTCCGATCCTCGCCGGTGTAAGGTGTGAGTCATTATCCTACCTCCTTAAACAAGGGCCGGCCCAGGCCAACATTGGTCTTGCCATTGATATAAAAAAGCACCTCCAGCTCTTTCAATACTTTCTCGCAGGGCGCCGTGCCGTCCTCTTCCAGCCGGCTGGAAATCGTCAGACAGAATACGGTCTCTATCTCAGGGGAAACTCCTTTCAGTTGCTTGATCACCTCTGGCAGATTTTCAAGGGGTGTGGTGCTCTCGATCATGGCCGAACAGACCTTTTCGCTGATGATTTCCGGATTTAATTGGCCCGTTTTCTGATCAACCATCAAATAGGTAACCGGATTATTGGGCGCGAAGACCACCCCGGCCCTGGCCAGGGCTTTGGCCACCTTTTCGACATCATAAAACCTGGCTCCCAGGCCCGGTCGGCCCATCTCGGTGGTGATGCCGACGAAGCCTTTTCTAAACTGCCCGGTTACGTCATTGGTCTTGGCCTCCTCGGTTCCCCGCCCCGGAACCCGGGTTTCTTTGTGAACCAGGAGGGGGTTGGAAAAGGCCGCCCGAATGGAACGGGGCCAGGGATGGATCTCCTCCTCAAAAGCGTCAACCGGGCAGACTTTCGATCGGAAACAAACGCCGCATTCCACACATTCATCCTCGTCAATCGAGGCAAAATCAGCGTCATCATCCATGCTGATGGCCCCCATAGGGCAGTAGGCCAAACACTCTCCGCACCCCACGCATTCCTTTTCATCAATCTTCATCGAACATCCTCCTTCCCGATTTACTCACTACCTCTGGACTGGCTGACCCGTATTTGGGGAGGCAGGATGGTATTATCGGGAATAACATTGATCAGGGAAGTCTTCCCCGAATTAAAAGACCGCTCCAGGGCCGGTCGGATCTGCTCCGGTTCGGTGACAAACTCGGTATGGCAATCCACCTCGGCGAACATCTTGTCGTATCGAATATCGGGCAGCATCCCCCAGGAATCCACCTTGGGTAAAGTCGCTTTCTGAAACTCGGTGCTTATCCAGGAGCTGTTATTGAAAAGGAGGTACACGGCCGGAATTTTATATCTGGAAGCGGTTTCAATATCGAATCCGGCAACCCCTAAACCGCCGTCCCCCAGCAGGGCCAGCACCTGTTTCCCCGGTCGGCCCATTTGGGCGCCTATGGCAATCCCCACCGAGTGGCCGACCCCGCCGTCCGTGCCCGCGTCCAGGACCTGACCGGCGAATTTGGCCTCGATCTTGTCGGTGGTAAAACCGGCCATGGAATAGGAATCCAGTATGATGGTGGCGCTGTCATCCAGAAAATCCACCACCTCTTGAGCCAAAAAATTGGGATTGATGGGCCGGGCCTGACGGACCCCTTCCACCGACTCGACCCTCTTTTTCCGGGCCTCCTCTTTAGCCGTGGCTACCAACCCAAGCCATTCGGCCCGCTCCGGAGGCGCCTTGATCAGATCCCTGGCACAATCGATCATCTGCCTGAGAACCAGCCTGGGATTGGCCTGGAGCCTGACCTCGGAGGGAATTCTGGCCTCCAGGTCTTCATAGGCCTCCGAGACCAGGATATATTTGGCCTTATGGCTGTACGTCGGGGGTTGTCCATAATGTTCCAGATTGCTCATCCGCAGGCCAAAAACCGCGATCACGTCCGCCCCGTTGAGAATGGGCCTTCGAAAAGCGCCGGTAAAGGCCAGGGGATGGGCTTCGGGAACCGCTCCCCTTCCCATCCGCCGGGTAATGACCGGAATATTTAACAGTTCGACAAATTCCCTCAATTCTTCAGAAGCCCCGGACCAGTAAATCCCGTCGCCTCCGATAATTGCCGGGCTTTTAGCTTCCAGAAACATCCGTATTATTTTCTCCACCAGAACCGGATCGGCCGCGGATTGGCCCAAACCGGCGCATTGATCGGTAGGGATATAACCCACTTGCCTGGTATCCTCCTCCCTTCGGCCGAGGACATTGACCGGGATCTCCAGGACTACCGGCCCGGGAGGATAGGCTACGGCATCCCTCAAGGCCTTCTGAAGATGGAAGGTCAAGGTCCGGGGATCAACGATCCTTTTAGACCACTTGGTGAAACTCCGGCAGACCTCTTCACCGTAACCTTCCTGGAAGGGGGCCCATCCATCGTGAAAGGCCTCATGCTGCCCGGCAATGGCCACTACCGGACTTTTGCATAAATAGGCATGGGCGATACCGGGAACCATATTATACATCCCCGGCCCGGCCGTCCCGAAGCATACCCCGGGGCGGCCCGTGGTCCTGCCCCAGCCATCCGAGATATAGGGTCCGGACTGTTCATGACGCAGATGAATCATCCTCATATCTTCATCCAGGGCGCTCAACAGTGGCCACAAATGGCCTCCATGAATCCCCGAGATAAACTTTATACCCGCTTCTTTAAGTATTTTAACCAGGATCTTACCTGCTCTTACTTCTGCCATTGGCTTCCTCCTCTCCATTTTTGCCCATCAAGATTTTACCTCAAAAAACAATTAGAAGAAATCTTGAGACCGGTTATTATTTTTTCCCTGTTACAAAAAACAAAACCCCATCATCCTCTTTTTTAAAGTGGGGTTAAAAGTGGAGTTTTGTCGGATTGCTCCATGGCCAACCTTTCCAGGAATGGTTAAATGCCTAAAAAGAAATGATTCAGGCCTCGATCAATGTAAATCATAACAAACGGTTAAAGTCAATCTCAAAAAAATACTGAATGGCCCCCCCATCGCACAGCCTTGGAATCCGGTGGGACAACGATACTGGTGCTCTGTGAAGGCATATTGAATTTTCATATTAAAAAAGATTTCAAGGACATCTGGGACTGGGATCGGGATCGCCGTGGTAAGTGAGTTTTTGCCCGGGATTCCCTGGAGTGTAAGGAATGCCATTCAGCGTAACAAGACCATTTGCGCTTTATCGAAGGCGATGATACTAATCGAGTCCGGAACAAACGGAGGAAGCATGGAGGCAGGTCGATCATCTCTTAATATGAAGGTGCCTCTATTTGCCCCGGTCTATGGAGGTATGCCCGACTCTGCAGTAGGTAACCGGCAATTACTCAAGGAGGGTGCAAGACCTCTGCTGAAAAGCAGTTCGTCAGGCAGAGCAAATATGAGGGAATTACTTTCTATTGTCCTGGACTCCGATATCCTCAAGCCTGAACTACCAGAAAAATATCCAAAAGTCGATGGTGCCTCTCCCCAACTTGTACAATTTTTAAACCGGCGTTAATTTTAGAAATTCGCCCTGGAGGGCAAGAAATTCTTTTGCGCTTACAAATTTAATCTGACTGACTTCTTTAAGGTCAAGCAGGTGTTTATCCCCGGAGACAACAATTGGGGCCTTAGCCTCTAAGGCAAGTTCAAGAAAAATGGCATCTTCCTTATCCTCGATTTTGATCCGTTTGGCCTTGGCTGCTGATCGTCTTGAAATAGCATAGAATTTGCTTTCAAGAATAAGGGTTTCAATAAGGGTCTCGGGGGTTCCTCCACTTTTCTCAAGAATTTTTCTGAATTTTTCTCTCCGGATTACCTTTTCAAATTCTTCTATGGTCGATTGGCTCTGAACCAAGGAGTGCATCTCCAAAATAATTTTCAAAGCCTGAAAAGGAGGGCCTTTCCACAAAACGGCTGAAACTAAGATATTGGTATCAACGACGATGTTCATTCTCTTTCCTTGCCTTGTGGATTTCCTTGTTTATTTCTTCCATAGTCATAAAATCTTCATCCGGTTCGGCAGAAAAATCCAAAAGAGAATGAGGTTTTTTGATGATCAGGCTGTTTCCTTCTATGATGGCAATAAATTTTTTCTGCCTCCCCAACCACTTCCTTAAGATTGAATTGGTTTTTAGGGTCTGTCCGTCCGAATAGATAACGGTGGTTTGCATTTTATGTCCTCCTTGGGGATTGTCCTTTTTTTAATTGATATTATACCTCAATTTCAACAGCTATGCTGGAATCACAACCAAAAACATCGATCACCTTCACGCAGGCGATGTATTTACCTTTTTCGGATACTTGGTATAGCCGAAATCGCTGATGGTTTTGAGAGACCGATCTTTCCAGGTCCGGTAATCCTGCCAATGATGCTCAAAGGGCTTGCCTTCCTGCCAGTCGAAGTCCACGGCCCAAAAGTCAATAAGGTCAAAACCGCTTTTAATGGCCCGTTCTTTGAACACGGCCAGTTCCTTACTCGGTACTTCAGCCAGGCTGGGAAATAGGGGTCTTGTCGGACTACTTCATAGACCAGCCTTTCGGTTAAGGATCGCTGATTGGGTAAACCAGTTTTCTAAAGAACAAATTAAAACATATCCAACAGTTAAAGTCAATTCTTTAGGATTGTAAAAAAAGATTGCAAAAAAGTATTGACTCGTATTTTTAGATTTAGTAAACTATTATTCATATTTTTTCAGGAAACCGAACAATGAATCAAATTTCAATGAGTAACAATAACTGGTGGTGGTGGCAGGATTCAAGGGAGGGGTTCGTCCGCCGCTGACCTGACAGAGAAATCATAAGCCGTGGAGAACCGCTCAAGGTCTCCACGGCTTTTTTATTTTTGCACTCAAAAGGCCGTGAGAGAAAAAATCACGGCCTTTTTTATTTTAGGAGTCACCGACAAAATGGTCCCCTTTGGACCAGGAAAGAAATTATCTGACAGGATTAACAGGATTGACAGGAATTTTGCTCAGGCTCCGGACGACCCTGAGCAACCTCGATCCGCTTCCGGCGGAAATTCTGTCTAAAAAGTTATTAATTTAAAAAACCGAAAAGAAATAGCGGAAAAATTTCAAATACCTTTCATTAGGAGCTTGGCCATGAATGATCACTATGTAACCGAGGCTGGGATAAAGGTCCTTCGAAGCGTTGAAGGTTTACCTTACGAATCCGGGCTGGAAATTCCCCTGGCGGGGATTGATAAATTCAAAGGTGCTGTTTTTGCCAGCGGATATGAGTATCCGGGAAGATATAGCCGCTGGGATATCGCCTTTCTAAATCCTCCCCTTCAGATTATCGGCTATGACCGGAAATTCCAAATGAACGCCCTGAATGAGCGGGGAAAAATCCTTTTAGGTTTTCTTTACTCCCCGTTAAGCCAAAATCCTCATCTGGTTGAGATAGAGAGGACCGACGATCAAATAACTGGAAAGATTCTTCCCATGTCCGGTTATTTCCCGGAAGAGGAGCGCAGCAAGCAGCCCAGTTTCTTTTCCATTATCCGTACGATCATTAAACTGTTCGGCTCTGAGGCCGATCTCCATCTGGGATTATACGGGGCCTTTGGTTATGATCTGGCCTTCCAGTTTGAACCGATTCGATTGAAACATCAACGCCCGGCTTTCTATAAAGAGGCGCACCTGTTCCTTCCCGATGAATTAATCCTGGTCGACCATCGTAAAGAGACAGCCCAGAGAAGATGCTATGATTTTATATTCAACGGGCAGGACACCCTGGGGTTGGAGCGCAACGGAGACGGTCTGGAGGTTAAAAGAGGAGAGCCCGGTTCCATCAAAATGGATCATGAACCGGGAGAATATGCCGACAAGGTTCGACAGGTCCAGGAAGGCTGCCGGAAAGGTGATTTTTTCGAAGTCGTCCCCAGTCAGCTTTTTTACACCGGTTATGCCGGCACAGCGGGGGATTTATTTCACGTGGTCCGAAAGGTCAACCCCAGTCCCTACGAGTTTTTGATCAATATGGGAGATGAGCAACTGGTCGGTTCATCCCCGGAAATGTTCGTCCGCGTGGAGGGAGACTTTGTGGAAACCTGCCCCATTTCCGGGACGATCGCCCGGGGAAGGGACGCCATGGAAGATTCGGACCAGATTCGGACCTTGCTCAATTCAATTAAAGATGAATCGGAACTGACCATGGTTACCGATGTGGATCGCAATGACAAATCCCGTATCTGTAAACCCGGAACCGTGAACTTAAAGGGCCGACGTCTTATTGAAACCTATTCCCGTCTTTTCCATACGGTCGATCATGTGACCGGGACTTTGCGCAAGGATTGCGATTCTCTGGACGCCTTTTTATCCCACATGTGGGCGGTCACTTTGACCGGAGCCCCCAAGAGAGCCGCCATGCAGCGCATTGAAGAACTGGAAAATTCACCTCGGGAATGGTATGGTGGCGCTATAGGGTTTATCAGCTTTAACGGCAATCTGAACACCGGCATCACCATTCGGACCATCCATCTGAAGGACGGATTGGCCAGGGTGAGGGTCGGCGCCACCCTGCTGGTGGACTCAGACCCGGATGAGGAAGAAAAAGAGACCCGTCTTAAGGCCGCCGCCTTTATCGACGCTGTTTTAGGGAAAAAACCGCCGGAACGGGTTCCCTTTGTTCCCTCTCTTCCCAAGGGAAAGGCGCCCAAAATCCTTTTTGTGGATCATGAGGACTCCTTTGTCCATACCCTGGCCAATTACGTTCGTCAGACCGGGGCCCAGGTTATGACTTTACGAGCCGGCTTCCCGCTTGAAATCCTGGACCAGGAGAAGTGGGACATGATCTTTCTCTCTCCCGGTCCGGGTCGACCCTCCGATTTCGGGGTGGCCAATCTGGTCAAGGCCTGTGCCGAACGGATTCTGCCGGTATTTGGGGTTTGTCTGGGTCTGCAGGGGATGGTTGAAGCCTTTGGTGGAAGACTCAGCCTGCTGGATTATCCGATGCATGGAAAACCCTCGATGATCAGGAATAACCAAAAAGGGATTTTTGAAGGATTCCCGGAGACCTTTAAGGCCGGCCGTTATCACTCCATTTTTGCCAGGATGGAAGATCTACCCTCCTGTCTGGAAAAAACGGCTGTCAGTGATGACCAGGTGGTTATGGGAATTGCCCATAAAGAGCTGCCGATGGCGGCCGTGCAGTTTCATCCGGAATCAATCCTGACCCTCAAGGACGATCTGGGTTTGAAACTGCTGAACAATGTTGTTCGTTTACTGGGGAGACCTAAATTATAAAAAGAGGGGAGCAATGTTTAAGATTATTTGTTCGAGGTTCAAGGTTCAAGGTTCGAGGTTTGAGGTTTGAGGTTTAAGGCAAAACCTTAAATCTTACACCTTAGACCTTGTACCGGAATTTTTTAATTTAGGAGGATGGAAAATGATCCAGGGAGCGATTGGGAAGGTGGTCAACAGAGAGGATCTGAACCAGGCGGAGATGGAGGCGGCCATGAATGAGATCATGAGCGGGGAAGCGACCCCGGCCCAGATCGGGGCCTTTATCACCGCCTTGCGCATGAAGGGGGAAACAGTGGATGAAATCGTCGGCGCCGCGAGGGTGATGAGGGAGAAGGCAACCAGGATTAATGTGATCGACGCCTCCTTAAGCCTTGACCGGGACGAAATCAACATTGATGCGGAAACGATACTGGACACTTGCGGGACCGGCGGAGACGGGACCAACACCTTTAACGTTTCGACCGCTACCGCTCTGGTGGCCGCCGGAGGGGGTATCAAGGTCGCCAAACACGGCAACAGAGCCGTTTCCAGCAGATGTGGAAGTGCGGATGTCTTGGAAAATCTAGGGGTCAAACTCGATATCAGCCCTCAGAATGTGGAAAGATGTATACGCGAAATCGGTTTGGGATTTTTATTTGCCCCACTCTTTCATGGGGCCATGAAATATGCCGCCGGGCCGAGAAAAGAGATCGGATTGAGGACCATATTTAATATCCTGGGGCCTTTGACCAACCCGGCCGGGGCGACAGCCCAGGTCCTCGGGGTTTACTCCCCCGAATTAACCGAAAAGTTGGCCCAGGTCCTCGGCAAACTGGGGTCAAAAGAGGCCTTTGTGGTTTGCGGGGAAGGAACCTTCGATGAAATCAGCATCTGCAGCCCGACCCGGATCTCTCATCTTAAAGACGGAGAGGTTCACAGTTATCAAATTACCCCCGAGGATTACGGATTTCAAAGGGCCGCGATCGATGCTATCAAAGGCGGGGACGCCCAGGAAAACGCCTGGATCATTCGAAATATCCTGGACGGGCAGGAGGGGGCCCGAAAGGACATGGTTCTATTGAACGCGGCCGCGGCCTTCGTGGCCGCCGGACTCGATCAG
This sequence comes from Deltaproteobacteria bacterium, assembly GCA_016208255.1. Lineage (GTDB taxonomy): Bacteria > Desulfobacterota > RBG-13-43-22 > RBG-13-43-22 > RBG-13-43-22 > RBG-13-43-22. The sequence continues at coordinate 95,828 of JACQYK010000085.1, read as the reverse complement.
GACCTGAAGTCCGGGATCCAGCGTGCCCGGGAAGTGATTGATTCGGGTCGGGCGAAAAAAAAGCTTGAACAGTTGATTGCCTTTACAAACAATATTGTAGTGTAGCACGAAATCAACCCTGCATTACACTGGGAGCTTGGTTTTTTTCCGTCATGCCGGACTTGAGTCGTTCGGCTTCGCCGAACTTTAAGCAAAGACTCCCTTTGGGAGTCGGCCGGCATCCAGGGCTTTAGATGGTTTCTTTAACCTGGATACCGGCTTTCGCCGGTATGACGGATTTGATGGATTTTTATTAATTACGACACAGCCTCTTCGCCGGAATGACTAATCTCTCCCCAGCATAGTATCAATTTCAAGATTCATAACGCCCTCAAGGGACATGAGGGACTTATATAAACGCAATATTTCGGAAATTTTTATGCATTCAAGACTAATAGAAATATTGGAAGAGAAAAAACAAGAAGTGGCCCAACTAAAAAGAAACGGGATCTCCTCTCCTCGTCAAAGGGACATCCCCGGAATCCGTGATTTCAAGACCGCCATATCCCGGCCGGGCCGGATCAATCTGATTGCCGAGATCAAGTTCGCCTCCCCTTCGGCCGGGACGATTCGGGAAAGGACGGACCCGCTGAAGATTGGCCGGATTTATGAGCAAGCCGGTGCGGCCGCCATTTCCTTATTGACCGATCGAAAATTTTTTCAAGGACATTTGGAAAATCTGCCCGGGGTTAAGCAGGCGGTAACCCTGCCGATCCTGCGCAAGGATTTTATTATTGATGAGATACAGATCCGAGAGGCCCTGGCCTGGGGAGCGGATGCTATCCTGTTGATTGTCAGAATCCTTTCCAAAGCCCAATTCAGGGAATTACTCCAGGTTTGTTATGAAAAAGGCCTGACTGCGCTGGTCGAAGTCCATGACCGGGATGACCTGGAAAAGGCCCTTGATTCCAAAGCGGAAATAATCGGCATCAACAACCGTGATCTGGATACTTTTGAGATTAACCTTCAGACCACCCACAAACTGGCCGCCCGGATTCCCCCAGGCCATATCATCGTTGGGGAGAGCGGCATCCATAATCAAAAGGACCTGGAGGACCTGAAAGGATTGGGGATTAATGCGGTACTGGTCGGTTCGTCTTTGATGAGCAGTAATGACCTTGAGTCGAAGACCAGAGAGATGGTCGAAGCCGGATGATAAAAACTATTGGAGATTACCACCCCCACCCCTTCCCTCCCCCCTCGGAGGGGGAGGGGGGGATTTTCATGCCTTGTAGTGCCCCAAGAGGCATGAAGGTTTAGAGAGAGAAATGACCAAAGTTAAAATTTGCGGGATAACAAACCTGGAGGATGCCTTGTTGGCAACAGAAATGGGGGCCGATGCCCTTGGATTTATATTCGCCGAAAGCCCCAGGCGGATCGATCCGGCAAAGGCTAAGACCATAATCCGTTCCCTCCCACCGCTGGTAAAGACCGTGGGGGTCTTCGTCAATGAAGACCCGGTCAGAATTAAAGAGATTGCCTCAACCTGCGGTCTTGATCTTATTCAATTGCACGGAGGTGAATCACCGGAAATAAGCCGAAACCTGATGCCTCACTCTATCAAGGCCTTTCGTATTCAAAATGAAAGGGATTTGGAAAATATTAAAAGATACCAGGGAGCCGTCAGGGCCATACTCCTGGATACCTTTCAGAAGGGGAAGGCCGGAGGAACGGGCCGGACCTTTGACTGGGCGCTGGCCGTAAAAGCCAAGGAAACAGGGATCCCCCTGATCATGGCCGGTGGATTGGGACCGGAAAATATCCAGGAAGCTATTACCACCGTCAAACCTTACGCCGTGGATGTCAGCAGCGGCATTGAGAAACGACCTGGGAAGAAAGATCCGGTTCTGATGAAACAGTTGATGAGAAAAATAAGCGAATACAGAATCCAGGAGTCAGAATTCAGAATGAAAGAAGAATGACTGAATCGCAAAAAGGTGGTAATTTTTTTTGTCATTCCGGCGAAAGCCGGAATCCAGAGAATTTACTGCTTCTGGACCCCGGCTTTCACCGGGGTGACTATCTTTTGGGATTTATACGAACTTATGAAGATTTTGGGTCTCAAATTTTTCTCCTTTTACCTTCAGTCTTCAGCCTTTAGTCTATAAACCTAAGGAGTTAACATCCATGAAAAACCGCGGTTATTACGGGCCATTCGGCGGGGCCTTTATTCCCGAAATCCTGGTGGCCACCTTTGACGATCTGGTAGAGGCCTTCGAAAAGGCTAAAAACGATCCGACCTTCTGGCAGGAGTACCTGGAGATCATGTCCACTTATTCCTGCCGGCCGACGCCTTTGACCTTTGCTGAAAATTTAACTAACCATTTTGGGGGGGCAGGCATCTACATCAAAAGGGAAGACCTGAATCACACCGGCGCCCACAAGGCCAACAACGTCATGGGTCAGGGGCTTTTGGTCAAACGGATGAAAAAGACCCGGGTCATTGCTGAAACCGGGGCCGGTCAACATGGCGTGGCCACGGCCACCATGGCCGCCAAATTCGGATTCCGCTGCACCATTTATATGGGGGAAGTAGATGTCAAAAGACAAAGACCCAATGTCTTCTGGATGCAGCGTTTGGGGGCCGAAGTCATTCCGGTCAAAGACGGAACGGCCATACTCAAAGACGCCATCAACGAGGCCTTCCGGGACTGGATCACCCATATGGATGATACCCATTATGTATTGGGCACGGCTTGCGGCCCCCACCCTTTTCCGGAAATGGTTTCCTATTTTCAGTCCATCATCGGCCAGGAAGCCCGGAAACAGATATTAGAAAGGGAGGGCCGACTCCCTCAGCGTGTTTATGCCTGCGTCGGGGGCGGGTCTAACGCCCTGGGAATTTTCAAGGCCTTTCTGGATGATCCGGTGGAACTGGTCGGGGTGGAAGCCGGGGGAAAGGGACTGACCAGCGGGGAACATGCTTCCAGACTGGCTTCCAGGGATGGGTCCATCGGTGTGGCCCAGGGGTATAAAACCTACTTTCTGCAAGACAACGACGGTCAAATGAAAGAGACCCATAGTGTAGCCGCCGGACTGGATTATGTCGGGGTCTCACCGATCTTATCCTTCCTTAAAGAACAGGGCCGGATTCGGGTGGAAGCGGCCACCGACCGGGAGGTCATCGAGGCCTTATCCCTGACCCTGAAAAAGGAAGGATTGATCCCGGCCCTGGAATCGGCCCATGCCTTTGTCCAGGCCTTTAAAGAGGCCGGACAGTTAAGCCGGGAGGAGATGATCATCATCAATCAGTCAGGACGGGGGGACAAGGACATCTTCACCATCGCCGATGCCTTTGAGGATCCGAGCTGGAAAGAATTTATTCAGGAGAAAGCCCATGGGTACAGCGTTTGACGCCTATCTGCAAAAGAAAATTCGAGAAAAAGATATCCTGCTCATGACCCACATTGTCCTGGGCTACCCTTCCTGGGGGACCTGCCTTCAAGTCATCGAGTCTATGGTCGAGTCCGGGGTGGACCTCATGGAATTGCAAATCCCCTTTTCCGAACCCATGGCCGACGGGCCGGTGATCCTTAAGGCCAATCAGAAGGCCCTGAAAAGGGGCGTGACGGTTCAGGGGTGTCTGGATTTTGCGCGGAAAGTTTCTGAGACTTTTAAAATCCCTTTTCTGATCATGAGTTATTACAATATTCTTTTTAAATATGGGGTCGAACAATTTGCTCAAACGCTCCGGGAAAGAAATCTCCAGGGGGCCATCGTCCCCGATCTTCCACCGGAGGAAGGTCAGGAGTATCTTGACCTGATGAATAAAAATGAACTGATACCGGTCCTTTTCTTTTCTCCCACCACGCCGGACAACCGGATGCAATATATCGATTCTCTGGCCCGGGGTTTTATTTATTGTCTGAGCCGGAAAGGGGTGACCGGGGCCGATACCAGCTTTTCAACCGATCTGGCCAACTATCTAAACCGCTGCCGTCGGGCAACCTCCCTGCCCCTGGCCGTCGGTTTCGGGGTCAAGGACAAATCCGACATCGACTTTTTAAAAGGCAAGGCGGATATCGCCGTCATAGGATCGCAAACCATCAGGCTGGTAGAAAAAGAAGGAATCGGAGCGGTGGGAAGTTTTATCTGCGGTTTGCGGCCAACCACTGTCTGAAAAGTTCGTAAATATCTTTTCGTGGGCCCAGGTAGTGTATCCGGATAATATGTTTTTCTTGATCGACATCATAGATGATCCGGAATTTTTTCGTTCTCAAAGAATAATATCCGGACAATTCCCTCTCCAACGGTTTACCCAGAAAAGGTTTTTCTTTTAAGTCTTCGATGTGTTTTTTTATAAGGGGCTTCAACCCGGGATGAAGGGATTTGATTTGCCTGCCGGAGGTCTCCGAATAAAGCAAGCGAAAGGAAAGCATTATTCTTTCCAGGCCGAATCATGATCCAATACTCGGCCGGCTTTAAAATCTTTTTTAGAGGCATTCAGAACGATTCTTATTTTTCGGTCGCTTAAAATCTCGATCGTCTCCAGGAGACCTTCATACCGGGATAGGGACATCATCACCCCGATTGGCTCACCATTCCTGGTGAGAGCAATCGTCTCTTCCTCCTTTTCCATATGTTTTAGAATATCAAGGAGGTTTCTTTTTACTTTGGTAACGGGCATAATTTTCTGGAAATCTTCCATAAGCTCTCCTGAAGTGTAATTTTAATGACCATTATAATGTTAATAAATTGAATTTGTCAAGATATCTATTTTCCGATCCAATAAACCCAAATTTCTAAGAAGCCGCCAGCCTGTCTTTCTCATAAGTATTTTATTTGAAGAATTGATTCGGGGCGCCATCCATTATTGTGGCCTTCAAAGGGGGCTCTGTTATCCTCCGCGGCCGGAGAACGGAAGAAGAGGTTAAGAACAAAAACGGGATTGAGTACATTTAATTCTTCCACAGGCCGTCTTCGGTGAGATCTTCCTCCCAGAACCTGGAGAGGGACCCCTTGGTCCCCTGGCCATGGGGGTTCTGGTGGATATAACCGGGACTTTCACAACCGGCGCTGTTTTTCTGGCCGCAACGGCCCTGGCCATTTCTCTGTTGACTGTTTTTTTAAGCGATTGAAAAGGGAAACCCGGAGGCTATTTTCCTTTAAACTGGAGGATATGAAGACCTGCCCCGGAGCGATCCGTGATATAGATCAATCCCCGCTGATCGAGATCCACATCATTGGTTTGAATCACCTTTTTAAGACCCTGACCCTCCTTTTTCCTCTCTGTCCCTTCGGGCAGGTAATATCCGACCTCTCTGGGCTTGGAGGGATTGGAAACATCGACGATCCTCAAACCGGCATTGAAATAGGCCACATAGAGAAGGAACCCCCCGATGATCTCCCCGTCTTTCGTTTCCGCGAACTGGTGAGGTCCGAAGCGCCCTCCCCGGCTGGGAAAATCTGCGTCCGGCACCTTGAAAGTCGATAACAGGACCGGTTTCTTCTCATCAGTGGCGTCAAAGATATACAACTGGGGCCGTGGCTCCTCCCCTCCCTGGGCCAGGGCTTCTTCCGAGACGACCAGGGTCTGTTGGAGATGAACGTCCTTTCCGGTGCCGATGCCCTTCCCCCTGAGAGGCGGGAAGGGAGACGTCGTATGGGATTTCGTGGAAGGGGGTAAGAAGTCGATGTGGGCGATTACCTTGGGCTGGGCTTTGTCGGCGATATCCAGGATGACCACGTCGCCGCCCAGGAGATAAGAAAGATAAGCCCGGTCTCCTGAAATGACCGGATGGTGGAGGCTGACCCTTTTTCCCGATTCTCCGGGGGCCTGACCGGGAAGTCCCCAGTTGGAGACAAACCTGGGGCTGGAAGGATTTTTCAGATCATAAATAATCAGGTGTTGTCCTTTCCAGCCCGGAGCCGTTCCTGATAGATAGGCATAGCCGGTTTTCGCATCCCACCAGCTCTTATGGGCCGCCTTGAGGCCCTCAATTTTTGAAACCAGCCTGGGGGAGGACCGTTCCGTAATGTCAAAGACCTCAAATCCGGTAAATGCGCTGGATTCCTGGTTCCGGAGGAGATAATCCCTGCCGTCGAAATATTGCTCCACTACCTGAACGGCCCGGCTCTCCGCTCCCTCATATCCCGGGAGATGCTTGACGATCCTGGGCTGCGCCGGGTCGCCGACGTCCAGGATGGTGGTTCCATTCCATTCCAGGGCCCCGGTCAGGGGATTCATCTCCCTTCCCCGGTGGTGTCCGACATAGGCGTAATTCCCTTTCAAGACAATCTGGAGGGCATCACGGCCCTGGAGGTCGCTGTGGCCGATGAGCCGGACGTTGGACCCTTCAGCGCCATAGGACCTGTGATCGCCCGAGAAAGGGATCACCGAAAAAAACGGAAGCCAGAAGGTAAAAAAGAAAGATTTTTTCATAACGAACCTCGTTGTTGTTGATAAACCTGCTTTTTAGTAACACTTTAGTCTTAAGAAAAACTATTCGACAGGATTAGACGGTTCCCGAAGGGGAACCTTTTTTGAGGTCGGTCGTGCCGACCGAACGGATTTACAGAAATCTTGCTCAGGTTCCTGAAGACCCTGAGCAACCTCTAATCCGACTCCAACGGGAACTAAGACTTTTGCCCGCAGGACGATGTGGTTTGTGCCTTTCTTCCCCTTGCTTGTCTGCTTGCATGCAGACAAGTCGAAAGGCACAAAAACCCAGGTAATCCGGTAAATCCTGTCTGATAAAAGAATTGGATTTTCAAAAAGCTAAATTGATACAAATTTTCTATAGCGTTTACAATAAACTTGGTTATGGTTTTCTGGAAAAGGTTTATGAGAATGCTATGATGATTGAATTTAGAAGAGAAGGTATTCCTGTCGTTCCTCAATCTCCGATAAAGGTATTTTATGAAGGTGAAATAATAGGTGAATATTATGCTGATATATTGGTTGATAACAAGGTAATCATTGAGATAAAAGCAGCAAAACGATTGGTAGAAGAAAATGAAGCACAGTTATTGAATTATCTAAAGGCAACTGATATTGAAGTTGGCCTTCTTCTTAATTTTGGTACTAGACCAGAACTTAAACGTAAGGCATTTGATAATTCGAGAAAATAATTATCTGCGTTAATCGGCGAAAATCTGCCTCCTTTTTTAATTCTGGACGCCGATAAACGCAGATTACCAGGATTTTCAATATAAAGAACTAACTGAAAAAATAATTAAAATCTTCTATAGCGTTTATAATAGACTTGGTAATGGTTTTCTGGAAAAAGTTTATCTGCGTTAATCGGCGAAAATCTGCGTCCTAATTAAAAAAGGAGATTAAACAAATGAAACTGAAGATTCCTGTGGGTTTTATCGGCGGTGGAAATATGGCTGAAGCCTTGATCCAGGGCCTCTTGGGCAGTAAAACCATCGTCCCCTCCGACTGCTGGGTCTGTGATATCATCGAAGAACGTTTAGCTCATCTAAAAAAAACCTACGGGGTAAAAGCTGTCCCTGACCCCTCTCAGGTTATCAAATCTTCCAGGGCGGTTATTCTGGCGGTAAAACCCCAAAATGTCGACCAGGCCTTATCCACCCTTTCTCCCCTCTGGTCCCCGGAGAAAATCCTTATTTCCATTGCGGCCGGGGTCCCTATAGCCTATCTGGGTCGATTCTTTTCCAAGGCCCCAAAAATCATCCGGGTCATGCCCAATACCCCGGCCCTGGTCCTCTCGGGAATCAGCGCCCTTTCTAAAAATGCCGTTGCCGATGAAAAAGATTTTGACCTGGCGGAATCCTTATTTAAAGCCATTGGAGAAACGGTGCGAGTAGAAGAGTCTCAACTCGATGCCGTTACCGGACTTTCGGGCAGCGGGCCGGCTTATGTCTTCCATATCCTTGAGGGGCTGACCGAAGGGGGAGTTAAAATGGGTCTAGCCCGTTCAGTAGCCTTAAAGTTGGCCATACAGACAGTCTGGGGATCGAGTCAAATGGCCCGGAAATTGGAATGGCCCCTCAGCCAGCTCAAGGAAATGGTCACCTCACCGGGGGGGACCACGATTTACGGTCTTCACGTTATGGAAAAGGCCGGTCTTCACGGGACGTTGATGGATGCCGTCGAAGCCGCCACCAAAAGGTCAAAGGAACTCGGGGATGCGCTGCTCAAACAGAAAAAAGAATAACGGACTCCGTGCCATCCACACAAAGAATCAAAGGCAACATAGTCCAATTTATCCGGATTGTAGCTGATAATGAAAATACAATTTATCATAGATAATAAGGAAATAAGACAGCGGCATTATTCCTTTAACCCAAGTACCGGTCCGATAGACGACCATGTCTGAAAAAGAATATTTGATTTTCCTTGATGTGGATGCCCGGAAAAGGCATTATCATCAATCAAAAGGCGATAAAATCGTTAAACTTATGGTTCAGTTAGAAGTCAAAGTGGAAGGCGAATGGAAGGAAGTTGTTCGATATGATTGTGCCCATGACTCTGTTCATAAAGATTCTTATGATCGAGCGGGTAGAAGAAAAAAGATGAGTTTGTTTTTAACCTATGAGGATGCTTTAACTTTTGCGGATGATGATATAACTGAAAATTGGGAACTTTATAGAGCAAAATATTTAAAAGGAGAATTCCCATGAGTGAAAAGAAAATGTTCGTAGAAAGGAATAGCCTTCTTATTAAGGAATTTGATAGGTATATTTTGGAACATCCTGAATTTGCTAAAAAGATACCGGACAAGGCCTTGGTCGTACTGCAGGTTAAAGGGGACGAGGAATTTAATCGATGGGCGCGGGAATCGTCCAAAAAAATGGCAGATGAAAACGGACCTGTGGTTTGGGTAACCATTGGAGAATTAAAACCGGTCCGGTCTCGAATTGAAAAAATCGATTTGGAATTAGCCGCCTAAGACAGCTTTATAGGCTGTTTTAGAAATAGACCAGTTTGCCTTAGACTCAGGGTAAGAACTATATTACTTATGCCTGAACCCGATTATTAATTTTGATCACCATGATACTATTTACCAATACTAATTCTGACCTCCAATATCAAAGCACGTACTTATTCTTTGCCTCCGGCATTCAAATGGTCTCCAGAAATCAGACTCCTGATTTCTGGAGAATAGACGAGCCTTAACCATGAAAATCCGTGTGTCTTTTAAGATTAATACCGAAGGAGTTTTTCGATGGAAAGGCTGGAACTTGAGGCAAAACCTAAATTCCTTATCGATGAAAGGGGCAAGAGGAAAGGTGTACTGATTAGCGCAAAAGACTTTCAGAGGCTTGAGGAGCTTATCGAAGATTTGGAAGACACCATCGACCTCCTCAACGCGGAGAGGGAAGCCCTTTCTTTTATTCCTTATGAAAAATTCCGAAAGAATTGGCTTTCAAAGTGAGTCATAGGATCTTCATTGAAAGACGGGCGCAGTAAGAATCCGAAAAAATCCAAAATAACCTCCGTGCCGCCATAGACAAAGCCATCCTTGCACTTTCTTCAGATCCCCGTCCTCGAAACGCGAAAAAACTTAACGGCCTTTCTCTTTTGCCACCGACAAAGGCTGGACAGGGCAGCGGCGACCTGCCGCTTCCCTAACTCTCCGGCCCTTCGGGCATTCCAAAACAGCTTCGCCGCCAGGCGACAGGCTGGTTTTTCATTGCGATCCCATCAAACGCAATGAAAAGAAAGGATTGCCTCTGCGTCCTCAGCGGGCCCTGTGAGAGACTTGGTTTATCCAGCCCTTGTCTGTGTGGGTCCGTGGCGAGAACAGGGCTTTCCTGAAGTTGGACTGAGAACATAGTTCCCACCAATTTTTCTTTTCTCATGAACAATTTTTGTCATAATCCAAAAACTAAGAAAACCATTCACCTGCCCGCTTCCCGCTAACTCACTATTATATTAAGACAATTTTCTCAATAATTTATCCCCTTCCTTTTGGCATCCCTGTTGCATGTTGGGATGATAATGACACAATCAAATCAATGGGATTCAAACCATTCAATTTATAGCCACAAGGAGGTGGATCAAAAGAGACGAAATATTTAGGGGAAGGAAAAAATTTGATTTAATAAAAAAATTTAAAAATTAAAAGGAGAAAGAACATGTTGAAAAAATTAAACAGAAAGAAGAATCAAAAAGGTTTTACCCTGGTTGAATTGCTGATCGTCATCGCCATTATCGGCATTCTGGCGGCCATCGCCATCCCACAATTTTCCACCTATCGTGCCAAGGCCTTTGTGGCGGCAACCAAATCCGATGCCAAAAATGCTTATACCGCCCTTCAGGCTTATGTCTCCGAATATCCATCAGCAACTCCTCCAACGGTTTCAGCATCTGGTGGAACCACTGGCGCCACACTGGGAGTCCCCTATGGAGCTGCTCGAGTCAGCAAAGATGTTACCATTGCTATTGCCGGAACAGCAGCCGGAACTGCTACCATTACCGCGAGCCATGGTGGTTTAAGCGGAACCTTCGTTTATAATGCCGACGGTACCTACACCGACGGTCTTGTCGTTCCCTAATGATTCGATCCTAAATCGCCAGCCCCATTCCAAACAGGCCGCCTCCCAAGCGGCCTGTTTTTTTTCAAAAATAGCTAAAATTATTAAGATTTACATTGAAAGAATTATCTCGCCTTGGTATGATCCCTACAATGGGAAGAGAAAACTCTTACTGACATTCTAATCTCAATTCATTCATGACCCCTGATATCAGAACCTATCTTTATAGACTTATCCCTTTTTCCCTCCTCTTTTTATTATATGGTTTCCTGACTTTCCCTTGTATCTACTGGGGAGACAGCGGTGAATTTTCCTATGTAGCCACCTTCCTGGGAATCCCTCACCCGACCGGATATCCTCTTTACACCCAGTTGCTTCGTCTTTTTTCCTCGATCCCCATCGGGTCCCCCTATTTTCTTCATAACCTTTTATCGGCCCTTTTTGCCGTTCTGGCCATGGTGCTTCTTTTTAAAATCTGTCTTCAACTGACGGAAAATCCTACCGCTTCCTGGATAGCCACTTTCTTTTTTGCTTTGTCCCCCACCTTCCTGAACCGAACCGGGTTGGCCGAAGTCTATACCATGCAGGTCTTTATTTGTCTTCTGGTGGCCACCATGGGTCTATCTTTGCTTCGGGAATGGGATATCAGAAGATTCTGGATCATTTCTTTTTTACTGGGGCTGGGACTGAGCCATCATTTGATTACCGTCATGGTTTTTCCGGGGGTTCTTTTTTTGATTGTCGTCGCCCCCAGGGGGTCAAAAAATTTTAAGCTGTTTTTGGGGAGCGCCTTGTTCGGTCTCTTGGGGTTGCTCCCTTATCTGTTTATTGCCTTCCGCAGCCGCTTTTCCCCTGAATTCTCCTATCCAAACCTTTTCGGAATCACCCTGTCTTCTTTCAGGGACTGGTATTGGCTGCTGAGCGGGGAGATCTTTCGGACCGAGATGTCCTCCTTCAGTTTAAGTAGGCATGTTGAAGATTTCGGTTTTTTTTTCTTCTTGCTTTTTAAGGATTTTTACTGGATTGGTGGAATTATCGGGTTGCTGGGCCTAGTCAAAGAGGTTCAAAAACATACCCGCCCCTTCATCTTTCTGGGCCTTTTATTTTTCGTGCAGTCCATATCTCTCATTCATTATAATGTCCCCGATGTTTTCGAATTCTATATCATGGCCTTTTCCCTCTGGACCCCCTGGCTGGCCGTCGGATTAAATCAAATCGGCATATTGCTGAAGGAGACCTTCAAAGAAAACAAAAAGATTTCAATTTATTATTCCCGAAGCCTATATGTTTTACTTTTAATCCCCATTTGGGGTGTATTTCAATTTTTTAAACCAGTCTCCCTGGATCAAACCCCTCTGGCCTATGTTCATAAGGTCTTTTCTTTACCCCAAACCAATTTTACCCTTTTTACCACCTATACCGGCCGGGATATTTTTAGGCTTTTTCAATTTTTAACCCCGGTGCGGCCGGATGTCACGGTGATCGATTACGGTCTGGATCTCCTCACAGAACGATCTCGAATGATGAAGACAGATGATCCCCGCAGCGAAACATTCAACAATCGGCTTCATCTGAATGATACAAGGATTATGGAAAAAAGCTTAGCCGAGGAGATTAGTAAGAGACCTGTCTTTTTCAGCCGGGAAGAGTGGTTTTTAAATGACAAATTCTTTCAGAAGAAAATTTTTGAATCGTTCAATTCGTTAACCATTAAACCTTCCCCGTCCATATTGGAGGGTTTGCCCCCCCAGGTACAACAAAGCGATCTGCTTTTTGGCTCTTCACTTAGGCTGTTGGCCTATGCCCTGGACCCAACCCCAGTGGTTGAAGGAGAACTTTTCGCTATTCGTCTCTATTGGCAAAAGGTGGGACCTATTTCCGGGGATATAACCGCTTTGCTTTTGATGGAAAATAAATCTGTGGTCAATCCAGACTCTCCTTTAGACCAATTTTTCGTCCAACTGACTTTAGGCTATGGATTGTGGTCACCAGTCTTATGGCCAGATGGAAAAATCATTGAAGAAATCTATCAGATAACCGCGCCATCGCTTCATCCGAATCAATACAAAATTTCATTGACCCTCTATGATAAAAAAACGTTCGATCAGACACCCTTTAAAAAGATCCCCAAATCGTTCAGCCTCCTAGGAGAAGCAAAAATTGTCGATAATCCAGACCTCAAACACTACTGGGATAATTAATAAAACCTTTTTATTAACCACAGGTTTGGCTGTTTTTGCGGGGATACTGATCGTCTTCGGTCTGACCTTTTGGAAGGCTTCTTCTAATTTTTATTTAGGAGAAAAATATCTCCTGGGCAAAGAATACCCCTTGGCTATTCTGGCCTTTGAACAAACTATTTTAAATCCTTTCCCCGGTTCTCCATATCAAAAACGTGCCATTAAGCATTTATTCGAAATCGGGGATCAGGCTTATCTGCAGAAAAATATCCCGGTGGCCCTCCAGGCCTATCACACAATCTTATTCGCAACGGCCAGTCTTTCCGTCTATCGTGACCTATCATCGGAGGAATCTCAGTCGGTGATTGACCGGTTGAAAAAAATCAATACGGTCTGGATCGGCCCTAAAATCCCCAAACATTTTCCCAATCGCCTTTGGTCACTTGGTATGGGAATATTCTTTCTTGGCTGGATCTTTTCGATTTTTATCCTTATTCAAACAGGTTTTGATAAAACCGGAAAAATTCTAAAACCTGCCTTTTATTATCCTTTTTTATTATTCATCATCACTTTTTCTTTATGGTTGACTTCCCTATTAAACTTATAAGAAATTCATCTCGATCCGATCTGGTTTATATGGATAGAACCCAGCAAAAACTTTATAGACCAATCATGAGCCATTAGAATGAATAAGGAAAAGAAATTCACAAAAGGGGAACCCATTGTTTTAATCGGCTTATTTTTATTCATCCTGGTAGCTTTATTCTTTCTTTTCCAGAGCTTTGTATTCTTTCCGAAGATCCTTATCCTTGTTTTGATTATCTTATCCGCGGCCTTTATCGGTAAATTTCAATCTCTGATCAGAGACTGGTTTGTTTTCATTGCCTTTGTCTATCTTTTTGACAGTCTGAGGGGAGCCATTTACCTCGTAACCTGTAAACTTGGTCTTCCCGTTTACACCCTTTATGTCATAATAACTGAAAAATTCTTATTTAAAGGAATCCCTTCTTTTCTGCTTCAGAATTGGTTGCTGAACCCCACAGCTCCCGGCGATTTTTCCTGGCTGGAAAAATTATTAACCGTCATTCACGGGAGTCATTTTGTTGCTTTTCTCCTGGTCGGATTTCTGATTTGGTTGAACAAACCAGACCATTTCCGATTGTACAAATTGTCTTTTTATTACTTAATGATCTCAGGGCTTTTCTTTTATTTCATCATTCCGACGGTGCCCCCCTGGTTGGCCGCAAACCAGTTCGATTTAATACCGCCGCTTACCCATTTTAACGTTGTCCTTTTTAATATCATTATCCCGGACATTTGTAATAGTTTCGATACCAACCCGGTTGCCGCCATGCCCTCCCTTCATTCCGCTTTTCCCATCCTTTGCAGCATCATACTTTGGACGTTATATCGTTGGAGAGCCGTCCCCTTTTTTCTTTACACTTTCCTGGTGTTATTTGCCATTGTCTACACAGGGGACCATTACCTGACCGATATTCTGGCAGGATTGATTTTGGCGGGGATTTGCTTTTGGGGGGCATCAAAAAAACTGGCCGGCGAAAATCGGGAAAAAACAATTACCGGGCAGCCGGAATCTGATCCTTCCAGTTTAAAAAGAAGCCTGATCATCGGTTTGATCATATTCTTCTTTGGGATTTCTATCGGCAGGATCAGCAGAAGAGAATATATTAACGATTACAAGACCTATGATCTACACGGGCCCAGATATTTTGATTTTTTTCAAAATCAAGAAAAATATAAAAATAATTATGCCATTCAATATTATTTAGGAAGCCACTATGTTAAGAAAGACCGTTTTAGGAAAGCCCTCCCTCATTTTCAGCAGTCCTTGGCGGCGGCTCAAAATTCAATTCAGCAAAAAATGGCCAAACAGCAAATAACCTTTTGTACCCGTATGATTCAAGCCCAGAGTAGATGGTAAGGATCATTGGTTTCCATATTTTTTTTCCACTACCGCTTGCCCATGGACCAGGAGAATCCAAGCCAAAAATAGGGTAGCCGAGAACAGGGCCAACTGAATAATGGTCAGTCCCATTGCCGTCTTAATTTCCGGCAACCAGCTCAGGGCAACGGCGGAGAGAATACCTATGGGGAAGACATAATGAAAACGGAAAGCGTTAACATAATTTGAACCGTGAAGAAACATGGCTGCAGCCGGAAAAATCAGGATGAGGCTTTGCAAGTAGACATGAGGGGCCACCAGCAGACTGACCAGAAAGGTTAGTGACCACTGCAAACCAAACCGTGTTAAATCAGTCTTCCAATCCCCTCGCCATACCATCCATAAAAGAAAAAGGGAGAGAGCGGTATATATAAAAGAAAATATTTCAGCAATGGCAGTCCCATATAAAAATCGAACAAAAAAAGCCCGAAAACTGATCATGTTGCTTAAATGGAGTTCGGTTTGAACCTCCGTATAGCTTCTGGCGGCTTCCAGATTCATTTTTATATAGTCACCGAACCCATCAAGCCCTACAATGGCCAAAGACAGGATCAATAAGAGCAGACCCATACCAAGGTATCCTTTTAAAAATAACCATTTCCGTTTTATCGCTACGACCATGGCCGGGATCAGGAACAATTCGGGTTTGATCATCAACAATGCCAACCAAACACCTGCCCGCTGATCCTTTCCGGCCAACAAATCTCGAAAAAACAAAGCCGCGAGCAACAAAACAAAGGCCGAGACATTTCCCCAATGCAAATTGTGGTAGGTGGGCTCAAAGGCCAGCGCGGCGGTTCCGAAGAGCCATTTCTCACGGCCTTTAAGACCGCTCAAGGAAGTAATAAGAAACACGCCTATGAACAGGGCGATAAGAGATAAGACTGTCCAAATCCAGTAAGCAGGCATGAGCGGAAAACAACTCAGCCCAGCGAAAGGCAGAGCGAAAACCGGCGGGTTGAAATAGTACTTGAGATGTCCGGGAATTACTTTTAAGAGTTCTGTTTTTTGTATTTCAACATTAAAAAGATCATGGCCCTTCCCTTCGGCGATAATTTTGCCGGCCATATAAAAACACTTGAAATCGGCGATTGGGGCGAATCTTTTAGCGGTGAAAACCGTCCAAACCAATCCAGATAAAAAAATAGCTAAAAAAACTACAATGGAAAATTCAACCAATCTCGTCGATGTCGAGCAAGTTCTTTCAGCCAAGAGAAAACTCATTTTAGAAATTTCATTTTCTGAAAGTATTCCATTATCAGGGGAACCGCCTCCGGCAGATTATCACAAACCCAATTCGGTTTGATCCTGGTCTTACCGGAAATTATTTTTATCAAAGACTCCTTCCCTTGTCCGCTTTGAACCAGGATAGTCCGACAACCGGCCCGGTTTCCGGCCTGAAGTCTATTAAGGTGACGTCGACAAAATCATGGAAAGGGGGCCAAGTATCCCCGGCATAAAATTTACTCAAGGGGGTCTCCGGGGTACGGTTAAAAAAGAGAGGTTCAGGCCGCAACTGGAATTGGAACAAACAGACTTGGTTTTGCTGATATTGGATCCTTGTCCCGAAGTGTTTTAATTCGGGCAAAAACAATCGGTTTGTTTTCGCTCCCATACTTATCCAATAACTCCAGGTTATATAAACGCATTTCAGGATCATCATCGGGCAGGACAACCAGTTCGAATTTATCCGGAAGAGAATCGACAAACCTTTCTTTGGGGTCGGGCCACAATAACTTGTTGATTATTCAAAGTCAATATTCCAAGGAAAGGTGTTTTTTAGGGCCTATATCGTCCTTTTAAGCCTCGAAAAGAACATTATAGGGTGTGTTCATTCCCTACCCGGAGATGATGCTCTTCAGCGCCTTCTATGACATCCCTTCCAATGGCCCTGCGCCTTTACTCATTGACCTTACTCTACCATAACCCTCGAGTTAAGATATAATCAAGATACCGGAAGTATCAGATTAGACCACAAAGGTAAACCCGGGACTTAGAAGGTTAATGAAAGAGAAAGAAATTAACTTTTCTCCCAATCGTTCATAGAAATACCAGCTTGCCGCAGTATTTCCCTTAATAGGCTATTGGCTATATCCTGCCCATGAGGATTGGGGATTCGGATTTTTAAATTTCCTTTGACCATAAACTGATGGTTTCCTCCTGAATATGGTCCGGTATATCCGAAGGCCCTAAATTTTCTTATTAATTCTTTTCGAGAAAGGCTCGAACCCATTTAGGCAGCTAAGACTTCCTGAATTTTAATTCCCACCCCTTCAATTACGGGGATTGGGTCGTGATCTCTGATTTTCAGTATCAGCCACTCCTCCAAGACTTCGACTAATTCTTGTCGGCAATCCTCTACAACGGACTTGTTGGCCCATACTCCTTGGAAACCTGGAATTTCAGCAAACCAGCTCCCATCTTCTAAATTTTTGTATTGGGCCTTTTCCAGGGCTTTCTGGACATACTTGGTCAACATATTTCCTCCTTATGAAACTATTTTTTTCAGGTAAATTATATAAAATCCACTATAAATAGTCAAAGCACAATTTTAAAAAAATTGTCCCTGACTTTTACAGCTCCTGATACCTTTAGCTCTATTAGTATCAGATTTCCAAATTTCTCAGAATTAGAGGCGTTGCCACAGCCAAGGAATTGCAGACCCCAATCGGGCCTGATACGGGTTTTTCCGGATAGTATTTTTATCAAAGACTCCTTCCCTTGTCCGCTTTGAACCAGGACGGTCCGGCAACCGGCCCGGTTTCCGGCCTGAAAATCTTTAAGGGTATCGCCGACAAATACACATTTGGTCAAATCCAAATCCAATTCCCTGGCCTTCTTTTCATGAAACTTTCAGAATGGAAGAGAGAGATTCATAATGGCCGGAATGGGATTCAGGAGACAAGAAAATGTTTGACAGATTGAAAAAACGTCCCTTGGTGGAAAGGGATGGAAAGGGGACAAAGTATCGGTAGTGTCTCCAATTTTTCATTAAATCGTTTAAAGCCGTGGTTAATTACGGGGATTAGGTCATGATCTCTGATTTTCAGTATCAGCCACTCCTCCAAGACTTCGACTAATTCTTGTCGGCAATCCTCCACAACGGACTTGTTGGCCCATACTCCTTTGAAACCTGGAATTTCAGCAAACCAGCTCCCATCTTCTAAAATTTTATATCAGGGTTCAATTTCTCCTTGACCAGGGTGATTGCCCACTCAGTATGAGTTGTCAATTATTTTCAAAGTAAAATATGACTCCAGCGAGAAATAAATTCTTTTTTTTACTCCTCCCCAAATTTTCTAATCACCTGTTCTCTAAAATCATTGGATAACCACAGTCCAGCACTTTTTAATTTATCCAAATTTTCCCGGAACGAAGAAATTATTCTTTTCCTCTTGGCCAGGACTATCACTCCGACAGTACCGGTAAAACGGCAATGCAAAGACTGGGCGCATCGTCTGGCTTCGAGGTCGTCTATAATCGCCCAATATTCAGAGTTTTTCAAAACAAACGATAAAACAGCACCTTCACCTTGACCTAAATCCCAGGACGCCACCTGGGGGGCAATATTTATCATCGGAATTCGTTTTAGCCAATTAGCGGATAGCAAATCTGGATTGGATAAGCATTCTTTTCCCTTAACCTGAATTTCCTGGCAGACCTCCTCCGGTACGACTATTTCATGAAACAAGGCTGGAAGCAGATAGGTTAATCCGCTCTTATCTAAACAAATCAGGGGCGAGGCATTTATGATAACCCTGCTAATCGGCATTCCTTAGTTCTCTTTCTATTTCATCAGCCGTGTATTGGAATGGAGAGACTTCAAAACGGGCTAAGGAAAAGATAAAATCAGCTCGACTGAGACCGGCCACTTCTGCCGCTTTTTCTTGAGATATCAGTCCTATTTCATACCACTTAACAGCAGCCGCCAGCCGCATCTCGGCCACAAATTCAGAAGGATTTTTCCTTATGGCTGAAAAAGCGGTTTCGGGCATATCCATTTGTAAAGTCACAGACATAATTGGCCTCCTATATCAACGATTGCATATTATTATACCAGAATTCGTCTATCAAATCCTATCCTTTTTTCGAACAGGATTGTGGTATGAGGATCGGAAACAAAATTTTGATTATAAGCCCAAAAAACCTGGGCATGTTTCTTTATCAACTTCGGGTCTCTTTGGAACTGATCCTGTCTCTATGGCATGAGTGGCTATCCAGACGTCGTTGATCGGCAACAATTTTCCAACTTTTTAAAAAAATGGGACAGTCCTTTTTTAGAACGGTTGGGTGGAAAAAAAACCTTTGGGGGGAGGACTTAATGAAAGAGAAAGAAGCTAATTTTTAAATTTCCTTTGACATAAACTGATGGTTTCATCCTGAATATGGTCCGATATATCCGAAGGCCCTAAATTTTCTTATTAATTCTTTTCGAGAAAGGCTTGAACCCATTTACGCAGCTAAGACTTCCTGAATTTTAATTCCCACCCCTTCAATTACGGGGATTGGGTCGTGATCTCCGATTTTCAGTATCAGCCACTCCTCCAAGACTTCGACTAATTCTTGTCGGCAATCCTCCACAACCGACTTGTTGGCCCATACTCCTTGGAAACCTGGAATTTCAGAACTGTGGACAAATGGGAAAGTAGCATCTGAAAAATCGCTCAAGACGGACGAGGCAAAAAGCCGTTAGGCCGCTTAGCTTGCACGGGCTTTCGCCTCCCCCAATTTGGTTATAACCGATGACAATACTGGAAGTTTATCAATTTAGCTTTTTGAAAATCCAATTCTTTTATCAGACAGGATTTACCGGATTACCTGGATTTTTGTGCCTTTCGACTTGTCTGTATGAAAGCAGCAGACAAGCGTGGGGAAGAAAGGCACAAACAAAATAGTCCTGCGGAGAAAGGCTCTTCTTTCCGCCGGGGATGGAACTAAGTTGCTCAGGATCACCGGAGCCTGAGCAAAAAACAGATAAATCCTGTTAATCCTGTCAGAAAATTTTTTCATACGTCTAAAGGGTTACCGGGAGTTTAATCTTCATCATCAGTACCGTATCACAGTTACGCCTTCCGGAAAAACTCAAGAATCAGGGGAACCGCCTCCGGCAGATTATCACAAACCCAATCCGGTTTGATCCTGGTTTTACCTGAAATTATTTTTATCAAAGACGCCTTCCCCTGTCCGCTTTGAACCAGGATGGTCCGACAACCGGCCCGGTTTCCGGTCTGAATATCTTTAAGGGTATCGCCGACCAATACACATTTTGTCAAATCCAAATCCAATTCCTGGGCCGCTTTTTTTAATAAACCGATCCGGGGTTTCCGGCATCGGCAACGATCCCGGGGGTGATGAGGACAATAATAGATTTTCTGAAAGAGGCCGCCCGCCTTTTGAACGGCTTTCCCCATTCCTTCATGAATGACCGACAATTCGTTTTCGGTGATCATTCCTCTTCCAATAACCGATTGATTAGTGATCAGCACCACCGGGATCTTGGCTTTCCGGAGTTTTTTTAAAGCTGATCGGACCCCCGGAATGAACCGAAACTCTTCCCAGGATTTGACATAATCCTCCCGGTCTTCGTTGATCACCCCGTCCCGGTCTAAGAAAAGCGCCTGATTCAATGATTCCTCTCCTGATTCAAGTAATAGCAGGTAAATAATAAATTTCGTATCAATTTAGTTTATGAAAAGAGCAAAGCAATTTCCTTTTCTTGCCACAGACGACTGCTGGACAGGAGGAAAACGACTTGTCTTCCTCCTACCGTCAGGCCCTACGGGCATAACTTTTTCCTCTCGCCCTTTCCCTCTGGTCGCTCCCGACCTTAGAGTTATTAGAGATGGATTTTCTTTTTCTGTAAATCGTTGAGTAGGCCGATTTACCTGACCCGCAACCCTGCAAGCTCTTTTCGCCGATAGGCGATGACTGGTTATTGATTGCCGGCCCCTCACCTCGGCCCCCGAATGGGGGGCTTGGCATTGGGGAGGCAAAGCCTCCCGTGGCAATCAATAAATTAGGTTGTCTCTGCGACTCTGAGAGCTCTGTGAGAGATATCCCTTTGTCCGGCTTTTGTCTGTTTGAGTCTGTGGCAAAAAGTATTTATAAACTCTAAAGTATTACAAAACTTCTTCTTTGCGCCCTCTGCGGCTCTGCGGTGAAAAGTCTTTATCTTTTTCCTTTCACCTCTTCATCTAGCCGATCAAAAAACCGAACCATAAACCGGTGCCGACCTTCGGCCATGGCCTTTCCGGTGCGGGTCAGCATCCGATCTTTGATCTTGATTAACTTCACTTGAAATTCCCGATAAGCGGTATCTTCCCGGCTGTAGGAAACAGTCCCGGAAAGATCCCGATGCGCATTGTGCAGCCTGGCCCCGACCTCCCCGGCAAAAAGAAAAGCCCGTCCTAAACCCACGGCCCCGATGGAATCCAGTTTGTCGGCATCAAATAATACCTTCGCTTCCAGAGATTTTGGGGCCTGATTCCCCCGAAAACGATGACTGCGAATGCAATGGAGGACCTCTTTTTTGAATGGATCGGGGAGTTCCAGCCGGGTTAAAAATCCTTCCGCTTTTTCCGCTCCAACCCGGGCATGGCAGATTTTTCCTTTGGACTCCTGTTCCTCTTTTCGTCCAATATCATGGAGCAAAGCGGCCAAGCCCAGTATCGTCAAATCGGCCTTTTCTTTTTTTCCAATTTTCAAACACAATTCATAGACCCGTCTAACATGATCCCAGCCGTGACTGGCTGGGGAGACCTTCATTTCTTCTTGAACCGATTTTTTAATCAATTCCCATTGGCGGTCTGAAAAAAAAGAGGAGGGATTATGCATAAAGCTTACCTTCGTTGGCAACTGTAAATCCGGATAAAGAGAATGAGTGGAAACGGGGTTGGCATAAAAAAGGTATCACTGTTTGAAAAAAGAGTTTTTATTCACCGCAAAGCCGCAAAGATCGCAGAGAGAATTATTTTTATTCAATCCCGTGAGAGGGGGGATTGAATAAATCCCGCCAAGGGCGGGACCTCCGGCCAAACAATTACCCACAGGGATTCCGGCCCGAAGGGCAGCGAAGGTTATTGATTGCCGGCCACTCACCCCGGCCCCCGAATGGGGGGCTTTGGCCTTGGGTCGACAGAGCCTCCCGTGGCAATCAATAAAATTTTTCTTCTTTGCGTCCTCGGCGACTTTGCGGTGAGAATGGAAGGTAAGGCATGGCTGTTAGGGCTTGACGAGCCGTTCTAAAAATCTTTGCCCGTAAGCATTTAAACGATCCGGCTCATTGATCACCAGCCACCGGTTATCCGCGGTCATGCCTTTCAGTTGTATCTGAACTGAAATTCGGGTACTGATCGGATCCATACATTTTATTTCCAGCCTGTATTTCTCTTCCATTTTTGCAAAAGAATCTTCCGGCAAAGGGGGGGTGGTCAATGGACCGATCAGGAGAGTTTCCTGCTCTTTCTCCAACCAATCATAAGGAAAACTCTGGTTTTTACATTCCTTAATCAGACGGTCTTTAACTTCCTGGCAGGCTATATCATGGACCATGATATTAATCCCGGAAGGAGTAACCCTCTTCTGCACCTCCTTGCAGGAGGTCCCGCTGAAAAACAGAAAAAAAGAAATTAATAAAAGCAAGACCAAGCGCATTAATATTCCACCCCGACAATGGTTTGAGTGCCGTTAGGTTGATAGCGGCCGGTTATCCTTTTACGGAAAGAAAGATAGGGGCTGATATCCGTACCGTAAGGTGAAGCGTAAAGCAAATTCATAAAATTTCTTACCTGCCTGGTTATCTCCCCGTTACCGCCGTCAGGATCCATAAGGGTTCCATCGGTGGTGTGGCCAAAAAATCCGAGGGCATGGCCCATTTCATGGGTAAGGGTATTTTCAAGACCACCACGGCACCGGCTCTGATCGTAGTTAATCCTTATCACCGCCCGGTATAACCTTCCGGAATTATAATAATAATAGGTTGTGGAGCCGCAGTAAGAGCTGGAATTGGTGAAACTGAAGGAAATCCCATCAGGCGGAGGAGCGTTTACAAAATTGAAGTTTACCGGTCCTACCCAGCGATTGATAGCCGATTCCACCCCTTCGATACCTCCGGCATGAACTTTTATAATCGTGGAATCCCAGCGGATGGTGTAACCATCCAGGTTTTGGGCATTGTGGTCATAAAGGAATTGATAATCCGCAGAGGAACCGCCCCCTCCGGAACTCGAATTGTTCAAGGAACAGGAAGAAAGGAAAAGAACCAGATATAAGAAAAATCCGATTTTTATAAAAGATCTCATAGAAAGCTGCAAACAATAACTGTATTTTTTAGAAATCGTAAAAAATCACCATAACCCAAATCACGTCGTTCCGGACGGTCGGCCGTTCGATCCGCTCGACGTTGTCGAGCGGGTCGAGCGGATCGAGCGGCAGGAAGTCGAGCGAAAGCCGGAATCCAGTATTTTAAGCAACTGTAATTCTTCTGGACCCCGGCTTTCGCCGGGGTGACGACGTTTTACACACTCATTATTCTTAATGAAAAAAGTTTTACAAAGATTTATCGCTCAGAGGATTCCTGAGTTAAAAATAAATGGGGTGAGTGAAGGGACTCGAACCCTCGACCCCCAGGGCCACAACCTGGTGCTCTAACCAACTGAGCTACACTCACCATATGGAGCGATCAGCGATCAGCATTTAGCTTTCAGCAAAATCCTTTATTCTTTGTATGTTAGCTGACTGCTGATTGCTGACTGATGAAGGCTTCATCCGGATATCTTTTATTTCCGGATGAGAACTAATTATATTCAGAAGAAACAAATCTGGCAAGAAAATTTTATAATGGCCTCCCGAAATCCTTTATCCTTGACTTCTTTAAGCAATCTTGTCAAAATTCTAATCTTTAAAAAAAGGTAACACCTTAAGTTCGAAAATAAACCCCATCAAGGGGGAGGAAGCCCCCTCTCCCCGACGCGGGAGAGGGTTGGGGTGAGGGGGAAAAGCGCTGAGAACGCAGAGATCTTCTTTACGCTCTCGGTGCCTCTGCGGTAAAATTAATTTTTACGCAAGACCGAAACTCAGAGGTATAGGCATGAAAGAAGAAGATATCGTCGAAATATTTAAACGTCGAACACGCAATCCCTTCCGTCCAAGATCGTCGCACCTGATTCAAACTCTCTTTACTCATTTTAAACCCTTTTCCTCCGTCGGGGAATCTTTGATCTGCGGTGAGGCTAAATATCTGGACAAAAGGATCCTGGTCATCGGTCAGGAAAAACCAAGCCTGGAAAAATTGCGAAACCCTGAGAATGCCAAAAAACTCAATCTGGGCATGCTCTCTGCTGACGAGCACTCTCAAATCCTGGGTATATTGAAACAGGCCCGATCCATGGACCCCAACGAATTGGTTATTTTATGTTTGATTGACACCTACGGGGCCGACATTTCCATGACCTCGGCCAGACGGTTTCAGGCCTATTTTATCAGTCATCTGATCTATGAGTTTTTGACCATCCCTATTCGGACCATCTCCGTGGTTATCGGGGAAGGGGGAAGCGGAGGGGCCCTGGCCCTTCAGGTCACCGATCGTCGAGCCCAATTGGAAGATGCCCTGTATGCCACGGCCCCCCCTGAATCCATGGCTTCCATTATTTTTCGGGACGATTCCCGAATCCGCGAGGCGCTGCTGATCTCCAAACCGACCGCTCAAGACCTAAAAAAAATTGGGGTCATCGATCAGATCCTTCCCGCCCGCGAAGATATTAAAGATGTAAAAGGAATGGCCGCCCCCATTGAACATTACCTTCAAAGATCCATGCGTGATCTTTTCCGGACCAAGATTAAAAAACTCCTGGAGCACCGGGAAAAAAGGGCCCTGGCCTATGGATTACCCCGTCACCATGGAAAACTTCATGAGTTGAAACTGCTCCTGGAAAAACCGATCAAGAAATTTTTTTACAGCAGGCCCCCGGATATCCGGGTGGTCACCTATGACAGCCCGACCCAGATTCCTGATGATTATGCCGGTAGTGAACCTTTGGAACTCAATCAGGAATATATCCGTTGCGGCCAGGAACGAAGCCCGAAACCTTCCGGCGGCTGCGGCCGGTTAATAAAATTAGAGGATTATTTGAAAAATTATCAGGTCTGCCCTTACTGTAACCGGCAGAACATCCTGGATGCCGGAGGCTGGATTGAATGCATCGCGGATCCGGAAAGCTTCTTTGAGATCAACCGCAATTTGACGGCGGAAAGTCTTCTAAACCATGATACCATTACCCAGTATTACCGCGAATTCCTGGATAAGCAGCGTTCGCACTTTAACGAATCCCTGGTCACGGGCGAGGCCTTGATTTTCGGCCAGTCACGGCCTTCCCTTTATTTCCATTCTGGGCGATCCTTCCACCGGTGGGGCCATTGCCAGTTATGCCTCCCTGGGAGATATTATCCTGGCCGAACCCCATGCCCTGGTGATCTTTACCGGTCCCCGGGTTATGGAATCCAGAGGGTTTGAAGTGGACGAGGGCCTGGTCCGCTCCAATTCTCTCCAGCAATTATCAGGGCTGATCTATCAATACCAGGATTATTTTTTTGATATCCGGGGCATTCATCAGGTGACCGAACGAAAAGACCTCAAACGGGAGCTGATGAAGTATATCGAGTTCTACCGGAAATCCCTCCCCCGGTAAACCTCAACGTTGCATAAAAATTGATTTTGTGTTGATATTTTACTAATTATAACAAAATGTTTAGATTGTTGCGATGTTAGTGTCAAAAGTCACCACCAGTGAAGTTTGGACTTCATTGAAATATTGATCAATTTTTACCCTATCGAGGTAACCGCCGATGCCCACCCTGGATCCCAACGATACTCCGATATTCCGCGACAGCCGGCACATTCCCGATCACTACTGGCAGGAACTGCGGGCCATGGACCCGCAGGAGGTCAGTCAAAGGACTTTAGTCACCTTTCAATCCGAAGAAGGCTATCAAATCCCTTTTTGGGATCGGATTTATTTTTGCCGCCCTGAGAAGCAACACATCTGGAGAAAGGAGGTTCCAGAAAAAAACTTGAGCTTCCAGGAATATCTGGTTCTGCTGATGTATTTATTGAAAGCCCGGGAAAAGCCGATCGAAGGGAAGAAGATTCACGAAAGGGAAATTCCCGGCGGGGAATTGTTTTTTAGAGGGCCCCATGCCCTTTTTAAGGAACCCCTGGAAAAAGCTTACGGGAAAGACCCCCAAGGGTTTATTCAAGCCGGTCTTATGCTCGGCGGTCAGGAAACCGGTATGGGCGATGCCTCCTTCGAACTCCTGGTCCTTCCCCGTATCCCGGTGGAATATATTCTGCACACCGAAGATGAGGAATTCCCCGCCCAGATTACCATCAGTTTCGACCATAGTGTTTCCTGGCATCTGCCTCTGGATGCCCTTTGGTCTCTTATTAACCTGACCGGTTGGCGGTTATTATCAAAAAATAAAGATAACACTTTTGCCTAATGAAAAAATATTATCTGACAGGATCGACAGGATTTACAGGTATTTTGCTCAGGCTCCGGAAGACCCTGGGCCACATCAATCCGCTTCCAGCGGAAATTAATGATTCTATCCGCCAGACGATTCGGTTTGTGCCTTTCTTCCCCTGCTTGCCTGATTGTTTGCAGACAAGTCGAAAGGCACAAAAATCCTGGTAATCCGTTCGGTCGGCACATCTGCTCCCGTTCAATCGGCCTTGGCCGATCTCAGGAGGAGACTTTCGCAGAAAGTCGGACAGGGAGCCTCTTCGAAAGCTCGGCGAAGTCGAACGGCCCGAGCGGCCCGACCTCAATAAAGGTTCCCCTTCGGGAACCGTCTAATCCTGTCTAAGGATGACTATGCCAAAAACCATTTCATCTCCTCCTTTTTTTCTTTATTTTCCCCAGAAGATACCGGGATGGGAAAAATTTGTCATCGCCTGGATTATCCAGGGAGATCTGACCATTGTCGTCGATGTGGGGCCCAGGGCCTCCATTGATTCCTTGATCGCTCAATTGGAACAAAAGGGAATTCAACAGGTGGACTTTGTCTGGCTGACCCATATCCACATCGACCACGCCGGGGGATTGGGCCCATTTTTAGAAAAATTTTCCACGGCCAAGGTTATAGCTCCGGCCAAAGGAGTGCCCCATTTAATTGATCCGACCAGGCTCTGGGAAGGAAGTTTGGCCACCTTGGGAGAGAAGGCCACAGCCTATGGCCCCATTGACCCGGTTCCCAGGGAATCCCTTTTTTCACCGGAGGAAATCGGCCTGGAAGGATTAACCATTCTGGAAACTCCCGGACATGCCCCTTTTCATCTAAGCTTTTGTTATGGTAATTGTTTATTTTGCGGAGAATCGGCCGGTGTTTTTGTGCCCCTGGGGGAAAAAATATACCTTCGTCCCCCTACCCCGCCTCGTTTTTTCTTCGAACAAACCTTGTCCAGTGTCGATAAGATGCTGGCCTTACCGGATCAGACTATCTATTTCGGCCACGCCGGCAGCCATCCGAACAGTCAAAAAATGTTGAGGTTATACCGGGAGCAACTTTTCCGCTGGAAAGGTATTATTTCCGAAGTCCTTCAATCCGTGTCCGAGGAGGTGTTAGTAAAACAGGCTATGGAGGTGCTTTTGGAAAAAGACCCTATGCTGGCCTGCTTCCCTCAAATGGATATCCTGGCTCAACAAAGAGAACGTTACTTTATGGCCAACAGCATCAACGGTTTTGTGGGTTATCTGAAAAGCCTGTCTTAAGTGTTGAAATCCAGAACCCGGAATTAAAAAATACGAAAAGGCTTTAAAAAAAAATTCAGGAGTTTTATCCTGGATTCTGAATTCTGACTTCTGGATTCCACTTTCCTATTGAGTTTTCTTCGAAAATTGCTTATATTCGTATGCATGCCCCCGTAGCTCAGGTGGATAGAGCGGCAGATTCCTAATCTGTAGGCCGTGAGTTCAAGTCTCGCCGGGGGCACCATAAATTGACGGACACAGGCGGATATCCCCACGGATGTGATCTTGACTCTTTCGATACCCCCTTGTTATTCCGAAACATTAAATTTCCCATTGGCCTAAATAGTTATTAATAAATTCTTATGGAAAAAGAAAGAGTTGTCATCACCGGACTGGGCACCATCAATGCCATCGCCGGGAATGCGTCTAATTTCAGCGCAGCTCTAAGACAAGGGGTTTGCGGCATCGGACCGGTCACGGTTTTTGATACGACCGACTTCAGAACCCGGACCGGCGGGGAAGTGAAAAATTTTGTCCCTCGCGAGAGGATCCCGCCGGAATTCTCATTAAAGCGGATGTCCCGTTCGGACTGCATGGCCCTGGCGGCTGCGCTGGAGGCCTTGAACGATGCGGGACTTTTCCCTGTTCCGGAATTCCTGCAGCCGGATACCGGCGTTGTCATCGGCGGCGGGGCCGGCGGCATGCTGGAAGGCGAGGAGGCCTATCGCCAATACCTCAAGGGCAACGGGAAAGGCGTCCGTTATTCGCGTTTTTCAGCCTTTTGCTGCGCCTCTTCCGCGGACCGGATCGCCTCAAACTTAGGACTGATGGGACCCAAAACCACATTCATGACCGCCTGTTCATCCGGCGCCACGGCCATCGGGTATGCCAGGGATCTGATCCGGGAGGGGGCGGCAACCACGGTTATCGCCGGCGGCACCGAACCCCTTTGCCGGATTACCTACGCCGCTTTTAACGCTTTGCAGGCGGTGGATCGGGAATATTGCAAACCTTTCGACAAAAACCGGCAGGGTCTCTCTCTCGGCGAAGGGGCCGGCATCATGATCCTGGAGTCCTTGAGCCAGGCGCAAAAGCGGGGAGCGCGCGTCTACGGGGAAGTCCTCGGATACGGGGTGAGTTGCGACAGCTACCATATGACCGCTCCGGATCCCGAGGCTTCCGGGGCCGTGCGCTGTATAGAGGCCGCCTTGCAGGACAGCGGCGTAGCCCCTGAGCAGGTGGACTATATCAACGCCCATGGCACGGCCACTCCTGCCAACGATCCTATAGAAACCAGGGGGATCAAGACGGTTTTCGGCCAACGGGCCTATCACCTTCCGGTGAGTTCCACAAAATCCATGACGGGCCACGCCCTGGGCGCGGCCGGCGCCATCGAAGGAGTGGCTTGCGTTCTGGGAATCTTTCAGCATTTTATTCCGCCGACGATTCACCTGACCGAACCCGACCCCGAATGTGATCTTGACTATGTTACCGAAGGCAGCCGCGAGGTGGGGGTGAATATCGTTCTATCCAATTCTTTTGCCTTCGGGGGAAACAACACCGCCATCGTTTTTGGAAGCTATACCCCTAGAGGGATTGCCCATGAGTAACCCGGTGGTTACCAAAGGTAATCGTGTGGTGATATCCGGGGTCGGCCTGGTCACTCCCTTAGGGGTTGGAAAGGATGCCTTTTCGCAGAAACTTTTCAGGGGGGACTGCGGCATCTCCCCGATCACGACTTTTGATACGTCCCCTTTCGCTTCCAAACTGGGGGCGGCTGTAACGGACTTTAGCCCCAGAGCGTTCATCTCCGCGAAAAACCTGCGCAAGATGGACCGGACTTCCTCCATGGCCTCCGCTTCAGCCAGGATGGCCCTGGAGGATGCCGGGGTCAGCATAAACATCTCCAACCGGGACCGGACGGGGATTATCCTGGGGACGGCCGTCGGCAGCACCGACATTGCAGCCCAGTTTGCCGGAATGCTTTTCAGCGAAGGGCCGGGGATGGTCGGTCCTTTTCAGGTGCCGAATACCGTGATGAACGCGCCGGCCGGCCATACTTCCATCGAGCTTGGCTTCAGGGGGGTTAACTCAACCATCAATCACCATGAGGCTTCGGCCGAGACCGCCATCGCCTATGCCGCTTCTGCGATTAAACAAGGCCGGGCCGATGTTATGTTCGCCGGTGGAGTAGATATTATTTCAGAATTTTTTTTTAGAGTGTTGACTCATTTTAAGGCCCTTTCCCCGGTAGACGGAGGGCCGGAGGGAGCGCGACCCTTTGACCTCCGGCGAAACGGACCGGTGGTCGGCGAGGGGGCAGGGATGGTCTGCCTTGAGACCTTCTCCCAGGCCGAGGCCCGCGGGGTCCGACCCTATTGTGAAATCGCCGGATGGGGCCTGAGCTCAGCGCCGGCCCCGCCCACCGACTGGCCTTCAGATCCCCGAGGACCGGTCCTGGCGATGACACGGGCCCTGCATTCGGCCGGGATCGCCCCCGGCGACATCGATTATGTCTCGGCCGCCGCCAGCGGCGGCATCAGGCTGGACGCCCTTGAAGCCGAAGCCCTGTACATCGTCTTTTGAAACACGGCCGATCGACCTTATATCAGCGCCATTAAAGGAGCTGTCGGTGAGAGCTTCTCATCCGGGGGGATAAGGACGGCGGCCATGGCCCTATCGATAAAGGCGGGAAGCATCCCCCCCACGGTCGGTCTTCAGAATCCGGTCCATACACTACGGTTTGTTATGAACAACCCGATAGACCTTCCCATCAATTTCGGCCTGATCAACGGGTTTTCATCCGGTGGGACTTTTGTTTCGCTGGTGCTGAAGAACATTACCTAAGGATTAATCTCAATGGATATAGGAGAGTGGATTTACAAACGCGCGCTGGCTTATCCGCAACGGCCTTTTCTAAAACAGGAAGACCGGGCCTTCACCAACCATCAATTTAACGCGCGGGTAAACCAAACCGCCCAGGCACTGACAGCGCTCGGCGTCAAAAAGGGGGAACGGGTTGCAACCCTGATGGTCAACTCCAGTGAATTTCTGGAAGTCTTTTTTGCCTGCGCCAAAACCGGTGTGCTGATCGTCCCCATCAATTTAAAACTGGCGCTGCCGGAAATGGGTTATATCATTAAAGATGCCGCCCCCCGCGCCCTGATCTATTCTGCTGAATTCACGGACAAGGCAGAAGGGCTTAAGGCTGGCTCCACAACGGTGGAACATTATCTCAGGCAGGGCAGCGACCAATTTTCCAGCGATCCTTCTCTATCGGATTTTACAGCCTCCTTTCCGGAAGAAGAACCGATTCCTGAAGAGGAATTGACCCTGAAAGATCCCCTGGTCATCATGTATACCTCCGGGACGACCGGCGATCCCAAAGGGGCCGTGCTTTCCCATGAAAACTTTCTTTTTGGGGCCATCCATTCCCTGATCGGCTACAGCATCGGCTCCGGCTGCAAATCCCTTGTGGTTGCTCCCCTTTTTCACATCGGGGCTCTGGCCGCTTCGGCAACCCCGGTCATTTATGCCGGGGGCTCGCTGGTTATCAAGAGTTTCGACAACCCTTCGGAAATTGTTCAGCTTATTTGCGCTGAAAAAATCAACTACATGTTCGCGGTGCCGGTGATGTTTGATATGATGGCCAAATCCGAAGCCTGGGAAAAAGCTGATTTTTCCCATGTGGATTTCTTCATTGCCGGCGGGGCCTCCATGCCTGTTGCCCTGATCCGCAAGTATCAGGAGGAAAAGGGCCTCCGGTTCGCCCAGGGGTACGCCATGACCGAAACCCTGCGGTTGACCTCCCTGGATCTTGAAGACACTATCCGCAAAGCCGGCTCGGTCGGCAAGGAGGTATTCCATACCCATTTGCGAATCGTGGACGACAGCGGCCGGGATGTGCCCCCAGGTGAAGTTGGAGAGGTTGTGGTCAAAGGCCCCACTGTACTATTAAAATACTGGAATAAGCCGCTGGAGACGCAGGCGGCTTTCCGTGATGGATGGTTTCACACCGGCGATCTGGGGAAAAAGGATCCGGAGGGGTTTCTTTATATTGTCGGCCGAAAGATCGATATGATTATCAGTTCAGGCGAGAACATTTACACCGCCGAAGTGGAGCGGGCCATCGAATCGATTCCCCAGGTGGCGGAAGCCGCCGCAGTCGGAATGCCGGATTCCAAGCGGGGAGAAGCGGTGGCGGCCTTTGTTTTGCTGAACAAGGGCGCTGCCATGACCGAAGAAGGGCTGATCCAGGCCCTCCAGGAAAAGATTGCCTACTTTAAAATTCCTAAAAAGGTCGTTTTTGTAAAAGAATTTTCCCGCAACAGTGCCGGTAAGATACTGAAAAGGGAGCTTAAGGACCGGCTCGGGGCCGAAAGTTTAGAAAAGCAGGCTGAAGGCTGAAGGCCAAAGAAAACCCAAACCCGGTTAAAAAAATAGGTCAGGCATCTTGCCTGACGGGATCGTTTTATTCTGAATTCTGACTTCTGGATTCTGGATTCTTTATTTTTATCGTTCCCACGCTTCCGCGTGGGAATACAAGTTCTGGACGCTCCAGCGTCCTTTTGTTTAAAAATTGGGTTCAAGGGTTTTCCTTCGTTGCTAGTTCCTGATTTCAAGTTCTTGGTTTTTAACAAGGAACGAGTAACAAGTAACCAGCAACAAAAGAATCTAGCCCACCCGGTCCCCTTTCATACCTTTGGAGATCAAGTGAACCTGGGCGGTGAGGTTTAAAAGAAAAGCCGCCTCGGGCTGTTTGCCTCCCCGAAGCGTATGATACTCGGCTGCCTGGATACGCTGGACGACCATTTCTTCCTTCATCTCGGATTCTTTCAAGTATTGTTCGATCATCTCCCGGAACGCCAAGCAGTCGGCTACAGCGGCATTGAAAAATCTTTCGCATTCCCCTTGGCCCACTACGGAGTGATGACCTAACAGAATAGTTTTCGGCGCTCTCTTCCGGATCCGCTCGATAGAATCAAGATAGTTCTCATAGCTGGATAGAAACTGGGGGGCTACCCAGGAATCATCTCCCGGAATAATTCCGAGGGCATCGCCCGCCAGCACGGCCTCCAGATGGGGCAGAAAGAAACTCAGGCTGTCGCTGGTGTGACCGGGGGTGGCGATGACCTCAAGCGATACCCCGCCGCCCAGATCGATCAAATCCCCTTCTTTCAGAATCTGTTTAACGGTCAGAAAGCTGTAATCGAAATCCCCCGGGATAAATTCCCGGTCCATATTACTCTTCCGGACAAGCGCCCGGTTGAGATCCGCTATGGAATTCCCGGTCTTTGTCCGTGAAAGCCGCCTGGCGAACGTTTCGCTGCCGCCTACTTTTATCTCCGGAAAGTGCCGCAGTAGAAAAGGCGTGCTGCCTATATGGTCGAAGTGGGAATGGGTATGGAAAAGAAAGTCCGGTCCTCTTCCCTTCCCCAGTACTTTTGGGAGGTCTTGGAGATACCCCGGCCCCATAAAGGCGGGCCCGGCATCGACTTGGACAAGGTGATGGCTCCCCACCACGAGAAAAGCAGGAAACTCGCGACTTCCCAAGCGATAAAGCCCTTTTAAAATTTGATCCATGACATCCGTGCCCTATGGGGGACCTATTTTTCGAAAGCGGGTTTTGCACTTTGATCTTAGTCTGAGCCCCCATTGATTAGATTCTAAAATCATAAGTCTGAGAATTTATCTCTAACTTTTGACAATCAGGTCCAAGGGGGTCTTATTTTTGGGGTTGTCCACCCTAACGCCATATGCTTCTTTGCCGGGCCCAATACTTTAATTATTGCAGAGTCAGGCCTACACCATAGCCGGAAACAGGCTTGGGTGAATGCCCTGCTCCTAATAAACTTAGCTTTTGGGCCGGGATAGGGCAACGAGTTACCCTTTGGACAATCCCCAAAAATAAGACCCCCTTGGACCTTTTAACAATTTCAAATAGATTTGATTAGTACTATGACCTTAATAAGAGTACTGTCTCCGACCCTCCTTAGTCAACCATTTCTTTTCTCTTACGAATCCTTTCGGTTGCTGGTTGAGCAGGAGGCCGGATAAAATGATTTCAAAAATTTAAGGAATGTGTTAAATTTGATGACTCGTAAAAAGTCGCCAAACCCTAATTTTCGTCATTCCCGTGGAAACGGGAATCCAGTGATTTTAGTTAGTTAAGTATTGCCTGGATTCCCGCCTGCGCGGGAATGACGACTTTTTACGAACTCATCAAATTTTAACCTTTGAAATTGGAAAAACTATTTAAAGGAAAATGAAAATCATGGAGGAACTGATTCTCAAATTGAAGGAAGAGATCATAACCCTGTTGAACCTTTTTGAACTTACACCGGAAGACATTGAAACGGAAGCACCTCTTTTCGGAGACGGGTTGGGGCTTGATTCTATTGACGCGATGGAGCTTTTCATGCATTTGGAAAAAAATTACGGCCTTACCATCGAAAACCCAAAAGAAATGCGTAAGATATTCACCTCTGTAAAAACCATGGCCGAATATATCGTGGCGAATAAAGAGAATTAAGCAATTTATGACTTTGGGCCTTTTTTTGTAAGATCAGGCTTTTTTTAATTTCTTTTTGCGTAATTCTTTCAATAAATTTACGGTATCATCCGGAAGCAGGGTGGGTTGCCCCCCGGTGGAGAGGGCGCCGAGATAAATTTTAGCGATTTTTTCCAAAAGCTCCACATTAAGCCAGGCCTCCTCCAGAGTCGATCCCAGGGTCAAGGCGCCGTGGTTCTGCAACAGGTAGCCATGACAGCCGTTGTCCAGCTTCTCACCGATGTTGGCTGTCAGTTCAGGGCTTCCGGAAAGGGCATAAGGGATGACGTCGATAACAGGGCCGAGGTGCAGGGACACCTCGTCAAAAAGGGAAGGAATCGGCTTATTCAACACGGCAAACACACTGGCGTAATTCTGATGAGAATGGATCACGGCATTGACATCGGGCCGACATTGGTAGACCTTCAAGTGAAGTCCGGACTCCACAGACGGTTTGCGTTTCCCTTCAATCCGTTTTTTGTTAAAATCCAGAACGCACATTTCCTCCAAAGTGAGCTGATCATAAGGCAAAGTGGAGGGAGTAACGATGAAAGCCTCCTCCCCCGGCACCCGCATGG
The DNA here is from genome assembly GCA_016208255.1 of Deltaproteobacteria bacterium. Taxonomy (GTDB): domain Bacteria; phylum Desulfobacterota; class RBG-13-43-22; order RBG-13-43-22; family RBG-13-43-22; genus RBG-13-43-22. Next base: position 61,326 of record JACQYK010000085.1, on the reverse strand, counting down.
ATACATTACCGCCGGTGCCTCTCAGGGATCCAAAGAATCCGTTCAGAGAGAGCCATCTGGTGCATTCGATTATTTTTTCTTGATATAGGGTATAAGGCCCCATCGCAACCCCTCCTTTGCTTATAAAAGCGTCGACAACGTCGTCATCGCTTTTTCGGTTTCAGCAAAATCAATCACCCCGGAGTCACTGCCTAACCCGGTAGCGACCAGGGCTGCCGTGGCGCTGGCGAAGCGGCAAGAGATTTCAAGGTCCCGTCCTTTGGCCAGGGCCGCGATAAAACCGCCACAGTAAGCATCACCGCAGCCGGTGGTATCGTAGGCCTTAACCGCAAAGGCGGGAACAGGGATCTGCTTTTCTCTGGTAACCAGGAGTGATCCTTTGGCCCCCATCTTGAGAATATAGGCGCCTGTCCCGAGGCCTATGAAATACCTGGCCGTCTCCTGGGGGTTGTTGGTACCGGCAACTTCCCTGGCCTCTTCCAAGCTTGGCATGAAATAATCGATATCCAAAATAGTAAGCCCAACACAGGTTATATCGTATTTCATCGAATTCTCCATATCCTTTTTTGCCCGGACAAAGGCGGGATATGAGGAAGACGATTTGTCTTCCTCCTAATTGTCAGGCCCTTCGGGCGTTAAAACCGGGTTCGCCCCCGGATCGAGTCCGGGGCAGGCTTGGCGATAACTGGTTTGATATCCCTGGATATCTCGTTCCCTAACTTTCTATTGACGGGTGGCCTTCATTTTAGTAGTTTAGGTATATCAAAAAGCATAAAAACCATCATTCATTATTTAAACAAGGGAGGAACAGCCAATGGCGAAATTTAAAGCAATCGATACCCTTTTCCCTCTTCTTCTTCAGGAATGGAAACAGAGCTGGGCCAAGGCCACTAATTCCCCGGGGGAGTTAAAATGCGCGGTCGAGGCTTCCTGGGGGGAGGGATATCCTACGGCCGAGGACATTATTAAAGCGATGGATGAGGCGGGCATCGAAACCGGGCTGGCCACCGATCTCCTAGCCTGGTCTTACCGCCGGCAGACCCGATTTGCTATCGACATGACCGGGATCATCGATGAAATGACCCTCTCCTACCCGGGAAGACTCTTTGGTCTGGCCGATTACGACCCTTTCAGGATCAGGGAAAGCCTGGTGAAACTAGAAGCGGATGTCCGGGAGCGCCAATATAAAGGAGTGTATATTCATATTTACGGCTACGATCTTCCCCTGGATCACCGCAAAATGTACCCCCTTTATGCCAAGTGTGAGGAATTGGCGCTTCCGGTTTCCATGCAGACCGGACACGTTCTTGAAGCCATGCCCAGCGAACACGGCCGCCCGATGTACCTGGACCGGATCGCCACCGATTTTCCCGATCTGACCCTGATCGGAACCCATACCGGATATCCCTGGGTGGATGAAATGATCTCCTGCGCCACCAAGTGGCCTAATGTTTATCTCAGTTTCAGCGCCTGGCTGCCCCGCTACTTCCACCCCTCCCTGGCCAATTTCATGAAATCAAGGGTCGGGGCCGAGAAAGTCCTTTTTGGCTCCAACGGTCTCTCCTGGAAGCGCTATCTCGAACAGATGGCCGAAATGGGTTTAAGAGAGGATTCCCTGGAAAAAATCCTCTATGGAAATGCCAAACGGATTTTCAAGTTATAAAAACTCGTATCAATTTAGTTTTTTGAAAATCCAATTCTTTTATCAGATAATTCTTTCAATGGGAGATGAGACTATGGATTTATTTTTAAAAGGAAAAGTGGCCATCGTGACCGGATCGGGATTAGGGATCGGTCGTGTCAGTGTTTTGACCCTGGCCGCTGAAGGGGCCAACGTGGTGGTCAATGACATCAATCAGTCCGTGGCTGAGAAGACAGCGGAAGAAGCCAGGGCGCTGGGAGTGAAGGCCTTGGCTATAAAGGCGGGTGTGGACAACCAGGACGAAGTGAATGACCTGTATAAGAAAGTAATCGAGGAGTTCGGCCGGGTGGATATTCTCATCAACAATGCCGGCCGGGGTGTGCATTGGGAAGCCGGAAAAACCCCTCGACCCTTTTACGAAACGGAAAAGGAAGATTGGGATTATACGGTGAATCTTTGTCTGTATGGGGTTTTCAATTGTACCAGAGCGGTGCTTCCGGGCATGATAAAGAATCAATACGGGAAGATAGTCAATATGATTTCCGATGCCGGAAGGACCGGGGAGGCCTTTATGGCGGCCTATTCGGCGGCCAAGGGGGGCATCGTTGCTTTCCAAAAGGCTTTAGCCAGGGAAGTAGGGAAATTTAATATAAACGTCAACGCGGTCTCGGCCGGGGCGACCGATACGGAAAGGATCCTGGCCAGTCGGGAGAAACTGAAAAACAAAATGGGGGACGAGGATTTCAAGAAGAGAATGGAGGCCATGTTGAAGGTTTATCCGATCCGCCGCCTGGGGGAACCGATCGATCTGGCCCGGATGTGCGTTTTTCTATCGTCCGATGTATCCAGACATATCACCGGTCAGACCATCAGCGTCAGCGGTGGATTCAGCATGGTCTAAGGCGGCAGAAACGGTCTTTTTTTAAATCCCGGGATGGGTTCTCCGTCCTGGCCCGTCCCGGTTGCCGGCGCCGGGTCCCCTAAGGTCTCATCATTCGATATTTCGGCCCAAGCTGGGTGGCGGTCACCGCCTGGGCCTGCCTGGCGAATTCGCAGAGGATGGGCCTGGTATCCCGGGGATCAATAATCTCTTCCACACCCATTAAAGAAAAATGATTGGCCGTCCGCAGGGGGGAACCCAGGTCGGCCAAACGTTTTTCGATTTCAATCCTTTTCGCTTCCGGGTCCGAGGCCGCTTCAATCTCGCCGCGAAACTCAGCCATGGCCCCACCGGCAATCGGGAGTGAACCCCAGCGGCCGGAGGGCCAGGCAAAGCGGAGATTCAGATGGTTATACTGCCCGTGACCGGCACCGGCCACCCCGAAGGATCGTCTCAGCAGGACGGATACCCAGGGCGTAGTCGCCTGGTGCATGGCGGCATGGACCCTGACGGCCTTGCGCTCGGGGCCTGTTTTTTCCGAGTCCAGACCGATCATGTAGCCCGGAGCATCCATCAGATAGATAATCGGCAGATGAAAAGTATCCGCCAGATCGATGAACTTGAGCATCTTCTCCGCTGCCGGCGCGTCTTGGGCTCCTCCCAGGTGTTGGCAGTCATTACTGATAATCGCCACCGGATAGCCGTTCAGACGGGCCAGGCCGGTGACAACGGCTCGCCCGTAGTAAGGGGCATATTCAAACAGGGAGTCTTGGTCTAGGATATGCCGGAGGAGTTTGCGGATATCATAAATCTTTCTGATGTCTTCGGGAATGATAGAAATTAATTCCTCGTCCCGCCGGTTGGGATCGTCTTCCGTTTCGATTCTTGGGGGCTGCTGCCAGACATTGGAGGGTAAATAACTCAGAAACCGCTTGATCTGACGAATGGCATCCTGTTCATCCTCGGCCACATTGTCGATGACCCCGCTCTGGTAGGCGTGAACCCGGTAGTTTCCCAAAGCTTCCTTGGTAATGGATTGGAACAGACCGCGTTCCACCAGCGGCGGTCCGGCTACAAAAAGTTCACTGTTTTTGGTCATCACATTCCAATGGGAGAAGGCGGCCTGCACGGCAATCCATCCGGCGGAAGTACCTAAATTGGCGGCGACGACCGGCACCAGTCCCATCAACTCGGTCAGGGTCGCCCAGCCAAAATTCACCGGGACAATCGTATAATCTCCCCCTTCGGATACACTTCCTCCCGCTCCGTCATACAAACAGACCAGGGGCATTAATCGCTCTTTGGCCATCCTCATCAGGAATTCAGCCTTGTTCCCAGCATTTTCGTCGCTGGAACCCCCTTTGACGGTAAAATCATTTCCAAAAGCACAGGCGGTTTGCCCATCGATGCGTCCATAGCCCATAACGACGCTGCTCGGGGTGAAGGACTGCAGACTTCCATCATCACCATAGACCGCCTTACCGGCCAGTGTCCCGATTTCCTGAAAGGAGCTTTGGTCAAAGAGCAGGTCGAGACGCTCTCGAATCGTCAGCCTTCCTTTGGCATGCTGTCTGGCCACCCGTTCAGGCCCCCCCATTTGTCTGGCGATCTCCTGACGGCGTCTCAATTCTTCAACATCATCCAGCCAACTCATGATATAGGCCTCCAATAGTTTAATGGTACCCTGTAGAGCGCTTTAAAGGCCTGCAGCCGGCAAACACTCGATAGTATACTGGTTAAAAAAAGGGAGGCACTTTTCAGTGCTATCCCTTTTTTAGGACATCTGAAACATGAAATTTTGTCAAGTCAATTTTTTTATTAAAATATCTCTTGCATGGACTAATAAAGATGGATAATCATAATAGACTCCATTCAGTTTTTCGTACTATAACGGGCTAAGGAAAACGGTACTATTTATAAAATGGGCCTATCTTAAATAAAGGAGGGAATAATGATTATCGATTTTGAATGTGATTCGCCGACCGAGGAGGTTAAAAAAGAAACCATTGCCTTGCTGAAATCCGGAGGCGGATTCGTCCATCGGGGCTATTTCGCCCAATTCGGACATCGGTGGGCTGAAATGCTCAACTTAACGATGGAAGAATTGAATCAGACCATCCGGGACAGGGGATATATCGAAGTCGCCGTCATGGTGGCTGAAAAATATCTGGAAAGAACCATGACCCACCAGGAGTTCATCGCCATGCTGGATGACGCCGGTGTCACCCAGGCCTGTATCGGCACCACCGGCATGTGGGCCTCGGTTGAAGATACGGCGGCCATCACTCGGGAATACCCCGGTCGACTTTTCCCTTTTTTCAGAAGCAGCCCCCATCAGGGGATGCCCAATGTCAAGCGTTTTGAACAGACCGTTAAAGAGATGGGTTTTAGAGGACTGGTGGTTTCCGGTTTCCGGGAAAATCTTCCTTCCAACCATAAAAAATACTACCCCTTTTACGCCAAATGCGTCGAGTTGGATATACCGGCTCGTATCACCACGGCGCTGCACCTGTATACGGATCGTCCTTTGGACCTGTGCCGTCCGGCCTACCTGGATGAGATCGCCTGCGATTTCCCTGAACTGACTATTGTGGCCGGCCTCGGAGGCTGGCCCTGGATAGCGGAGCTGTTGGCCGTAGCCAGAAGGCACAGGAACATCTGCATCGATCTTTCCTGTCAGAGGCCGAAAAATGTCAAGAATCCCGGAAGCGGCTATGCGGAACTGATCGAAAGCGGGAATAAAGGCCTTCAGGATCAAATTATTTTTGCCAGCGGCTGGGGAACCCAGGGCTTGCCCCTAAAAACCATCATCGAGGAAACCAGAGACCTGACCAAAAACGAAACCATTTACCGGAAATGGATGTTTGATAACGCGGCCAGGGTATTGAAACTCGGGAAATAGATTTTTGTGTATCGATATAGATTATTAAAATTCAAAGGCTATTTTTGACAGGATTTACAGGATTTCTTGATTTTATGCCTTTCCACCTGCGGGCAGGCAGGGAAAGGCACAAACCGAATCATTCCTTTTATAAAAGCAGTAGTTTCCGCCAGGAGCGGATGGGGGTTGCTCAGGGTCTTCCGGAGCCTGAGCAAAATATCTTAACATCCTGTTTATCCTGTCAGACAATTACTTTTTCATTTGATTAAAGTGTTATGATTTTTTAAAGAACGGGAACTTTCTGTCCAATGGAGGTTCCGTCATGAAAGGAGGAATAAAATGGATTTTGATCTGACTGACGAACAGAAGATGTTGAAAGAGATGGCCTACAAATTTGCCCTTAACGAATTTAAACCCGTCTCCCAGGAATGCGACGAACAGGAAAAGTACACTCCCGAGATCCGGAAAAAGGCCGGGGAAAACGGCCTGACCGGATCCTGGATCCCGGAAGAATATGGCGGGGCCGGAGTCGGTTTCTTTGGGAACTGTCTGATCACCGAGGAATTCTCCAAAATCGACATGGGCATAGGACTGAATATTATAGCCTCCAGTTTTGGCTGCGAATCTATCCTTCAGTATGGAAGCGAAGAACAGAAGAAAACCTACCTGCCCCAGGTTTGCTCCGGAGAAAAAGTTTCCGCCGGGGCTTATACCGAGCCCAACGCCGGCACCGATGTGGCCGGGTATAAGACCCGCGCGGTAAAGGACGGCGGGGATTATGTCATCAACGGCAACAAAATGTTCATCACCAACGGCTCCGTTTGTGATTTCATGGTGGCCCAATGCATTACCAATCCGGAGGAAAAGAAACACAACAGCTTCAGCCTGATCATTGTTCCCGCCGATGCCAGGGGAATCAGCCGCAATAAGATCAAAGGGAAAATGGGGATTCGCTCCAGTGATACGGCTGAGATCGCCTTTGAAGAAGTCCGGGTTTCCCAAAGCAACCTGGTGGGTCGGGAAGGGCGGGGTTTTATGGAGCTGATGCACTTCTTTGACACCACACGGATTATGGTCGCCGCTCAGGGTCTGGGACTCAGCGAGGCCTGTCTGGAAGCCAGCATCCGGTATGTTAAGGAAAGAACGGTTTTCGGGGCTCCCCTGGGGACCTTCCAGCTGACTCAGAAAAAATTGACGGAAATGGCCATCATGATCGAAGCCCTGAGAGGTCTGGTTTACCGAGCCGCCTGGTTGGCCGATGTGGGCCGCCCGGATTATCATTTATCGGCCATGGCCAAATTTTTCAGCGGCCAGACCGCTGTCCTCTGCGCCAATTACGCGGTGGAACTCCATGGCGGTTATGGTTACATTGAGGAATATCCCGTTCAAAAGTGGTATCGCGACGCCAAGATTCTGGAGATTTACGAAGGGACCAAGGAAGCGGAGATCATGACCATCGGGCGGAAGTTGCAGGCCTGACGATCAGGGAAACCCGAAATAAACCGTCATGCCACGCTTTTGGTGGCGTGGCACCTCGATCCGGTCGACTCGGTCGGCTTCGCCGACCTAAAAAAAAGCCTCCCAAGGAGGCTGGGGTCGACCTTATAGGAGGCTTCCTGTCCGACTCCCTTTGGGAGTCTCCCCCTGAGATCGGCCAAGGCCGATCGATCGGAAGCCTGGACATGAAAATAGGACTGGGCGAGGGAAGGCTAGGATCCTATTTTCGCACTAAAGTGGCCACGGTTATCGATTGCCGGCCCTCACCCCGGCCCCCGGATGGGGGCTTTGGCAAAGGGTCGGCAGAAAGCCTCCCGTGGCAATCGATAAATGACCTTCAACAAGGTTAATGTTTCGGTTAGGCCGATAAAAAAAGAGGCCAAAGATAAGGACCTTTTCTATTGACAATCGGTTATTCTTCTTTAAAATTTATATCCTATCCATACCCCAAAAATTGTGAACGGTCAGAAAGACAACATTGTTGAAAGAAATCGCCAAAACCAAGCAGGAACTTCTTCGGGAGATGGAAGGGCTTCGGAAGAAGCTGAAGGCTGCGAAGCGCCGAATTCAGGACCTGGCCAACCAAAAACAAACGGAAGAGAGGCTAAAGATTTCTGAAACGCGTTATCGGCGTCTCTTCGAAACGGCCCGGGACGGCATTTTAATCCTCGATGCCGAGACCGGGCAAATAACGGATGTCAATCCCTTTTTGATAGAAATGTTGGGTTATTCTTATGAGGATTTTTTAGGCAAAAAACTCTGGGAAATTGGTCCCTTTAAAGATATGGATGCCTCAAAACCCACCTTTTTGGATTTACAGAGCAAAGGATATGTCCGCTTCGAGGATTTACCCCTTGAAACAATAGATGGACGATCCATTGCTGTGGAATTTGTCAGCAATGTCTATCTGGTTAATCACCAGAGGGTGATCCAGTGTAATATCCGCGACATCACCGAACGGAAACTTCTGGCCGAGGCCTTACAAAAGGCACACAACGAACTGGAACGAAGGGTGGAGGAACGGACCTTCGAACTTCGAAGAGCGAACGAGCAACTGGGACAGGAGATAAAAGAACGTCAACTGGCCGAAGAATCCCTCCGTAAGGCCCTTTCCGAAATCAAGGTCTTGAAAGACCAACTGGAAGCCGAGAATATTTATTTCCGTCAAGAGAACAAAATGAGGCATGGATTCGACCATATTCTCGGACAAAGCGATGGTCTCAAGTATGTTCTCTATCGAGTAGAACAGGTGGCCCCTCAGGACACTACGGTTCTCATTCTGGGAGAGACCGGTACGGGGAAGGAATTGATCGCCGCCGCCATCCACAACCTGAGCCCCCGCCGGGATCGGCCGTTGATCATCGTCAATTGTGCCGCCCTGCCGGCCAATTTAATCGAGAGCGAATTATTCGGCCGGGAGAAGGGGGCCTTTACCGGGGCCGATACCCGTCAGGTGGGCCGGTTCGAGATAGCCCATGGCTCCACCCTTTGCCTGGACGAGATAGGGGAACTGCCGCTGGAGTTACAGGCCAAACTGCTCCGGGTGATCCAGTATAACGAGTTTGAGCGTCTGGGCTCGTCACAGACCATCAAGGTCGATGTGCGCCTTGTGGCCACGACCAATCGAAACCTTGCGGAAGAGGTTCAAAAAGGCCGGTTCCGGCAGGACCTTTACTATCGGCTCAACGTCTTTCCCATCACGGTACCTCCTCTAAGGCAGCGAAAAGAAGACATACCGCTTCTGGTCCAGGCCTTCACGGAGCGTTATGCCCGGAAATTAGGGAAAGAGATCACCTCCATCCAGAAGGAAACGATGAAGGCCCTCCAGGATTACCCCTGGCCCGGAAATATCCGGGAATTGGAAAGTATCATTGAACGGGCTGTAATTTTGTGCCCCGGACCAGTCTTACAATTGGCCGACAAACTGGAAATTTCATCCCCCCCTCTTTCCTCCGTCGTCAGAACCCTGGAAGAGACGGAGCGAAACCAAATCCTAAAGACCCTTTCAGAAACCCGCTGGCGCATCGAGGGAAAGGAAGGGGCCGCGGCCATCCTGGGCCTGCACCCGAGTACCTTGAGGGCCAGGATGCATAAGCTCGGGATAATCCGTCCTGAGATGAAAAAGTCGGATTAAGCTGTTCGGCTACTCTCAAAGTTTGATTTTGTGATAAGAATTTCCTTATCCCTGGAATCAAATTCTACGGTTCCAGATAAACTTGAAGATCCTGCTCCCCCAAAAGTGGAAAGAGACCCTGGGACTGCAATAACCATTTGATAAGTAAGAAAGGCCCAGTGAATGCTAAGCAGAGTAATCTCTACCCCTGAATTTCTAAACCAACTGATTGCAATATCTGTTCATCGATCCAGGGCCAAACGGGAGGAATCATAATAATAGTCAACCGAGGAAAATCAGCCGCCACATAATCGATGTACGGAACCGGCTTGATATATTGGAAGTGGCGCTGCAGTTTTTCCAACCTTCCGTTTATCAAATTTTTTAAAAAAGCCTTGCAAAACATTCTTGAACACTTCAATTTCTTCTTTGGAAAATCCGGATTTAATCTCATTGTTGATTCGCTGAATAATAGGTTTTACGATTTCACATTCGTTAATCCCATCAGGGGTGAGGTAAATTTTAAACGAACGCCTATCCTCCAAACCTGCTTGACGCCTAACAAAGGCCGACCTTTCGAGACGGTCGATGAGGCCGGTAAGCGTGGGGTTTTCCACCGCCAGGGCCTTACTTAACTCGGTCATGGTTTGTCCGTCATGTTGCTGTAATAAAAAGAGGATACCCGCCTGCCCCAGGGTTACCTTGATACCTTCAGCCAGAAGTACATTGGTGATATAGGTCCTCAGCTTTTGTTGAGCCATGAAAACGAGATAGATCACTCGGTCATCGTTTTTCATTTACTTGGTCCTCCCAAATTTTTCCCATTATAAAATTTTTCGTATCTGTTTAGCTTTTTGAAATTCAAATGATTTTTGTGCCTTTCCGGAAGAAAGGCACAAACCGAATCACCTGACGGACAGGGTCATCAGCTTCCGCTGGAAGCGGATTGAAGTTGCTCAGGGTCTTCCGGAGCCTGAGCAAAAACATGTACATCCGTTCGGTCGGCGCTGGCCGACATCAACAAAGGTTCCCTTTTGGGAACCGCTTAAACCTTCTGATAATTCTTTTTTCATAAAGCTAAAGTGTTACAATTTTTCAAATTATAAACCTCACTTAGGCAGTATAAGGACAGGTGGAGACACATTTGATACAGGTATACATGGCATGATCATCCACGCCTGTTACGTGATTGAGCATCGGCACGTCTGCGGGATCAAAAGTCTTCGTCTTCATGAGGTAAGAAAAGAGGGGAGTTTTCTGCGAATACTTGGCACAGGCCAGTCGGTTCACCTTCCCGATTTTATCAATGGCCCTGACCGGGCAGTTCTCCTGGCAGATGAAGCACCCTTCCGGGCAGCCGATCTCTTTTTGATCAGGCCAGGTTATTTCCGGTAATGCGGCTGATGTCACCAGACCGCCCAGAATCAACCTCGGCCCATATCGGGAATTGAATAACAATCCGTTCTTGCCGGTCTTCCCGATCCCGACTGATTCGGCCATGGCCACCAATGACAGATATCCCCAGAAGTCGCCCCGACCTCTGACTTCATAGGGAAATCACCCATAGACGGGAATGGCCGTCTCGCCTGTTTCCTCTATAATCCGTGCAAGCTGCATCAGCGTCGCATCGATATTCCGGTAGTAGGTATTAGCCGCCCTCCAATAAGTCTCATTGGCCCTTGCCCCGCACTTAAATATTCCTTTGGGAACCGGGATTCCCAGGCAAAGCAGGCTTTTTGCCGCCGGAAGGAGATCAGAAGGTCTATAACCCTGGGGGGCGCTGTTTTCAAGGTGGGAGGCCCTGCCGATCCCTAAAACCGGAATATCGTTTCGGGTGGTGAATTCTTTAATTTTTTCTAAAAAATCCTTCATCGGGGAGTCCTCCTTTAGATGATATTTATTTAGTTGGTGTAATATTAGCATGCTAAATAATTAAGGTCAAGAAATAAATTTCTTCAGTCCCCGGTCTTCTATTTTTTTATCCGGTGAAGGATAATCGATCTTGCGTTCAGCCAGATAAAATAAAAGATCATAAAGATGGTGGAGACCGTGTCCGGCAGGGTTCATTCCCGCCTCTTCGGGGCGGTACCCGGTTTCAGACGCCCGCCAAGTTGTTGGGTTACCCTCAAAGATCTCCCTCAATATATGGAGGTTCCACTAAATATGGTGGCCAAACCTAATCTTTCAACCTCCTTCACTATTCTTCCCGATTAATCAAACCCTTCGATATCAGACCTGATTCCAAATTTATTTTTCTTGCGGATCTTTGGCAATCACTTTGCATTAATCTTTGCTTATGATTCTGGTTGTCATACGCATGAGGGTTTTTCCTGAGAAGCAGCTGGAGCTGTCTCAAACCATCGCTTTATTGAGCGGTTCTATAAGGATTGAGAGGGGATGCAACCGCTGCGATTTTTATCAGAGTATTGAAAGGGAAAACGAACTCTGCCTTCTTGAAGAATGGGATACCCGTGAGCACCTTCTGACCCATTTAAAATCGGAGCATTTCAGGGTACTCCGGGGGGCGATGAACCTTCTTCAGGAGCCTTATGAAATGATGTTCCACTCCGTGTCCCACCCGGCAGGATTAGAGAAAATTTAAAAGAAAAATTGCTTAAATTGAAATACGAAAAGGATCCATCTGCAGGGGAAAAGGAAAGTTCAAACAAAGTCGGGGTCCCGCAAGTATAATGGGCCTAAGGATATGGCGGACTAATTTCGGCCGCCAGGAAGGATTACCGGATTACTTTTCACCCGGAGGGCTGCTTTGAGCTTTTTGGCCAAGTCTTTTTCAATAATTTTTTTCACGAACTTCTTAAAAGCAGATCTATCTTACCTGAAATTAATCGAGCATCTCTGACAGAAAAAATCGGCCGCTCATGCCAAGGTTTATTTTCAAAGTATGAAGGGAAACAATGCCATCCAATGAAATAAAAGAACGCCTGGAATATGTAAAGGACAAGTTTCGTTCTCTCTTCAACCCCCAGGACCCCCAGAAAAAGAAGAACGCCTTGCCCCCCAAGGCGCATTTCAGCATCTGGTATTTCCTGATCGTCTTCCTGTTATTTACCTTCGTTCAACAATACTTTCTCTCTCGAAAAGTGGAGACCATTCCTTACAGCCGGTTCAAACAATACCTGGCTGAAGGAAATGTGGTTAAATTGACTATCGCCCCGGAAAAAATCAGCGGAACTCTCAAAGGCAAAGAAAAAAAGCCGGGGCAGGAATTTACCACGATTCGGGTAAATGATCCCGAACTGGTGAAGGATCTGGACGCGCAAAAGGTCAATTACTCCGGACAATATGAGAGTAAATTTCTGAGCGGCCTTCTTTCCTGGATCATTCCAATCGGTATTTTTTTCCTGATCTGGCGCTTCGCCATGAAAAAGATGGGGCCGGGGATGGGAGTCATGTCTTTCAGCAAGAGCAAAGCCAAACTTTTTGCCCAGAGCGAAACCAAGGTCACCTTCGCCGATGTGGCCGGTATCGATGAAGCCAAGGAAGAGCTTCAGGAGGTCGTGGAATTTTTGAGCACCCCGGATAAATTCCAGAAGCTGGGAGGAAGGATTCCCAAAGGGGTACTTCTGGTCGGCCCGCCGGGGACCGGTAAGACCCTTCTGGCCAGAGCGGTGGCCGGCGAGGCCAAAGTCCCTTTCTTCAGCATCAGCGGATCCGAGTTTGTGGAGATGTTCGTCGGCGTAGGGGCCGCACGGGTGCGCGATCTTTTTTCTCAGGCCGCTGCCCAGGCCCCCTGCATCATCTTCATCGATGAACTGGACGCCTTAGGAAAGGCCCGGGGAGTCAATGTCATGGGTGGGCATGACGAACAGGAACAAACGCTCAACCAGCTCCTGGTGGAGATGGATGGATTCGAAACCAATAAAGGGGTTATCATCATGGCCGCCACCAACCGGCCGGAAATCCTGGATCCGGCCTTGTTACGCCCGGGACGTTTTGATCGGCAGGTACTGGTGGATCGTCCGGATATCAACGGACGGGAGGCCATCCTGAAAATCCATTCCCAGAATGTCCGATTAGGTCCCGATGTCGATCTCCGTAAGATCGCCGGTCGTACGCCGGGTTTTGTAGGGGCGGATCTGGCCAACCTGATCAATGAGGCCGCCCTGTTGGCCGCCCGGAAAAGCAAAGAAATGGTCGAATTGGCGGATCTTGACGAGGCCATCGACCGGGTGGTCGGAGGCCTGCAGAAAAAAACCCGGGTTATGAATCCGCAGGAGAAAGAAATCGTCGCCTTTCATGAGTCCGGACATGCCATTGTGGCCGAATCGGTAGAACATGCCGATCCGGTGCACAAAATCTCCATTATTCCGCGAGGGATCGCCGCCCTTGGATATACCCAGCAACAACCCACCGAGGATCGTTATTTAATGACCCGCTCGGAGTTATTGGACCGGCTGGCCGTTTTTTTAGGCGGCCGGGTGGCGGAAGAGCTGGTTTTCAAAGAAATCTCCACCGGGGCCCAAAACGACTTGCAGCGGGCCACGGACATTGCCCGGTCCATGGTCGCCGAATATGGCATGAGCGATCGCCTGGGGCTGGTGACCTACGAGCGGCCTCGTCAGTCGATGTTCCTCCCGGAAGGTTTTTCCCAAAGTAAAACCTACAGTGAAGAAAAAGCCGGTCAGATAGATGAAGAAGTCGCCCGGGTCATCGAGGAAGCCCATCAAAGGGTGCAAGGTATCCTCTTGGAGCGGCGGAAGGTCCTCGATGATTTGGCCCACCTCCTTTCACAGCAGGAAATCGTCCAGGGAGAAGAGCTAAGAAAAATGTTGTCCGAATCCAAACCCGGAACTGGAGGCTAGTCACCGACATAAATCCCCTTGGGGAAAATCCATTCCTAGCAATCAAAGGAAAAAACAATGAAAGTGCTTATGGTCTACCCGAAGTACCCGGATACCTTCTGGAGTTTCAAGCATGCCCTGTCCTTCATATCGAAAAGGGCCGTTCATCCGCCGCTGGGCTTGCTCACGGTGGCCGCCATGCTTCCTGAAGAATGGGAAAAAAGGCTGGTCGATATGAACGTGTCTGATTTAAAGGACCAGGACCTTCAGTGGGCCGATTATGTTTTTATCAGTGCCATGACGGTTCAAAAAAAATCAGCCCGAGAGGTTATTTCCAGGTGTAAGAAAGCAGGCGTTAAAATTGTAGCCGGTGGACCCCTTTTTACCGCCGCCTGGGAAGATTTTTCGGATGTGGATCATTTGGTGCTCAATGAAGCCGAGACAACCCTCCCACTTTTTTTAAAGGATTGGGGAAATGGCCAAGCCGAACATCTTTATACCTCCAAATCATTTCCGAATTTAGAAAATACCCCGATTCCTCTCTGGAAACTGCTTGAGATGAAAAGATATGTGGCCATGAATATACAATATTCCCGGGGCTGTCCCTTCAGTTGTGAATTTTGTGATATCACCACCCTTTTCGGTCACCGGGCCCGAACCAAAAGCGTAAGTCAGGTACTGGATGAATTAGAGACGCTCTACTCGCTGGGCTGGAGGGGCGGCGTCTTCTTTGTGGATGATAATTTCATAGGTAATAAGAAAAAACTTAAGGAAGAGGTCTTGCCGGCCATGAACGACTGGATGAAAAAAAGGAGGTACCCTTTTAATTTTGCTACGGAAGTGTCCATAGATCTGGCTGATGATGACGAATTGATAAGACTGATGACCCGGACCGGCTTTGATAACGTTTTTGTCGGCATTGAGACCCCGGACGATCAGGCATTAAAGGAATGCCACAAATCTCAGAACAGAAATCGTGATCTCATCAGCAGTGTGGAAAAAATTCAAAGTTCCGGTTTAAACGTGCGCGGAGGCTTCATCGTCGGATTTGACAATGATTCTCCTGAAATATTTGAACGGCAGATCGAGTTCATTCAAAAAAGTAAAATTATTACGGCTATGGTCGGTATGCTTAATGCCCCGCTTGGTAGCCGACTTTACGAGCGGCTTCAAAAAGAAGGCCGGTTGTTGAAAGAGGTCAGCGGCGACAATACCGATTTTTCAACCAATATCATCCCCAAAATGGGTTACGAAAGACTGGCCGAGGGATACAGAAAAATAGTTCACGGAGTCTATTCTCCCCGATCCTACTATGAGCGGGTGAAGGGATATTTAAAGGACTATCGGCCTCCGGAAAAGAAAAAAATACACTTCCATATCGGGTACCTCCGCTGGCATTTTTTGTATCTGATCGCCCCATTCAAGACCTTTGTATTATTGGGAATAAAGGATAATGGCCGGGTTTATTACTGGAAACTTCTTTTTTGGTCTTTATTCAAACGGCCGCAGCTTTTGCCCCTGGCCATAACCTATTCGATTTATGGATTCCATTTCCGAAAAACATTTGGATTAAACTTCGGGATCGACCTGATCCGGGAGGGAAAAGGGGAAGGATGGAAATAAATAGTTCTCATCCGGAAAAGACCTTTCCGGCTGACTTAGGTGATTAATCGGGAAAATAATCAGCATTTTTATATTTATAATGGAAGGAGTTGTCGTATGAGTATGACCAGGCCGGAAACGGAAACAATGGGTGAGGTCGAACAAATCACCATGAAAAAACTAATGGAGGATCTTAAGACCGTGGTCAACGATGCGGAAGGATTACTGAAAAAGGCCGCTTCGGATCAGACCAGGGAATGGATTAGTGCAGTGCAAAGCAAGGCGAAGAAATCGCTAAAAGCCGCCAATGACTGGCTCACCGAGGAGGAAGAAGCGGTAGCTGCCAGGACCCGATCGGCCGCCAAAGCTACGAAGGACTACGTTCGGGCCAATACCTGGATGGTCCTGGGAATGGCGGCTATAACCGGATTAGTTGTGGGTATTCTGGCTATCCGATTGGGGCAGACCGCCATAGAGGAGGGAAAAACCGGTCAGTCAAGGCCATAGGGCAGTGCGGGACGTTAGGGTTGATTTAATAAATTAAGGACAGATGAAAAAGGAGACGGTCCCATGGTAAAAAATATTGGAGAGACGATAAAAAATAGCGTCGTCGGGGTTTTAAAGGAATCCAGGGAAGCTGCAGTGGGAATAGTCGATGTGGTGAGTGCCACGGTAACAAAAGCCCTGGAAGGAGTGAAAGACGTCGGAACGGGAATAACCTCCGTTGTAGCCGGAACCATGACGGGGGCCATTAAAGCTGCCGGAGAGGTTGGAGCGGATTTGACAACCGTTACCAGGAATTCGATAGTCGGTATCATCAGGGGAGTTCATGAGGCAGGTTCTTTTTCCACCGCCGTCATCAGGGAAACTGTCCGAGGGGCGGTAAAAGGGACCTCAAAGATTGGTGGTGACATCGCCTCCGTAACCAAGAGTGTTGTTGTCGGAGCCATAAAGGGGACGAGGGATATTGCCGGATCAGCGGAAGAAGCTGCGGCAGAAGCAGCACAGGGTGGACACCTCTAAAGGGCTGGTGCTGGGGGCTTCGGAATTTGGCGGGGACGTGGCTTCCGTAGCCAAAAATGCCGTGCTGGGGGCTATTGAGGCAGCGAAAGAGATCGGCGTATCAGCAGAAGAGGCAGCTTCGGCAGCAGCAACAGGGGCCATTGAGGCAGCTCAGAAAATTGGCGGTGAAACCGGTGCGGCCATTCGGAAAGCAGTTACCGGCACCATCGGCGGCATAAAGGTTGTTATCAAAAGTCCTTTCAAGAAAAAGAAGTAATGCTTGGCCCATTGACCCCTTATAAAAGATAGGCACTTAGGTTGCTGGAAAGGAGGCATCAATGCTTTGGACCATATTTGTGATCCTCTTAATTTTGTGGCTTCTGGGGTTAATCAGCGGTTACACGATGGGCGGGGTCGTTCATATCCTGCTGGTCATCGCCATCGTCGTAATATTGATCCAAGTTTTTCAGGGCCGAAAACGATTGTAGACTTATGGCCGCGGGTCAGCCCCGTCAATCATTCATAAAGGAAATATTGGTCATGGAAAACGGCTCGACCCATTCAAACATCAACCGTATCGGATTCATCGGCAACTACCTGCCGCGCCAGTGCGGGATCGCCACCTTTACCACCGATTTATGTGAGGCCATTGCCTCCGAATACCAAGGCACGACCTGCATTGCCCTGCCCGTCAACGATACAGAGGCCGGTTACCCCTACCCGGCCCGCGTTCGCTTTGAACTGGCCGAGAAGGATATTGATTCCTACCGCCGCGCCGCCGACTTCCTGAATATCAACAGCGTGGACCTCATCTGTTTGCAGCACGAATATGGCATTTTCGGCGGACGGGCCGGCAGTCACATCCTGGCCCTTCTTCGAGAATTGCGCATGCCGATCGTTACCACTTTCCATACCATTCTGCATGATCCCGACCCCGATCAGCAACGGGTGTTGGAAGAAGTCTCGGCCCTGTCCGATCGGTTGGTAGTTATGAGTGAGCGCGGCCGGGAATTCTTAAAAAAGATCTATGGGGTCCCGCCGGAGAAAATTGATTTTATCCCCCATGGCATCCCTGATGTGCCCTTTATGGACCCCAGCTTCCACAAAGACCTTTTTGGCGTTGAAGGGAAAACCGTCTTGCTCAGTTTTGGTTTGCTCTCCGCGAATAAAGGGATCGAAACGGTTATTGCCGCTCTGCCCGCTATTTTGGCCCGCCATCCGAATGTGGTCTATATCATCCTGGGTGCCACCCATCCCCATGTCGTACGAAACGAAGGCGAATCCTACCGGCTGTCCCTGCAATGGCTGGCCCAGGAGAAAGGGGTGGAGGGTCAGGTTATCTTTTATAACCGCTTTGTCAGCTTGGAAGAACTGGTTGAGTTTATCGGCGCGGCGGACATTTACATCACCCCTTATCTCAACGAGGCCCAGATCACCTCGGGTACCCTGGCCTACACCCTGGGAGCGGGCAAGGCCGTGATTTCGACGCCCTACTGGTATGCCGAAGAGCTGCTGGCCGAAAAACGGGGGACCTTAGTCCCGTTTCACGATCCGGCGGCCCTGGCTGAGAAAGTGATTGACCTGTTGGACCACGAACCTAAACGCCACGCCATGCGCAAACGGGCTTATCTGTTCGGGCGGGCGATGGTCTGGCCTATCGTGGCCCGAAGCTACATGGAGAGTTTTAAACGAGCCAGGGACGAACGCCGTCATTTCACCCCGTTGGGCTTCGCCGTCAAACCGCTCGATAAACGTCCTGGTGAACTTCCCCCTCTCAAACTCGATCATTTATACCTCATGACGGACGACACCGGCATGTTGCAACACGCAACTTTCACGATACCCAACTATCGGGAGGGTTACAGTATCGACGACAACGCCCGGGCCCTGATCGTCAGCACTCTTTTGGAGGAACTGGGCAACGGCGAGGCCTTCAAACTGGCTTCCCGTTATCTCGCTTTCATCGGCTATGCCTTCAATACGGAGACCGGGCGATTTCGGAATTTTATGGATTACCAGCGTAATTGGTTGGAAAAAAGCGGCTCCGACGACAGCCATGGCCGCACCTTGTGGTCCTTGGGCACCGTCCTGGGTCGCTCCAACACGCCGGCCCTCCAGAGTATGGCCGGCTGGGTATTTGAGCAAGCCTTGCCGGCTATTCTCAAGACCACCAGCCCCCGGGCCTGGGCCTTCGCCCTCATTGGTATCCATGAGTATCTCAGGCGTTTTGAAGGGGACCGCAGGGCTAACCAGGTTCGCGATGAATTGGCCGGTCGATTGCTCACTTCCTATAAAAACTGCCGTTCCGATGAATGGTGCTGGAATGAGGCCGGGTTGACCTATTGCAACGCCGTGCTGCCACAGGCCCTGCTCATGTCCGGCCAGTGGATCCCAAATAATACCATGACTGAGGCCGGATTGGAGTCGCTCCAGTGGCTGGCCGACTTGCAGCGGGCTGACGCGGCTGGGGGGCATTTTGTCCCCATCGGATCCAATGGCTTTTATCAGCGCGGCGGTGAACGGGCCCGGTTCGATCAACAACCGGTCGAGGCGCAAACCATGGCCTCGGCCTGCCTCGAAGCCTTTCGGAGTACCGGGGACGAACGCTGGCACAAGGAGGCCCGCCGGGCCTTCGACTGGTTTCTCGGGCGCAACGACTTGAACCTGCCCGTTTATGACCCGACCACGGGAGGTTGCCGGGACGGCCTCCATCCCGACCGCCCCAATGAAAATCAAGGCGCGGAATCGACCCTCGCCTTTCTTCAGACCTTATTGGAACTGCGCCTGGCTGAGAACACCCTTCAGCCAAACGGTTAGCTAAAGGACTCTCTATGCGCATTGGGATACTGTCACCGATTGCCTGGCGCACGCCCCCACGGCACTACGGCCCCTGGGAAAGCGTGGTCTCCCTTTTAACCGAGGGGCTGGTCTCCCGTGGTTATGAGGTTACCCTCTTTGCCACCGGTGATTCGAAAACAAGTGGCAAGCTGCAGGCCGTCTGCCCCCGGGGCTATGAAGAAGATCCCTCCCTTCTGCCCAAAGTCTGGGAGTGCCTGCATATCTCGGAACTCTTTGAGCAGGCGGATGATTTTGATATTATTCATAATCATTTTGATTTTTTGCCCTTGACCTATAGCGGCCTGGTCACCACCCCCTTCGTTACCACTATTCACGGCTTTTCATCACCCGGGATTTTGCCTGTTTATAAAAAATATAACCATAAAGTATTTTATGTTTCCATCAGCGATGCCGACCGGTCTCCGGATCTTGACTATATCAAAACCATCCATCACGGCATCAATATGAAACAGTTTGATTTTCAACCTGAACCGGAAGATTATCTTCTTTTTTTCGGCCGCCTTCACCCTGATAAAGGAGCCGGAGAGGCCCTGGAAATCGCCAGGGCCTGCCATAAAAAGCTGATCATGGCCGGAATCATTCAGGATGAAGCGTATTATCACCAAAAGGTCGAACCGCATTTGGACGGGCAGGGCGCCGTTTATGTCGGCAGCGTCGGGCCGGTTCAGCGAAACCTGCTGCTTAAGCAGGCTTACGCCCTACTCCATCCCATCAATTTCGATGAGCCTTTCGGACTGTCGGTGGTCGAGTCCTTGGCCTGCGGTACCCCGGTAATTGCTTTTGACCGGGGCAGCATGCGGGAATTGATCGAAGACGGCAAAAACGGTTTTCTCGTTTCAACCGTGGAGGAGGCCATAAACGCGGTGGCCCGGATAAAAGATATTGATCGCGCCTGCTGTCGCCGTTGTGTTGAACAGCACTTCACCGTCGATCGTATGGTGGAGGAATATATTCAGGTTTATAAAACCATTCTGGAAAAGAGAGGAATCCTGAAATAGACCATGAAGGCCCAAGCTCCCTTTATCAAGCGCTATAAAAAAAATCCCATTCTCACCAAAGAGGATGTCCCCTACCCTGTGGCCACGGTCCATAATGCCGGTATGGTCAAACACGACGGCCGCTATATTATGCTGTTCAGGTCCCATTTGCACAACGGGCGCTCTATTATCGGCCGGGCCGACAGTGAGGATGGGTTTTCCTTTATAGTCCACCCCGAACCCTTTCTCGCCCCGGCCACGGGCACCATTTTTGCGGATTATGAGGAGTTCGGAATCGAGGACCTCCGAATCAATCCAATCGAGAACGAATATTTTCTCACCTACAGTGCCTACTCCCGGCACGGGGTGCGCATCGGTCTGGCCCGGACCAAAGATTTTGAAAGCATTGAGCGCGTCGCCCTGATCACCCAGGCCGACCTTCGCAATGTAGTTATTTTCCCGGTGAAATTCCAAGGACGATACGCTCGTCTGGACCGACCGCATTCCGAAATTTCACCCTGGTCGATCTGGATTTCCTATTCCCCGGACCTGGTGCACTGGGGTGATTCAGAGGTGATTATGAAGCCGGTTCCCTATCACTGGGATGAAATGAAAATCGGGCCCGGCGCACCGCCCTTCAAAACCGACCGAGGCTGGCTGCATATTTACCATGGAGTCTTTAAGACGATGGGCGGTGCGGTGTATCGCCTGGGCGTGGCTCTGCATGACCTTGATGATCCGGGAAAAATCATCGGCGTTTCCGATCAGTGGATACTGCAACCCGAAGATCCCTGGGAAGTGAGCGGTTATGTCCCCAATGTTGTTTTTACCTGCGGCGCCGTCCCGGAAAAGGACGGGACCCTAAAAATATACTGGGGCGGCGCTGATACCGTCCTGTGCGCCGGCACGGCCGTGATTGATGACCTGGTCCGGTTATGTCTCACCCAGTCCAGGGCGGCGCTGTAACCAAGATGAAGAATATACTGGTTGCTCGTTGCTTGTTCCTGGTTTTAACAAGAAACGAGCAACCAGTAACCCGTAACGGTATTTACTTGAGAGATAAATTCTTAGATGATACTTTGTAAGAATCTACCCCCATCAAGGAGTTCTTTTAATGATCCAAAAACATCTATCCCATTTAATCGTCAAACGAAAAAGAAATAAAATTTTAGGAGACTCCTCACGCGTCATTACCCGGCTTCATTTGCCGGACGGAGAGTATCGCATACCTAAGATCATTCAACGCATCTTGGATTTGTCCGAGACTACAGCCGAAGACATTCTCGCCCAAATATTGATAGATTTTTCCGATCGACACAAAGATATCAAACATGTTTTTGCGCGTCACCTGAATGAGGTCATTGATTACCTTCCTCGGGAAGCCGTCCTTAGCGAGAACAAAAGGGCTCTGATCGGGGCTTATTTTACTATGGAGTACTCCATTGAATCGGCGGCCCTTTTTAATCCATCCATCGTCCCTCATCCCGATCAAACCCATCTGGACCAGGGCAGCCTGCGCTTTATCATGAGCCTGCGGGCCACCGGGGAAGGTCATCTTTCCTCGATTGTATTTCGCAGCGGTGTTCTTGACTCGGACAACAGGGTTCTCTTCAACCCGACCAGCGACTACGTCGAAACACCGGAGGTCCATTTGGATTCGGCTTACGACCGACATCTCTTTGATCTGAAGCTTCTGGAAATGGGGGCCGGCAATGAGATAACCGCTTATCTTCTTGGCCAGTTGCCGGAAATTTTCACCTATAACGAATTAAAAAATAAAATTGAATCGCTTCGCGCAACCCCGGTTTTCCCGGTTACGAGCCAAAATAAAATCTTTGAGGTTATGTACTGGCTGATCAATTCCAATTATGAAATAAGCTTCCATCCCAATCATCGAATTTCCGAACGGGTTATTTTCCCTCTTTCGAAAAACGAATGCCGAGGTATTGAAGACGCCCGCTTCGTGAAATTTATCGATACCAATGGTGAGGTGACCTACTACGCAACCTATACGGCCTATAATGATTTTACCATTCTGCCCCAGCTGATTACCACCAAGGAATTTTTCAAATTTAATATAATAACCCTCAACGGAAAAGCCGTTCAAAATAAAGGGATGGCTCTTTTCCCGCGTAAAATTGACGGCCAATACGTCATGCTTTCCCGTCAGGATGGGGAAAACAATCACATCATGTTCTCAGACAATATCCATTTCTGGCAGGAGTCTAAAATCATACAGGAACCAACCCGTCCCTGGGAATTTATTCAGATCGGCAACTGCGGCTCCCCCCTGGAGACCGGTAAGGGCTGGCTGGTACTCACCCACGGTGTCGGGCCTATGCGCCAGTATTGCATCAGCGCCATTCTACTGGATCTTGAAAATCCGTCAAAAATCATCGCCCGCCTGGAAGAACCGTTACTCTCGCCGCATGAAGAAGAACGCGAGGGGTATGTCCCCAATGTCGTTTATAGCTGCGGTTCGATGATCCACAACAACGAACTGGTCATTCCCTACGCGATGGCGGATGTCATGTCCGGCATCGCAACCGTTGGAATTAAGGAGTTAATCAATGCCATGCAACCAGTCGATTAATGTTCCGGGAATCCGTTCAGAAAACCTGGGGTCGATCTATCACCTGGTCCAAAATGGGGAAGGAGGTCAGGCCTAGACGGTTGGATATTATTTCTTGAAGGAAAAAAGGCGGCAGCCAATGCTCATTATTTAGACACTTTTATCGAAAAGGGAGAAATCAATGAAACCAGAAACGGCAGGAAAGGTTAAGTATGGAGTCTGGGGCCTGATTTTGGGCGCCATTATCGTTATGATCATCGGTTTTGCCTGGGGAGGTTGGTCAACCAAGGGCTCTACTCAAAAGACAGCCGATGAAGCGGTCTTGGCAAGTCAGGCGGCGATCTGTGTCGCCCAGTTTATGAAGCAACCGGAACATGAAGGCAAGCTTAAAGAGTTAGGTGAATTGGATTCCTATAGAAGAGCTGAATTCGTTGAAACCGGGGGCTGGGATAAAATGCCCGGGCAGGAAAAGGCAGACTCTGCGGTAGCCCAAGCCTGCGTTAAAGGTCTTGAAGTCCTTATCAAAAAATGAGCCGGGGAGGATGACCGTCATTTTTATCCTTGACTCTTTCCTTCCCTTGTTTTATAACCTTTTCCTGATAAAGAATAAGATCTTATCAACTAAAGCGGAGTAGCTTACAAAGACTGGGTCAACACACTGGCGAAAGCCTGGCCCTGTCGTTGGTTTCAAAGCCAATAAGCGAGAGCTTTGTGTGACCACCAGGTCATACGGAAGCCCTCGCTTTTTTTTTGAAAAGGAGGAAGGGGTTAATGACAGCCTTTATTGCTTCCCTGATCTTTGTCGTGCTGGCCGAAATGGGAGACAAAACCCAACTTCTGGCCATGGCCTTCGCCTGTCGGTTCCGGTGGCAGACCGTCATGTGGGGGGTGTTGGTCGCTACGGCCGCCAACCATATCATGGCCGCCGCTGCCGGAAGCTATCTGACCATGATCGTCCCCTTGGAGGCCATAAAAATCGCGGCGGCGGTTTCCTTTATTTTATTTGGACTTTGGACCATTCGTGGGGACAAACTCAGCGGCGAGGATCAGCGCTACCAGTTCAGCCCCTTCTGGACCGTGACCGTAGCCTTTTTCATGGCCGAGATGGGGGACAAAACCCAGTTAGCTACTATTTCACTGGCGGTCGAATACCAGGCCATTATTACGGTCTGGATGGGAACCACCCTGGGGATGATGGTTTCTAACGCCTTTGGGATTGTCGTGGGGATCGTGATGGGTAAAAAAATACCGGAGAGGATCATAAAATGGGGTGCTGCACTGATTTTCATCGGATTCGGCGCGGTGGGCCTTTATGAGAATCTCCCAAATACGATACTGACCCCGGTAGTGATGACGGCCGGTGCTTTGATTATTATTTTGATGATTTTCCTGGTTGTCCGGTGGAACAACAAAAAACTAACCTTGGCCTCCATCCGGGAATGTCAGGACGGCATTGATCAAAATAGAAGGGAGAATTGAACCCGCAATGTCTAGTGTGCAAAGTTGTTTTGCTAATATTCAATTTGAAGCGTTCATCCCCTTCAATCCTTCCCTCCCCCCGGGAATCAGGGGGAAGGAAGGCGCCAATGCGCTGCCGCCCGCCAGTAGGAAAAGGAATCAGAATTACCCCCAGATTTCCTTTTTCCTGGAATTTCGACCGTGCGGTTTTAAACCATCCCCGATCTTCGAATGATTGTTGACCTGCGCTTTGGGAGGAAACCCATATTTTTCTCTCAGTCGCTGGTTGACGACTTCCGGAACCAGCCCGTCGATATTTCCCCCCAGGGAGGCGGCTTCTTTGATAATGGTCGAGCTGATATAAAACCATTTATAATCGGTCATCATAAAAACCATCTCCACTTTTTGGTTCAATTTTCGATTGATCAAGGAATACTGGAATTCATACTCGAAATCCGACAAGGCCCTCAAACCCCGCAAAACGATATTGGTTTCCCGGCGCTGGACATAGTCCACCAGCAGACCCTGGAAATGATCGATTTCGATCCGGGAGTAATCCTTCAAGACGGCCTTGAGGATATCAACCCGTTCTTCCAAAGAGAACAACGGTTTTTTACTGGGGTTGATGGCAATAGCTATAACGATTTTATCGAATATCTGAAGGCCCCTGCGAAGCAAACTGAGGTGCCCGTTGGTGATGGGATCAAAAGAACCCGGATAGATCGCCACGCGACTCATATGATTTTTCACCCTTTCCTGAATTTGTAAAAGGAGACCCTGGTTTGTCCATAGCGCCGTTGGTCCCCTATTCCCCAATTTCCCACTTTTTCGGGTATCGGTTCTTTTAAATCATGTTCCAGAACCAGAATCCCATTCTCTTGGAGCAGAGGAAGGCTCAACACGGCTGAAACTATCACATTGCACCACCCTTGTCCATAGGGGGGATCTATAAAAACCAAATCGAACGGTTCGGCGTCTTTTAGTTCGCGAATAGAGCTTGTCACCGAACGAGTTTTATTTTCATGTCCCGACATTCTCTGAATGTCTCCTTTTGAGGTTGGCAAAGCCAACCGTATGGTGGTGCCACGCCCCAAAGGCGGGGCATGGCGGTTTAATAAAAACCGGACACCGCGACTCAGGTCCCGTTGAATCAGGCGGGATTTTGTTTCCATCTTCAACCGGCGTATATTTTCCCGAAGACAATCGACCGCCGGTCTGGAAAATTCAACAAAAAGGGCGTTACCGCCCCAACGGCTCAAGGCCTCCAGACCCAGGGCCCCGCTCCCGGCAAACAGATCGGCCACATTAAGAAAAGGCCCGTACGGCTCCAGAATGTTGAATATCGATTCCCTGACCCGGTCTTGAGTGGGTCTGGTCTTCCCGCCTTTCAGGGGAGCTAAATGGTGCCCTTTGCATTGCCCGGCGATGATTCGCATAAAAAAAGTGACGAGAGACGGGTGACGGGTGACAAGAAAAAAATCCTTTCCCTTTTCATTCTCAATGGACTTAAAGAAATCACCACAGTCCGTTTTCGTTATTCCGACGAAAGTCGGAATCCAGAAATTTAAACTAATTAAAAACCTCTGGACCCCGGTTTTCACCGGGGTGACGACTTTCTACGAGTTCAACATTCTTAAGCCGTCACCCGTCACCTTCTTTCTTTATCTTTTTGTCCAGATTTCCGCAATCTGAACGGCGTTGGTTGCCGCCCCTTTCCGGATATTGTCGGACACGACCCAGAGGACGATCCCTTTTTCATGGGAAATATCCTCCCGGATACGTCCGACGAAGACTTCATCTTTTCCTTCGGACACCAAAGCGGTCGGGTAAACCTTTTTGGCCACATCATCCATGACCACCACACCCGGGGCGGTCCGCAGGAGGTCCTTCACTTCCTGGGGGGTGATCTTTTTTTCGGTTTCTATATAGACCGCTTCCGAGTGTCCGTAAAAAACCGGCACCCGTACGGTGGTGGCCGAAATCCGGATGGTATCATCCTCCAGAATTTTGCGGGTTTCGTTGACCATCTTCATCTCTTCCTTGGTATAATCATTTTCCAGGAAGACATCAATGTGAGGCAGACAGTTATAGGCAATTTGATAAGGATAAACCTTTATTTCCGGCTCTTTGCCCGCTGCCAGATCGGCAATCTGATTCCTCAGTTCAACAATCGCTTTTTGACCGGTCCCGGATACGGCCTGGTAGGTGGAGACGATGATCCGCTTGATCCGAACCTGATCGTGGATCGGCTTCAGGGCTACCACCATCTGGATGGTCGAACAATTCGGGTTGGCAATAATCCCCGGGCCGGCGACGATGCGCTGGGGATTGCATTCCGGCACTACCAGAGGGATCTTGGGCTCCATCCGGAAAGCGCTGGAATTATCGATCACTACGCAACCGGCCCGGGCCGCCAGCGGGGCAAACCTTAGACTGGTCGAAGCCCCGGCGGAAAATAAGGCTATTTCAAAATCGTTAAATGAATCTTCCTTCAATTCTTCAACCGCGACCGGTTTACCTTTATAAGGGAGGGTCTTTCCGACAGAACGGGCTGAAGCCAGGAATCTGATATTCTTTACCGGGAAATCCCTTTCTTCCAGACAACGGATCATCTGATTTCCAACGGCTCCGGTGGCCCCGGCCACCGCTACATTCCATAATCTTTCCATTAGGCACCTTCCTCAAAACAAAATGACGGTTAAAGGTTTACGGTTTCAGGTTTAGGGTTTTCCCTGCACCTTATACCTTATACCTTACACCGTTTATAAATAGGAAACCACTAGGTCCCCGACCTCCCGGGTGGTAAATCCCATTTTCCCGGCGGTCAGGTCCTTAATGTTGTTCTTAACCACCGCCCGAATGGCCTTTTCCACCCGCTGGGCAGCTTGTTCCAATCCCAGATGAGCTAACATCATCTGTGCGGCTCCGATGGCCGCCAGGGGATTGATGATATTTTTTCCGGTATATTTGGGGGCCGAGCCGCCGATGGGCTCGAACATGGAAACCCCCTGGGGATTGATATTCCCGCCGGCGGCAATACCCATCCCCCCCTGGATCATGGCCCCCAGGTCGGTAATAATATCTCCGAACATATTATCGGTGACAATCACATCAAACCATTCCGGGTTCTTGACCATCCACATGCAGACCGCATCGACATGGGCGTAGTCGATGGTGACCCGGGGATATTCTTCGGCCACTTCATGAAAAACCCGCTCCCAGAGGTCAAAAGCAAAAGTCAGAACATTGGTTTTTCCGCAGAGGGTCAGTTTGCGTTTCAGGTTCCGTTTTTGACACAGATCAAAGGCATATCGGATACAGCGTTCCACCCCTTTCCGGGTATTGACGGATTCCTGAACGGCCACTTCATCGGCCGTCCCTTTTTTCAGACAGCCCCCGGCCCCGGTATAAAGGCCTTCGGTGTTTTCCCGGATGACGATAAAATCGATGTCTTCAGGCCCTTTATTTCTCAAAGGCGTTTCCACTCCGGGATAAAGGACCACCGGCCTTAAGTTGATATATTGGTCCAGATCGAAACGCAATCTTAACAGCAAGCCTTTTTCCAGAATACCGGGCCTTACCTCCGGATGGCCGATCGCCCCCAGATAAATGGCATCCATCTTTTTCAGCTTGTTCAATTCGGTTTCCGGCAGGATGTCGCCGGTCCTCAAGTAACGCTCCCCCCCTAAATCAAAAGGGGTAAAATTAAAAGAGCCTTCCCCTTTTTCTTCCACGGCCTTCAGCACCTTGAGTCCTTCGGCGACTACTTCCGGCCCGGTCCCGTCCCCCGCGATAACGGCAATCTGAAAGGTTTTATTCATTATTTTTACCTTTATCCCTTTTTAGTTTTTCCTTGAACTTTGAACTTTGAACTTTCTTGACGTGTTTTATCAACCCCCCGTCACGAATCAATTCCTGCATAAAAGGCGGCATGGGCTCAGCCTGAAATTTCTTTTGTAAGGTCAGATCTTCAATGATCCCGGTCTGGGTATTGACCCTCACCCTGTCCCCGGCTTTGATCATTTGGGAGGCTTCCGGGGATTCAAATATCGGGAGCCCCATATTGATGGCGTTGCGATAAAAAATCCGGGCGAAACTTTCAGCGATAACACAGGAAATCCCCGCGGCCTTAATGGCTATCGGGGCATGTTCCCGGGAAGAACCGCTGCCAAAATTTCTCCCGGCCACAATAAGGTCCCCTGGATGGATCTTCTTTACAAAATCCGGATCGGCATCTTCCAGACAATGCCTCCCTAACTCTTGGGGATCCGAGGTCGTTAAATACCGGGCCGGTATAATCACATCGGTATCCACATGGTCTCCGAATTTCCAGACTGTTCCACTATATTTCATAGGTTGCCCCTTCCTTGCTTGGATCCTTTTTCCCAATCGGTTGTTTCTGATGAATTCGTATGAAGGAGTCACCCCGGCGAAAGCCGGGGTCCAGGATATTATAACTATTAAGAAAACGCTGGATTCCGGCTTTCGCCGGAATGACGGACTTTTGTTTTCGGCGATTTATAAAAGTTCATTACTTCTCCCGATGGGAAAAAATGGTTTTCCCTGAACTGCCGGCTTCCGAAGGAAGCCTCTTTTTTAGGTCGGCAAAGCCGACCGGCCGAACTCTTAACTCCGGACTTTATTTTTTCTTTATCTTCGGCAAAGCCTCTACCGGACCGATAACCCCCAGCACAGCCGAGGCGGCGGTGATGGCCGGACCAGCCAGGTAGACCTCACTTTTGGGGTGCCCCATTCGACCGACAAAATTACGGTTAGTCGTGGCAATGGCCCGTTCCCCCTGGGCCAGAATCCCCATATACCCGCCTAAACAGGGACCGCAGGTCGGAGTGCTGATCACGCCGCCGGCCTCCAGAAAGATATCAAATAATCCTTCGGCCAGGGCCTGACGATAAATCCAGGGGGTAGCCGGGATAATGATCAGCCGGACGCCCTTGGCAATTTTGTGTCCTTTAAGCACCTTGGCGGCGATACGCAAGTCTTCCAATCGGCCATTGGTACAGGATCCGATCACCGCCTGATCAATGGGGACCCGGCCCACCCTGGAGATGGGCCGGGCATTTTCCGGTAGATGCGGGAAGGCCACCTGCGGTTCGATTTCCCCCAGATTATAGTGCCTGATTTCCCGGTAGGCCGCGCCGGAATCGGAATGGTAGATCTTCCCTTTTTTCCTGGAACGTTCCCGGACATAGGCCACTGTTTTTTCGTCGGCCTCGAAGATACCGTTCTTGGCCCCCGCTTCAATGGCCATATTGGCCATGGTAAACCGATCGGCCATGGATAATCCGGCCAAAGCCGGCCCGCTGAATTCCAGGGCCTGGTATCTCGCCCCATCCACACCAAGATCGCCGATGGTATAAAGAATCAGGTCTTTGCCCGAAACCCAGGGCTTAAGTTTTCCCTGGTAAACCAATTTTATAGTTTCAGGGACTTTCAACCAGGTCCGGCCGGTAACCATGGCCGCGCCCAGGTCCGTACTCCCCATACCGCTGGCAAAGGCCCCCAGGGCTCCATAGGTGCAGGTATGGCTGTCGGCACCGATCACCAGGTCACCGGGCAGGACCAGCCCTTTCTCAGGGAGCAGGGCGTGCTCGACGCCCATTTCACCCAATTCAAAATAATAGGTCAGTTTTTGCTCCTCGGCAAAAA
Source organism: Deltaproteobacteria bacterium (assembly GCA_016208255.1). Lineage (GTDB taxonomy): Bacteria > Desulfobacterota > RBG-13-43-22 > RBG-13-43-22 > RBG-13-43-22 > RBG-13-43-22. Next base: position 31,374 of record JACQYK010000085.1, on the reverse strand, counting down.
GGCGCATTTTCCGACATTGCTCGGCCGCGGCGATATCCTTGTTGGGTACAAAATGATCGGGAACGAGCACTACCTTTTTAGGGTCAAAGACCTCTTGGGCCCCTGACTCATAGAAAACGTCAATGGCAATCGGTGCCGTGATATCGTTGGCCAGGGCCAGGTCCACTCTGGCCTCAACCAGTTGGCCGGGATGAACGGTTTTCACCCCGGCATGGGCCGCGATTATTTTTTCTGTAATGGTTTGAGACATTCTGACACCCTTGCTTCTGGATTCTGGATTCTTTTTAAGAAAGTTTTTTTATCGGATTCTTCTTTAGATATTCCAACCGGTTCAGGGCATTTAAATAGGCCTTGGCGCTGGCGGTGATGATATCGGAATCCGATCCTTTGCCCAGAACGACTTTGCCGTCCCGTTCCACCCGGACATTGACCTGGCCCTGGGCATCCATCCCGCCGGTGATGGCATTGACCGAAAAGCTTAACAGTTTGCAGGCCTTGGTGCAGGTTTGAATGATTTTATTGATGGTGTTGAAAGTGGCGTCAATCGGGCCGACACCGAATCCGGCCTTCTGGATGATTTCCCCGTTGACCTCAATCTTGACCGTGGCCGTAGGCACCGCCATATTGCCGCTGATGACGCTCAGATAAATCAATTTATAGGTATCGGGGATCATCAAAATTTCGTCGGCGATCAAGGCTTCAATATCTTCATTGACCACCTCTTTTTTCTTGTCGGCCAGTTCCTTGAACCGATCAAAGACCTTCTGCATATCCTCGGGGCTTAAGACATAGCCCAGTTCCTTTAACCGCTCCTGAAAGGCATGACGGCCGGAATGTTTTCCCAAAACCAGAGTACTTTTATCCAGACCGATGTCCTGGGGAGTCAATATCTCATAGGTGGCCCTCTTCTTGAGAACGCCATCCTGATGAATCCCGGATTCATGGGAAAAGGCATTAGCCCCGACCACGGCTTTATTGGCCGGGATCACCAGACCGGTGATGCGGCTGACCAGCCGGCTGGTGGAATAAATCTGTTTCTTTTCGATCCTGGTGACGTAGGGCATTAAATCCCTTCGGGTATGAAGGGCCATGACCAGCTCTTCCAGCGAGGTATTTCCGGCCCTTTCCCCAATGCCGTTGATGGTCACTTCCACCTGGCGGGCCCCCTGTTGAACGGCTGCCATAGAATTAGCCACGGCCAATCCCAGGTCATTATGACAGTGGACACTCCAAACCACCCGGTCATCGGCCGAGACCTTTTCCCGAACAGTCCGTATCAATTCCCCGAATTCCTGCGGTAAGGCGTAGCCCACGGTATCGGGAATATTGATGGTCGTGGCCCCGGCCGTGATAGCCGTTTGAGCAGCCCGGGCCAGATAATCAGGATCGGTACGGGATCCGTCTTCGGTGGAAAATTCAATATTCGTGGTATAGCGTCGGGCGTGAGAAACAGCCCGTTGGATGATCTCCAGCACCTCCCGACGGGTTTTGCGTAATTTATACTTTAAGTGCAGATCCGAAGTAGCGATAACAATATGAATCCGCGGGCTGGCCGCCTCTTGGATGGCCTCCCAGGCCCGGTCGATATCCACCTTTTCCGCCCTGGCCAGAGCGGCAACGGTCAATCCCCGGACCTCTTTGGAGATCAGAGAAACCGCCTCGAAATCTCCTTGAGAGGTAATCGGAAACCCGGCCTCGATGACATCAACCTTCAGTTTCTCCAATTGCCGGGCCAGACGCAGTTTTTCGGCCTTATTCATGCTGGCCCCGGGGGATTGTTCTCCGTCTCTTAAGGTCGTGTCAAAAATAATGATTCGCTCAGCCATGTTCGTTCATCCTCGTTTCTTGTTACTCGTTGCTGGTTGCTGGTTACTGGTTACTGGTTACTCGTTGCTGGTTGCTGGTTGCTGGTTACTGGTTACTGGTTGCTGGTTGGCGGACAATTGTTTTTAAAAAAAATATTTTTTGTAAGCCTTTTGGCCCGATAGGTTGAGCCTCTCATTGTTTTGGCTCCTCATTGATTCCCGCATCTTCAACCAGTAACCAGCAACGAGCAACCAGCAACTGCTTTTTATACTGTTCTCTCCACGGGTTCAGAAACCGGCTTCTTTTTCAGACGGTACAAAGCCAACGCCGGGCCTGACAATACATATCCCAAGACCCCCACCGACAACATAAGAAAAGGTTCCAGGGCCACCAAGACGAATATCAGGACCACCGCCACCAGGAAATTGAACGATCGTCTTTCTCCCAGTTTCAGCCCTTTAAAGCTGGGATAGGGGATATTGCTGACCATCAGAAAGGAAAGGATATAGATCATGATCAACACCGCCAGGTACCCGGTAGAGCCTGTTCCGCCGATCTGGTAGATGAATAAAATGGTGGTGGCGACGATGGTGGCGGAGGCCGGGATGGGGAGGCCGACGAAATATTTATTGCTGATGATCCCGGTTTGAACATTAAAACGGGCCAATCGCAGGGCCCCGCAAACGACATAGAGAAAAGCGGCCATCCATCCGAAGCGGTTAAATGGTTTTAAGGCCCATAAAAAAACAAGAACTCCCGGGGCCAGCCCGAAGGCGATCAGGTCGGACAGGGAATCATATTGAATACCAAAGGCGCTGGTCGTCCGGGTCAGGCGGGCGATGCGCCCGTCCAATCCATCCAAAACCGCGGCGATCAGAATGGATAGGGCGGCCTGATAAAAATTACCGGAAATGGCGGCAATGATGGCATAAAAACCGCAAAAAAGACCGCCCGTGGTCACCAGATTAGGCAGCACGTAAATTCCTCTTCTGCGGTCTTCCCGATTTTTATTCCTTCGATTTTTGATCCTCATGGCAATTCTCCCATAATAGTTAAGCCGGCTTTAACTTTGTCCCCCCGTTGAATTCGAATCCGGGTCGAAGCCGGCAGATAAACATCAACCCGCGAACCGAAACGAATCATCCCGAATCTTTCCCCTCGTTTCAAAACAGACCCGGGTTTGACCCAGCAGACGATCCTGCGGGCCACCAGGCCGGCTATCTGGATCGGGCTGATCTCCAGCCCTTCCGGAGTGCGCAGGAGCAGGGCGTTTTGTTCATTCTGGGACGAAGCGCGGTCCTGATTGGCCGAGAAAAATTTTCCGGCCCGGTAAACAACCTGTTCTATTCTTCCGCTACTGGGAATTCTGTTTACATGACAGTTAAACACCGACATAAAAACACTGATCTTTATCGCCTGTCCGCTGGAAAAAGGAGTCATCTCCTTTTCCTCAATCAGCAGGACCCGGCCATCCGCAGGAGCTAAGACGGCTTTTTCATCCGGAGGAGACACTCGTTCGGGATCTCGAAAAAAAGAGATCACAAACAGGGTTACCAGGCTGAATATGACCCAGCCCACCGGAAAGTCCAGCCAGAGGAAAAGAGCCACCCCGAGCAGACCCATGGCAATAAAAGGATAGCCTTGCTTAGCGATCGGTAGACGCATAAATAAATTGACCTTTTTGTTATCGAATTTCAGGGGGAATCCTTTTTTCTTTTTTCACGGGCAGTTCTTTTTTACTCCTGGCCATGGCAATGGCGCCGGTTCTGGCAATCTCTTTGATTCCGAGATGAGTGAGCAAATCCAGGATCGCGGTGATCTTGCTCTCATTTCCGGTAACCTCAATGGTATAAAACTGAGGGCTGACATCCACCACCTTGCAGCGGAAAATATCGACGATCCGCAGAATTTCAGCCCGGGTCTGGGCCTCGGCCCGGACTTTGATCAAGGCCATTTCCCTTTCCACGAATTCGGTATCGGTGAAATCCATGACCTTGATTACATTGACCAGCTTGTTCAGCTGTTTGGTAATCTGTTCGATGATTTGATCGTTTCCGCGGGTCACCAGGGTCATCCGGGAAACTAGGGGATCCATGGTTTCGGCTACACAAAGGCTTTCAATGTTAAACCCCCGGCCGCTGAATAAACCCGTGACTCGGGACAGGACCCCCGGTTCGTTGTCCACCAGGGCGGAAATGGTATGTTTTTGATCGTGACTATTTTCCATAAATTAGCCTAACAGCTTTTAGATTCTAAAATCATAAGTCTGAGAATTTATCTCTCACTTTCGATACTAAGGACCGAGGGGGATCTTATTTTTTTTGTTGTTTACCTAAGGCCCTGAGCTTCTTTGCCGGGCCAAATTGTTTACCTAAGTCTGAAGCAGGCCTTCACCATTGCCGGCAACGGGCGAAGGTGAAGGCCCTGCCTCGAATCAAAGTATGCTGGACTGGCCGGGATTGGGCGATAAGTCACCCTTTGGACAATCCCCAAAAATAAGAGCCCCCTCGGTCCGTCCCGCAATTTCAAATAGGTTTGGTTAGCCTTCAGCGATCAGCGCAACCAAGGGCTTCTTCCGATTGAAAGCTAGCCGCTGACCGCTGATTGCTGTCACCTGATTTTAAATCAACAGCATCTCGGTCATGCCCTTGCCGGCCGGAACCATGGGGGCTACACATTCTTCAGGGCAGACGACAAAATCCATGATCACCGGGCCTTTAATGGCCAGGGCTTTTTCAATGACCGGGACCACCTCTTCGGGCCGGGTAGCTCGAAGCCCCGCGGCTCCATAAGCTTCGGCCAGTTTTACAAAATCAGGATTTCCTTTAAGGAAGGTCTGGGAGTACCTTTTTTCATAAAAAAGTTCCTGAAATTGACGAACCATGCCCAGATAGCCGTTATTCAAAATAGCTATTTTAACCGGTATCTGATTGGCCACAGCCGTGGCCATCTCCTGAATGTTCATCTGAATGCTTCCGTCTCCGGCAATATCGATTACGATACGGTCGGGACAGGCCACCTGGGCCCCGATCGCGGCCGGAAAACCATACCCCATGACCCCCAGCCCTCCGGAAGTGATGAATGAATTGGGCTTATCAAAATGATAAAATTGGGCGGCCCACATCTGGTTTTGTCCCACTTCGGTGGCGATGATGGCCTTTCCCCGGGTGACCTCATAAATCTTCTCGACCACATACTGGGGTTTGATCTCATCCGGTCCCTGTTCGTAGCTGAGAGGATAGTTCTTTTTCCATTCTTTGATCTGTTCTAACCAGGGCTGACGGATCTTAGGCCATTCCGATTTACCCTGTTTATGAAGCTCCTGATTTAACTTGCCTAAGGCGTCCTTGCAATCGCCGACAATGGGAATATCCACCGAGACATTCTTCCGGATCGACGTCGGGTCGATGTCAATATGAATGATCTTGGCCTCCGGGGCAAAAAGTTCCACCTTTCCGGTCACCCGGTCATCAAATCGGGCTCCTACGGCAATCAATAAATCGCATTGAGCCACCGCCATATTGGCCCAATAGGTACCATGCATACCCAGCATGCCCAACCATAAGGGGTGCCGGCCGGGAAAACCGCCGAGTCCCATCAGAGTGGTAGTCACCGGAATGATCAGATTTTCGGCCAGGGTCTTGAGCTCCTGGGAAGAACGGGAGGAAACCACCCCGCCTCCGGCATAAATAACCGGCCTCTTAGCCTTTAATAACTGGGAGGCCGCTTTTTTGATCTGGCCCTCATGAGCGCTGTAGGTGGGCCGGTAACTGCGCATTTCCACCTTTTTGGGATACCTGAACTCCGTTTTGTTCTGGAGTACATCTTTGGGCAAATCGACCAGGACCGGTCCAGGTCGCCCGGAACGAGCCAGAAAAAAGGCCTCCTTAATAATCCCGGCCAGGTATTCGACTTTTTTAACCAGGTAGTTATGTTTAGTACAAGGCCGGGTAATGCCGACAATGTCCACTTCCTGAAAGGCATCATTGCCTATCAAAGGAGTCGGAACCTGGCCGGTGAAGACCACCACCGGAATGGAATCCATAAAGGCCGCGGCGAGTCCGGTTACTGTGTTGGTAGCCCCGGGGCCGGAAGTGACCAGACAGACCCCTACCCTTCCCGAGCTTCGGGCATACCCGTCGGCCATATGAACGGCCCCCTGTTCATGACGCACCAGATAATGCCGAATAGGGCTTTTTTCCAGGCAGTCATAAATATCGGTAATTACTCCTCCGGGGTAGCCAAAAATATTGGTCACTCCTTCCTGGATCAAACTTTCAATGAGGATTTCAGCTCCACTTAATCGCAAGGGGTTACCTCTTGTCCCGGAAGTCTCTTAATATTTGTTCAATCCGGTCCCGGCCGGCCAGTTTTAACTTTTGAATCCGTTTCTTTTCCCGATTTTCTTCATCGGAAAGATAAAGCCTTTTTTTCAATTCATCCAACTGGGACTCGAATTCTTTGTGTTCCGCGACTAACCGGCCAAGTTCCTTGTTATCAGGAATGAGCCTTTCGATTAATTCTTCGTCTCTCTTTTCCATAATCAACTCCATAAACATTAATTGGTTGATTTTAAAATATCTTCACCGGTTTGTCAAATACTAACCAAACCTTTTTAATGGTGAAAAGGTCCAAGGGGGTCTTATTTTTGGGGATTGTCCAAAGGGTAACTTATCGCCCAATCACGGCCCGTCCAGCAAAGTTTGATTCGAAGCAGGGCATACACCATAGCCCGTTTCGAGCTTAGGTGAAGGCCTGCTCTGGATTTAATTAAATAATTGGCCCGGCAAAGAAGCTTCCAAGTTCAGGGTGGACAACGCCGGCTTCCTTGGGAAGCCTCTTCTTTAGGTCGACAGTACGGTCGGCTTTGCCGACCTCAAGAAAGGCTCCCAATCGGGAGCCGCGTCGACCGGCCCAAAAATAAGACCCCCTTGGACCTCAGTATCGAAAGTTAGAGATAAATTGGTAGAGTTATGGCGTAAGGATAGAATGGATAACTGGTTAATTAATATCCAAAATAGTTTGAAAATTCCTCTTAAATCCGTTATCTTTGAGGGATGAAGGCGGTCACGGTTATCCTTATCCTCATTTTCATTGGATTAATTCATCCTTTCCCCGGCTGGGGGGATCCCCTGGCCGGCCCCATGGAAATAAAGAACCAATTTCCTTTATTTCTTCATCTTAATAGGCCGGTATTGGAATCAGCCGCTGTTCAGGATTCTTTTTCAATTCAATGTTCTTATTCCAGCATTTTTTTCGTTAGAGACAACCCCCGCTGGGCGGTTTATCTGGATATGGAATGGTTGGAGTTCAACCTGAAATATCAGAAAACCCTCTTCAGCTTTCTGGAAATAAGTCTGGAACTGCCCATTCTATCTTTCAATAGCGGATTTATGGATAATGGGTTGGATTGGTATCATACCACCTTCGGCTTCCGGGATTATGGCCGCAGGACCCGCCCGGCCAACCAATTCTTATACCGGGTCAAAAAGGACGACGACCCGGTCATTGAAGGAGAAGATGGAAAAGTCGGATTCGGAGACCTGAAAATTTCAGCCAAAAAAGTTCTAATGAAGATGGACGACCAGCCTTTCCTAAGTTTAAAAGCGGCCGTCGAACTGCCTACCGGTGATCCGGAAACAGGCTACGGGAACGGGAGCCTCGACCTGGGTTTACTGGTCCAGGTGGAAAAAAAATTAACCAGGTATCTTCAAGCCACGGGGAATGGTGGGTTGGTTATTCCCGGTAATTTGAGGGCGCATAAGACGGTTGAACTCAAGAACTATTGGTTTGGGGGGATCGGCTTGGAAGCGAAACCGTGGAAAAGGCTTTCGGTCTTAGGTCAAATCTCGGCCCAAACCTCCCCCTTCCCGGAAACCGGATTTGATTTTCTGGATAATCCGGCCCTGGTCCTGACCCTCGGAGGAAGATATTATCTGGACCGGAATCATTTCGAACTTTCTTTGACCGAAGATCTGAACACTTCAGGGGCGCCGGATTTTACAGTCAATTTTTCTTTTAAACACGCTTTTTAAAAGGAGGAACCATCATGGAATTTAAAGTCGGTAAATCCGTTTTCTTTTTAGAGGAAGGCGACCTGACCCTTCAGGAAACCGAGGCCATTGTCAATGCCGCCAATTCCCGCTTGGCCGGCGGCGGCGGAGTGGATGGGGCCATCCACAGGGCAGGAGGCCCGGCTATCATGGAGGAATCCCGTAAGATCGGCGGCTGCCCCACCGGACAGGCGGTGATCACCACCGGGGGCAACCTCAAGGCCAAATATGTCATCCACACGGTGGGTCCCATTTATCAGGGGGGAAGCCAAGGGGAGGCTCGACTGTTGGCCAGCGCTTACCATGAAAGTCTGACGCTGGCCCATAAAAAGGGCATTCGCTCTTTGGCCTTTCCCTCCCTCAGCACAGGTGCTTACGGCTACCCCCTGGAAGAAGCCGCCCGGATCGCCGTCAAGACCGTGGCCGACTATCTTCGTCAGCATCCCGTATTCGACAGGGTCGGATTTGTCCTCTTCGGAAACCAGGCCTTTCAGACTTATGCTCAGGCCGCCTCCAAGGAATTGCAGTCCCTCCGGAAATGACCTGGATTCCGGATGGCAACTATTTAAACTCCACCACCAGGGGATTGGCCGTCTCTATTTTCAGGCCTTCGATTCCTTTGACCAGTTCCTTGGCTTCTTCAACTGTCTTGGGTTGGGCGGTGACTACTTTTTCGAAAACATCCTTGTTTTCGATAAGCTTGCCGAAATGCAGCTCGACTATGGTGATTTCGGACTTTTTCCGATAAGTGGCATTGGTTTTAATAATATTCCCCTCTATTTCCAGGGCGATTTTTATCCCCATGTCCTTAAGAAACGTTTTCACCTGTTCCATAGCCTTGGGATCTGGATCTGCCGGGCCCTTATCCGGCGGTTCTTTTTTCTGAACCGAGGCTTTCTTCTCTTCTTTATTCTTGGGCATGGTCACGGTCAAGGTGGAAACCGGTCCCTTAATAAATTTGAACAGGATGTTTTCTTCTTTGGCGGGAATTTGGCCGCCCCCCCCCGATTTCTCCGTCATTTTTCCAGGGTTCTGATTGACCTTCAGCGTGTTGATATCCTTGAAGGCATAAGTGGCCTTATACCCGCCCATAGTTTCCGTTCTCAGAGGAGTCGCGGAAATGAACTTCACCCCGGTTCCGTATTGACTTTCCTTGGATCGGGCATCCCTGATCATCCCCTGGATGGGATCCTGTTTTTCTTTTTCAGCTTCGCTTCTCGTTTTGTCGGCCTCGTCATCAAACCCTTTCGCCAGTTCCTGGAAAGATTCCAGCAAATCCTTGGACAACAGGAGGGTCTCCTCGATAACCCCGCTGCCGTCCGGTTTGAGGCGAATGACCGTCTCGGTCTGAAAGCATCCGAACAAAAAGAAAACCGAACCCAGGGCCAGACAAATAAATCGGAAATAAGACATGGGTCTCCTTCCTTTAGGGAATAAAAGTGGCTTTGAGGGTATTCCGGTAACTCCCTCTGCCCTTTATTAAAGGATATTATATCAAATTCATTGGAGAATAAGATTTGAAAAAAACAGGTAACAGGTAACCAGGGCCGTGAAAATAATAAAAAAAGTCAAGGAAACAGCGGCAAACCTTTTTTGCAGGGAGGGGAGAATCCCTGACAGGCTGTTAATATTTCTGAAAGGCATGAGCAGGCCGACCCCCATTCCTGACAGGGTCCCGCCGAAAAGGGTCAGGTAAAGGAGATACCCGACATAAAAATACTCCTTCTGCAAAACACAAAAGGGGCAATGGTGGGTGGGCAATTCGTAAACATAAACCGAGATAAAAGAAAAGATCGAGGCCATAGAGACGATAAAGGTCCACCCGGAAAAACAGGCCAGGAGATAACCTCCCTTGCTTCTGAGAAGAAAAAAGAGACCGAAGGCGATGGTTAAAGCCATCGAGAGATAAAAGAGGATCTCCATGGGAAAAATCGGAAAGGCGCTGACTTCTGAGGTCAAACTTTTCTCTCCGACGCTGAAAAGGCTTCCGCAGCAGGAGGTGATGATATTCGGATCGAGGCGGAGAAAATAATTGGCCTGGAGGACCACTTCCGCGACGATCAGAGGGGTCAGGAGGAGCAGGAATAAGTATTTTTTTTTGATCAGGGGGTAATCGTATCCTTGGTTATCAGCGTAGTTGACCACAAGCCAAAGGCCGGCGAGTAAAAAATTGATTACTTTCAGGATCAGGACGGGATAACCATAACTGTTCACGTAAAGGGTGCCTGCCGCGCACATGGCCCCGACAAAAAAGGTATGCAACTGGTCGACGGTGAAGACAAAGAAAAAAAGGGAAATGATCTCCAGACTGAAAACGTAGCTAAGCAGGGTGGAAATGAGGTAGGTTTTTCTTTCCAGGACCAGCTGCTCTTCGCTCCCGCTGCGGATATCCCACCGGCGCAGAATCTGCAGGCCGTAGGAAGCGGAATAAAGGACCATAAAACAGATCAGAATCGAGGCCACATAAAGGGCCAGGATGGAAGGATGAAATATCATCCGGCCGGCGGCCCTTCCAGCCTGCCGTCCCGGAAATTAATCACCCGATCAATAACCGGGGATTCATAAACCAGGGGGTCATGACTGGCTATTAAAACGGTCTTTTGGTCTTCCTTCAATTGGGCAACCACCTCCATGAACTCCTGGGAAAGCTTGGTATCGAGATGGGCCGTGGGTTCATCGGCGATGATGATGGAAGGATCATTGATCAGGGCCCTGGCAATGGTGACTCTCTGGGCTTCTCCGCCCGAAAGCCACTCAACCTTGGAAGTGGCCTTGGTGGAGAGATTCAACAAATCGAAGAGATGGAGCGCCCTCTTTTTCAAGGACAGGTACTTTTCTCCCGAGGGATAAGCCGGAAGCATGGCATTCTCCAGCGCGGTCACCCCCTTAATCAGATTGAACTGTTGAAAGATAAATCCGAAGGTCTTCTGTCTGATCTGGGTCAGAAACCGCTCCGGAAGACTGGTGATCTCCCGCCCGGAAAGGGTTATCCTTCCGGAAGTGGGCCTGGCCATGCAGCCGATCAAACTCAATAAGGTCGTCTTCCCCGACCCGCTTGGCCCCCGGAAGACGGTCACCTGTTTGAAATCGATGGGAAGGCTTACCCCTCGAACCGCCGTAAATTCATTGGATTTACCGGTATTGAAGGTCTTGCTTACGTTTAGAAGCTCGATCATCTTCTTATCTTACCTCATGACCGAATCCGGATCGACCGTGGCCGCTCTCCAGGACGGGATCAAGGTGGCTATGGTATAGGGCACCACGGTCAGGAAGAAAAGGATGGCCAGCTGAGAGGCATCCAGAAAAGGGGTGGCCCTGAATTGGGGGTAAAGAACCGCCCAACCTTTCAGGACCGGTTCAAAAAGGGCGGCGGAGGCCAGAAAGACATGGAGGTAAGCCAACAGGATTCCAAGGAGGAAAGAGGAAAGGGAAACTAATATCCCTTCCCAGAACTTCATCAGAATCACATCGGACGTTTCCCAGCCAATGGCCTTGAGAATGCCGATCTCTTTCCTCTCCTCTAAACTGAGTCCCGAGGCCTTGTCCCAGGCAAAGATGATAAAGGCCAGCAAAGCTCCCAGAAGAATGACGATCATAATCCCCCCGCGCCAGTTAAAAATGGCCTCATAGGTCCTCAGGATCTCATCCCTCAGGATGACCCTGGTATCCGGAAGTTGTTCGGCCACTTTCACGGCAATAGTGGAAAGCTCCTGGGGATTCCTGACTTGAAGGGTCAGATCAGTGGCCAGGGTCTTCGATCCCCCGAAAAGCTTTCTGAAATCATCTTCCGAAACCAGGACCAGATCGGCCGAGGCCAGTTCCGATTTTGAAGAAAAGAGGCCTTTGACTTCCAATTCTAAGATTTTTCCCTCATTAGATCTGAACTCTAAGACATCGCCCTCAAAGGCCAGCCTGGCCCTGGAGATACCCTGCCCGATGACAATTTTGCCGGCCCCGACTTCGGAATTTCCCGGGACCATTAAGGTATAATTGGCCCCGACAATCGGGTCGTAGTAGTATCCCCAGAGCCTGCTCTTGACCGATTGAATGCCTCGAATGCCTTTAATCTTATCCATATAGTCCAGGGGGATGCGTTCATGCCTTCCGGCTGCCATCTTCTGAATGATCATTTCGGGGGCGTCTTTCAGAATGATCGAAGCCTCCTTCTTAATGGAGTGGACAAAAAAAACAACGGAAGCCAGCATGAACATCACCAGGGTATAAGTGCAGACCAGGGCGATATTCTTTCCCTTTCTCCTTAAGAGGGAGGAAAGGGTGAAATCAATGATGTTTCTTTGTCGTTCAATCCAGCGGGCCATTGATGATTTTCCTTAATAGTCCAGCCACAAAGCCACTAAGCCACAAAGATTAAATAATAATTCCATCATATCTTTTCTTTGCGCCTTTGTGTCTTAGTGGCTGAATTGGTACCGATCTTCCTTATAACTGCGGGAGGCGCCACGATCGACCCTGAGGGGAAATGTTCCAGAGACATGGGGGAATCCTGGAAGGGGGTGTGGAGGTCGGCTTGGGACAGATGCCTGGTGTAGCTGGCCTCGGTGAAAAGGCAGAGATCGGTGAGTCCCAACCGTTGGACGATCTGAGTCTTTTCCCGGATCCCCTTCAGGTCGGCCTCCTGTCTCACAGAAGCGTGAACAAACAGGAGAAAGAGGAGGATCAGGTTGACGGTCATATATATAAAATAGAAGGTTGACTTTCTCACAGATTTCCTCGCCCTGGATAGACGTTAGACATTGGGTAAATTTTTAACATAAAGACCGGCAGAGGTCAATATTAACCGGAAATCTTCAAAAAAGATCCTTGGCTCCTTCTCCTTTTTCTTCGGAGGGAGTAGACAGAAATATCAAAACCCCTACTTTTCCTGTAGAAATGCTTGGTTCTTGAAGTAGTTATCTTTTTCCCAGCGTGGAACCAAAGAGTCAATTTGTATAATAAAAATAATATGATAAATATAGAAAAACCTTTTTAAATTTTTTGTAAAAAATTTTTTTTTGTTCCAAAAAATACAGGTTTTCCATTATTTACTGAGGGATTGTTTTCAATTATAAATATTATTAATGTTGAAAGTGATCCTGTTAGGAAACTAAAGAGCCAAAGAGAAAAACCCGTCCCATCATACCACCACCCTCTTTGAAAATAGAAATGGAACCTTCAAAAGTCTTTGATCTTCCGAAACTGCGTAACCGGGTCCGGGTATTTCGGGATCGGGCCGCGGCGGGTCGGGTTCTGGCCGGCATGCTCGAAGAATACCGGGGCAGCCCGGCCGTCGTCCTGGGGATTCCGGCCGGGGGGATGGCCGTGGCGGTCGAAATCGCCAGATCGTTGAACCTGGGTTTGGACCTCGCCGTTGTCAGCAAGATCACCCTGCCCTGGAACTCGGAAGCCGGTTATGGAGCCGTCGCCTTTGACGGGACCGTGATTTTGAATGAAGGACTTTTATCTCGTTTGAATCTCAGCGACCAGGAAATTCAGAGGGGAATTAAAAAGACGGAGCAAAAGGTCGCGAGGCGAGTGGCCCTGTTCAGAGAGGATCGACCTCTCCCGGATTTCAACCGCCCGGTCATTCTGGTGGACGATGGGCTGGCCTCCGGAATCACCCTCCGTGCCGCCATCAAGGCCTTACGCCAGGCCGGTGCCGGGAATGTTATCCTGGCCGTCCCCACCGCCCATTTGGAATCAATACAAATCATCCTGGAACAGGTGGAAGCTATTTACTGCCCCAATATTAGAAGCGGTCGCTCCTTTGCTGTGGCCGATGCCTATGAAGAGTGGAGTGATTTAGACGAACAGGAAGTCATCAGGCTCCTCCGGGATTTTAAAGCTCCAAATGAGTGAGTTTCGACAGTAAATCCCGTCATTTTGAAACAATCAGGTGATCCAGCCCCCTTTCCTTCAGGGCCACCGGAAACAGTTGAAAGGCCGGCTTGATCACCGGTAAAAGCTTCAGCATGGCGGTCACCTTCCCGCCCTGCTTGATGATCCCCCTGGTGATGCCGGCAATCGGATTCTCCCGGCCGTGCCAGAACCGGTGTGAATAGTCGGCCGGCTGCTTGGCCCAGACATCCTCCTTGAGATCGGAGGGCCCCAGATAATAGCTTCCGTAATATCCCTCCCTGGCTGGGGGATTCTTCAGATCGATGGTGATCTCCGCCTCCGGATCCGTATATATGAATTTGATGATGATGCCCGCCTTGCTCATTTTTGAGCCGATTTTATCGTCCCGTAAGACCCGGTCCAAAAAGTATCCGTAGATCTCATAAAGATCCTCGGTATTTTTGTAGTATTGACTCATGTTCTTTCTCCCTTCAATCCGGTCGGCTTCGCCAACTCTTATGCTGCCCTTGGCACCCCCGTCGGCTCTGGCCGACCCTGAAGCCTGGCTTTTGGGCTGACCCGCAAGTTCGCTCGCTAAACCCGCAGTTTGCTGCGAAAACGGGCTCGCTATCTCATTTCAAACTCGGTCCGGCTGATGATCTCTTCCTGGGCTATCTCGCTCAAGCCGATAAATTCCGCCGAATAACCGCTGACCCGGACGAAAAGGTCCCGGTGCTTCTCCGGATGCCGCTGCGCTTCCCGGAGGATTTCCGAATCCACCATATTGAACTGCACCTGGGTCCCGCCGCACTTAAAATAGGTCTTAATCAGCGCCGTGAGGTTCTCCCTGCTGATCTTCTTCCCCTGAAAGCGCATATTCAGATTGGCCCCGTTAAACACCCGCGCCACCGGAAGCTTGACCACGGAATTCATGATCGCTGTCGGGCCCGACAGGGCGTTACCCGTTGTCGGCGTGATGCCGTTTCCGAGCACGTCTCCCGAGAACCGGCCGTCAGGCGTAGCGCCGGTAAAAGCGCCCATCGTGATATGGAACCCTACGGAGAAAATCCCCGGCCAGAATGCTCCTCCCCGGAAGTTCCGGTATTTTGACAGAACGTCGCAGTAGTGATCCACCACCCGGGCGGCCATGGCATCGACCTCGTCATGGTCGTTTCCATATTTTGGAACGCGGTTCAGCAAATAGGCGCGCTGGTCCTCGGCCTCCTGCCAATCTTGCGCAAGCCAATTGGTCAGGTCGGTCATGGTAAAGCGCTTATCGTCGAAAACCGTCTTTTTCACGGCGTACAGACTGTCCACCACGTTGGCAAAGCCCATGAGTTGCACGCCCGTGGAATTGTAGACGGCGCCTCCCCCGGTCAGGTCCAGGCCTTTCTCCAGGCAGCCGTCAACCATCGCCGAGGCAAAGGGGGACGGGACGGTTTCGGCGATAACGCGGTCCAGCACCTCCATCCCCCTGACCATCTGATGGATGAAATGGCGCATCTGTTTATCGTAGGCTCCCCAGAGATCGTTGAAATCTTTGAATCCTGCGGGATCTCCCGATTCGAGACCGCTTTGGTAGCCGAAGATATTGTCAATTCCGTTGGACAAGGCCAGCTCGACGCATTTGATACCATTGAACTGCACCGCGAAGGTGGATCCGAAGGTCTTCCCCTGCCCATTCGGCTCAAGGCAGCCCACCACGCCGTAATCGCGAGCGTCTTCAATCGTGTGCCCTCCCTGGACCAGCGACCGAATGATAACTTCATCATTGAAAAAATGCATCAGCAGGCCGTCGCGGTCGTACTCGACCGCCCGGCTCATCAGTTCCTCGGGGCAATCGGGAGAGACCCGGAGGCCGAAATTGGGTTGCACGGTCCTCAGGTCGGCATAGGCGTCCAGGACGATATAGCTCAGGTCGTTGGTCGCGTCCCGGCCTTCAGATCCCACGCCGCCTACGGTGACGTTTTGCGTTGTTTTTCCCTCCGTGCCCTCTCCGCCGGGGATGAACGCCTCCTCGAGGACGTTCCAAATCTCATTGGTCTTGATAAAAAGCAGGGCGACCAGTTCCCGGGCCTTCTCCGGCGATACCCGTCCTGCTTCCCTGTCCTTTCGGTAGTACGGGAAAAGGATCTGGTCGATCCGGCCCAGGGATATGGAGTTTCCGCCCGATTCAATTTGGGCGAGCAGGTGAATAAAATAGACGCCTTGGACCGCTTCCTGGAATGTTTCGGCCGGGAATTCAGGAACACGGCTGCAGACGCGGGCGATCTCCCTGAGCTCCGCCTCCCGCTCAGGATCGGACTCCACAGCGGCCATGGCCAGTGCGAGTTCGCTGTAGCGCTTAGCAAAAGAGATGGCCGCCCGGCAGGTGCGTAACACCGCCTCATAAAAGAGGCCCTTTTCACCGGCCTTTTCTTCCGAAGAGCAGCCTGCCAGCTTTCCTTCCGCATCGTCCATAACGCCGCGAAGCCCCCGGGCCAGGACCCGCTTGTGGTTCATAGTAAAATGGCCGATGCCGTAGGTGGTCTCAAGCATCATGGTGAAAATGTACTTGTCCATGTCGGTCAGCACGTCTTCGGGCATGCGCTTCTGCAGGCGGTCTTCCACGGTCTTCCCTTTCCAGAAGGGAAGAATTTTCACCGCCAGTTCATCCTTTTCCGCCTGGGTGATCAGTGCCCTTTGAAGCAACCGCTTGTCAAAATTTTCCAGGTCCCCCTCAATCCATAACGATTTGTTCTCCGGAAACAGGGGAGCGCCCTTGAGCTTGGAGGTGCGACACCCGACAATGATTTCGTCATTGCGGATGATAACGCTGATGTTCTTCAGAATGTGCTCAAAGGCGAGGCTCATCCGCGTCAACGGAGGCTTGTCCCGGAAAAGACTCATCGCTTCGGTAAGGTATCGGGCGCGTTCAATGCAGACTTCCTGGGGTGCCTCGATGATCTTCCAGCGAAGCCTTTCGACGCGGCTTCGCCGGGGGGATTGTCTGAGTGCAGGTTGTGTGCTCATCGAAAACCTCCAGATTTTTAGATTCTAAAATCATAATTCTTTAGACAGTTCCGGCTTCCTTCGGAAGCCTCTTCTGTAGGTCGACAGTACGGTCGGCTTTGCCGACCTCAAGAAAGGCTCCCATTCGGGAGCCGCGTCGACCGGCTCAAAAATAAGACCCCCTTGGACCGTTTCAAAATTTCAAATATTTTTGATTAGACTTTAATATGCATGTGGTTGACCAGGATCGCGTCCCTCATCCGGCGGGGCAGGAACTGGTTGAGCCACAGGAAAAAACTGCTCATGAAATCAATCTGATTAAACAAGGACGGCTTTCCCGCTTCGATGATTTTCACGATCTTCTCGGCCGCGTAGGTCGGCGTAGGCGCCTTTTTAATAAGCTCATTGTCCCGCTCGATAAAACGCCGAACCCGATCCCGGTAGACGGAATTTTCCGGCGGCAGGACATGGATTTTTGCCGCAAAACTGGTAGAAACCTGGGCCGGCTCGATCAAAGCCACCTGTATCCCGAAGGGTTCCACTTCGTACTTGAGTGAGAGGACCATCCCGGTAACAGCAAATTTGCTGGCGGAATAGATGGATTCAAAGGGGAAAGGAATACGCCCCACCAGCGAAGACATGGCGACGAGCTTGCCGGATCGACGCTGCCGCATCGACGGAATAAAAGCCTGAAAAATCGCGGCCGCCCCGATGACGTTAATTTCAAGACACTTCATCGCCTTTTCCAGGTTCACTTCCTCGAAGGGGCCAAAGAATCCGATCCCCACATTCGACAGAACCGTGTCGACATGACCGAACCGGGCCAGGACCCGATCGGAGAATTGCCGGATCGCTGGCCGGTCGGTAATATCAAGCGCCTCGATCAGGTGATCGCCTCCGGTCTCCTGCAGCTCCTTCTTCAGGGATGCGATTCCCTGGGCATCGACGTCAAAGCCCGCTATGGAATGGCCCGCAGCGGCAAGCATTTTGGCAACGTGAAGTCCCATCCCGTCCGCACAACCGGTAATAACCACAATCTGCCCCATCCCGGCACCTCCCCTTCCTTTATTCGGATTTATTAACGGTCTCAAAATAAAACTGACATTTCCCAAAGCAGGTGGGGTTGTATTTTATGGAGTCATTGACTTTAGGGCGCCCTCTTTTCCGGACTTATCCATGGGGGAAACCGCAGCCCGCCTGCCGGTTTTAGCAGGCGGGAATGCGGAGGGGGCAAAGGTCCCCCTTGGATAAGTCCGAAGAAAAGACCAGCACTGAAGTCACAGACGGAAGAAAATGCAACCCCACCGGGTAAATACTATTATGAGACGATTAATAATTTACCCCGCGTTCAGACGATAACCCTCCCTCATCTGCTTCATCGATTCCCTGAAATCCGGATAGATCATCCTGTATCCCGTAGACTTCAGTTTGCTGTTATCGACCACATAATCATCATAAAGATATTTTACCGCGTCCAGTTCCAGATCCGGTATCCGTCCTTTACGGGCCGACACCATTCCGTCCACCTGGGCCACTATCTTCACCAGCCATAAGGGCAGGTGCAGTTTTGGCGGCCTGGTACCGAAAGCCTCCGAGGACAAAACCAGGGCCTCCTCCAAAGTCGGATGGGCGTCTTCGGCAATATTGAACACCTGTCCGACAGCGGCATCCATCAGCGAAAGATGAAAGACGGCTCCGGCTACATCTTCCGCCCGGACGTTGGATAGAAGCTGGGTTCCCCTTCCCGGGATCGCCCTTATACTGGAGGGACGTGAAAAGGCCTTGCCCGCACCGTCATTGCAGCCCGGCCCGTAGACGGTGCACGGCCGCGTCATGATGGCCGGGAGACCTTCCTTGATGAGGCGCCAGACCTCATTTTCGCCGTCACGTTTACTCTTCCCATAAGAATCCTGCGGGTCCGGGAGACGGTCTTCCTTAAACGGTACCCCCCGGTAATACCCGTAGACGCTGGTGGAACCAACATGGATATAACGTTTAATTTTGCTTTTCAAAGCGAGGTCGGTGATCAGTTTGACGCCGTTGACGTTGGTTGGATAGAGCAATTCATAAGGAGTGGAAAAGTTGCAGATCGCTCCCAGGTGGAATACCCGGTCAACGCCGCCTTCAAAAAGCCGGGGCATCGTTTCAGGCTTGGTCAGGTCGGCGGGGACATATTCGACGCCCAGCCGGTCAAAAAAAGAGGTGTCCTTCCTGGGACGGGCGGAAGCCCTCACCCGGACCCCCTTCCGAACAAGAAATTCAACAAGGTGACGTCCCATAAACCCGGCCGCGCCGGTTACCAGGGTAATGCCGTTGAATTCCATGATCCCCCTTCCGAAGCTGAAAAAGGCTTCAGATTATCTTCATCTGGTCAAGGATACCAGGAAATAATGTTCATAATATTAGCCGCTATTTCAATAAAAGCAAGCCGATTTTGAATGCTGCCCGATTAAAGGTTTTCAGTGATTTCTACCCAACAAAATTCAAACACTTTAAAAAGGTTCTGTTGCCGGCACTCTATCCATTAATATCCGGCCCTAAAAAACAGGGTTCTTTGAATTTTAATTGACTTCCTGATGATACAAGGATAAGAAATTCCTAGGTCAGTTTAATTTTTTTTCTTGGGAACCCCGATCCATACTGCCTCGTGGTGTCCGGGCCTGCTTCGTGCGGGCTTACGCCCCTGGCGGGGCATCAGGCTTTAACCGGCAAGGGAGATAATGAACATGGCCAAAGCAACCGCCAATGGGATTCGGCACGGCAGCTTGTCGCGACTATCGGAAATGGAAATCGAAAGCCCCGACTCGCTTCCATAACGGCGCCGACGCTCGTCATTCATGGCGCCCAGGATCCGCTTATCCCTTTGGAAGGGGGGAAGGATACCGCCAAATCCATTCCCGGAGCGGATCTATTAATCATTGAAGGGATGGGCCATAGTCTGCCAAGGGCCGCCTGGCCTCAAATTGTTGAGGCCATCATAGCCCACACCAGAAGGGCGTCCGGCTGGGAGATTTAACCTTATTTTTCTCCTTGATACTGTTTTTTTCTTGTTTTATACTCTCGCCATTCAAAAGCAAAAAAAGGAGGCAACACTTATGAAAAAGGCGATGGGAGTCGTTTGGGTGGTTTTATTGTTAATTGGCCTGGCCATGACCGGTTATGCGGACATGACTAAAAAACCTGTCACAGCAGCCGACCTGGCTTCTCTTAAAGGAAAGTGGAAAGGGGAGAGGGTCATACTGGGATCTGGCACCAAATTCCCGGTGGATATGGAAATCGTTAGTGGCAAACTTCCGTTAAAGGGGAAGCTCACACTCTATAATGTCATGCGAGAGGGTTCCAAGGGCCGGACGGTGGTGTTCGGATTAGACAAGAGCGAACTCACCAAGGATGGCAAGCTTTTGATTAAAGGAGAAAGGTTTCAGGTTGAACTCCTCCTTTCCACCGAAGGAAACAAAATGGAGCTTCAGGGAGACCATAAGTTCGAGGAGTTGAATGGAAAATTGTTCCTTACTAAAAAGTAAATTTTGGAAGCGGTGAATTGTGATGGACTTTTAAAAAGTCCATCAACAGGCCGAGGACGATTAAGTCCCGGCCTGGGGGTGAAGGTGGAACCACTTGAATTCACTTCAAGTGGCGGGAGAGGGGAAGCGCTTTTCCGCCTCGTGAAAAGTCGTTTTTTGACTTTTTACGAGGTTGTCAATTGTGGGGCTCTCATTCAATTCTGAGGCCCCTTTTTTTTATCAAAAATCGAGGCACCAAGGGGTAGAGAAAGAAATAGCAGCGCAGGAGGCAGAAATCGAAAAGATTCCCTAAAGGACTGTTGAATGAATAATGACAGAAATCCGATAGTCATTCCTAAACCGGCTATCGAGATAAAAAACATATCCAAGACCTTCGGAAAAACCAGGGCCTTGGATAGCGTCTCGCTTAGTATCCGAGAGAATGAACTTTTCGGTTTATTGGGTCCTAACGGTGCCGGCAAGACTACCTTACTCCGCATTTTATCGACCCTGATCCCTGCGGACCCCTCGAACCAGGCAGACCTCGGACCCAGACAAGGTCAGATTTTGGGATTCGACCTTTTTAAAGAGCGCGACCGGATTAGAGAAATTCTGGGGTATGTCCCCCAGCGAGACGCCTTATACGGCGACCTGTCGGCTATGGATAACCTTATCTTTTTCAGTCAACCTTATCCCATGGATAAAAGAGACCGGCGGGAGCGACTCGAGTCCCTTTTAAACAGGGTCGGCCTTTACCATAGAAAAAACGACCTGGTTAAGGATTTTTCCGGCGGGTTGTTGAAACGTCTATCCATCATATGCGCCCTGGTCCACAGACCGAAGGTTTTGTTTCTGGATGAAGTGACCGTCGGCCTGGACACGCCTCTCCGGCGTGAAATATGGAATCTGATCAAGGAATGGAAAAGGGAAGGCACCATACTGGTCACCACTCATTATATCCCGGATGCTCAAAACAACTGTGACCGGGTAGCCTTAATCTACGAAGGCCGGATTTTGGACTGCGGCCGGCCGCAAGAAATCATAGCCAGATTCCCCCCGGCCACAAACCTGGAAGAGGTTGCGCTCATTTGCCAAAACGGATGAAACCAGATCATTTGCGGATAAGCGCCCTCATGGAGCTGAGAAGGATGGTTCAGGACAGGCGAAGGATGCTTATCTTGATTCTGGGGCCCGTGGGAATCTGTCTGATTTTTGGATTCGCCTTTCACCATAGCCCGAAAGATATCGATCTCGCCCTCTTGGTTGAACGGTTCCCCCATCCTACGCCTTCTGTTTTCACCGATACCGCCAGACTGATAGACACGATTGACAGAACCGATAGATTTGCGGTTACCCGGGTTTACTCATTAAAAGAGGCCTTCCGGCGTTTGAGCCGGGGCCGGGCCAGAGCCATTGTCGTCATCCAGGAGGGCAGAACAAAGCTGCAGGCGATAAGAGTCATCGTCGATGTCGTTAACCCTCTTTGTCCAATTATCGATTGCCATTCCGGTCCTAAGACGTGAGATCAAATAGTTCTAAACCCAAAACCATAGGATAGCGTTGGCCTTTTATAGGTGACCCCATGGCAGCGGGGTACAGGTTATCAAGATATATATTTCACTCCTCCTGTTTTAATTTCGACCGTTTAATAATCTCATTTAAAAACCGGGGGGCCTTCTTAAAGCCGCCTTCCTGAAAGAAGAATTTATCCGGGAGGCCCTGGTCATTAAACCGGATCCCAATAAAGGTAGGGGTGCCCTTCACCCCGAAGGTATTACCGATAGCGCTGTTCTGATCAGGTATCAGAGGGAAAATCACCTGGTACTCTTCTTTGAATAAATTAAGTTCATCCGAACTGTCTCCAATACCGATACCGATAATCTTGATATGATCTTTCAGGTCAGCCCTTTCGTGCAGGTTGCGGAAAAGGTTGTTGACCCGGGGCGCCTCATGCTGACAGTGAGGACAATAAGAATTTAAAATTTCGATAATTAATATCCGGGTTTTGATTTGATTTAATTTGAACGTGCCCGACCCCTCCAGTCCCAAATAGGTCCTGTCCCGTTCACTTTGAGGCATAGGAAATTCGAGGGCTAAAATTTTCTTATGGTTATCTTCCCTTGGCTTTAGGGATATCTTAGAGGTTCCGGCAGCCTCGATCCCTTTGGAAAAAATACCAGACAGGATGAAAACAAGGCCAATGAGAACAAGGAATAATAATTTTGACCTATTTTTAATCACAATAAAACCCTTTCGTCAGTCGGCCGTTCCGTCATCGGGACCACGGCCAGGGACCCCTTCTTTTTGTGAGGGATGAATGATAAAAACTTATAAAAAAACACCTACACGTTCTGAATAAGCGTGACGCATAATAGCTCCAAGACCTCACTTCCCGTGTTGACAAATTGATGGGCTTCATTGGGGCCGAGGTAAATCACAAACCCGGAATGTAAAGGGATATCCTTTCCCGAATACTTCAGCAGACCCGTCCCTTTTTTAACAAAGATCTCTTCCTCCCGCTGATGACTGTGATTCGGCGTGCTCCCCCCAGGGGCTAACTCAAGCAAGACCATGGTAACGGTTAGTGCGCCGTCCGCCTGTGTCACCAGCGGTCGAATCGTCAGCTTTTCAGCGCCCCCAATTCCGATTTTTTCGGATGGAATCGGGGTAATATCTCCCAAATATTTTATTTTCATTCTGTTTTTCTTTTTTTTCTCAGTATAAAGAAAAAATTCCCTTTGGCTTTTCTTTGATTTTCCTTGAATCCTTGAATCCTTGGCCCCTTGAAACCTTCGCTCATCGCCACTCTTTTGGAGATATCTTGTCGAAAAGAGCCCGCCGGGGAAAGGCGAGGTATTGAACTAATGAGCCGTCTACTGCACCACGCAAGATCCGGCAAACGAGGTTAGGATTACCGCTGATATATCGCCATCGGCTATCCGGAGGGACTTCCCTCCCGCATTGAGGTCAAACAGGTAACCGATTTGACCCGCAATCCTTTACAGAACTTACATCTGCGATCAGTCCCGAGAGTAAATCAGCGGGATTTTGAAACCTGGCGGTTTTATGATCCGCCTTCGGGTTGGCTGATATCCCATAGTTTGACCGTGTAGTCCCAGGAGCCGGAGGCCAGCGCACGCGGTCCCTGTGCCCGTCGATCCAATTTTCACAGCTGATCCATTATAGTCTTTTTCAAGCAATGACTTTTTCTTCAATGAGCCGGTCGATCTCTTCCCCGGACATCCCCAAAAGTTCACCGAAGACGTACTGATTATGTTCTCCCACCATGGGCGCTCTCATACGGATTTTACCCGGGGTTTTACTCATCTTCCAAAGGATCCCGTCATATTGGCGCCGGCCTGCTTCCGGGTGATCCCATTCTTCGAAATAACCGCGGGCCTTCAGGTGGGGGTCTTCCACAACCCTCCGGTTGCTGAGCGAAGGAAAGGCGGCCACCCCCGCCTCCTGCAACTGTTTGGTCAACTCAGAGGACGTTGATTCCATCGTCCATTCTTCGATATGGCGGTCCAGCTCTTCCTGATTCTGCCAGCGGGAAAAAGGGTCCGCAAATTTTTCCTCATCGGCCCAGGCCGGGCTGCCCATGACCCGGCAGAGGGCCTTCCATTCTTCGTCACTGGAGACGGCGATGTTGAGGTAGTCTAAAGGTTCCCGGCACTGGTAGGAGTTATGAGGGGCCATGACTTCATGCCGGTTCCCCTGACGGGTCATGATTCGCCCGTTAAGGCTGTACTCCAGGATGGTTTCCGGCGACAGACAGATTAAACTTTCCCATTGGGACAATTCGATGAACTGGCCCAAGCCGGTTTTTTTTCGGTGACGGAGAGCGGCCAAAAGGGCAAAGGCCCCATGATGGGCCGCCACCGGATCGCCCCAGCTCATAACGCTTAAAGGCGGACCGTCGGGATAGCCGGTTACCTCGGCCAGACCGCTCACATAGACCTGAGGCCGGCCATACATGGCAAAATCCTTATATGGCCCGTCCATTCCCATGGAAGTGAGGGCGGCATAGATGATTCCCGGGTTGACTTTTTTCACCGACTCATAGTCAAGACCAAACTTCTCCATCACCCCCCGGGAGTAGTTTTCCACCAGGGCGTCAGAGATCTTGATCAGCTCTTTGGCCAGAGCCGAGCCCTTATCGGTCGTCAGATCAAGGGTTACCGCCATTTTGTTGCGATTAAGCCAGTTGTAGTAACCGGAGTTGTTCAGGGTGTGATCTTCTTCCTTGGGGAAGGGCGGAAGGGACCTGATCACATCCATCCTTCTCAGGCTTTCGATTTTAATGATCCGGGCCCCCATGTCGCCCAGGGTACGGGTAAGATGGGGTCCGGCCCAGGTTTGACCGAAATCCGCTATCGTTATTCCTTCCAGGGCCTGCTTGAACATTGGATCCTCTCCCAATAGTAAAATCGCCTAAATATTTTTAAGCTTAAAACCGATCTAAATCACCCCGGCCTGATAAAGGGCCATCAGGTCTTCTTTTGAATATCCCAACCGGTCACTATAAATCGCCTGGTTGTGCTGGCCCAGAAAAGGCGCGGGCCTTTTGATCTTCCAGGGGGTCCCTGAAAGCCGGTAACAGGGTGCGGGGTACTTGGCCCGTCCGATCTCCGGATGATCGATGTCTATAAAATAGTGGCGAGCGGTCAGATGTTCGTTTTCCAGGATTTCCTTGGCGTTATAAGAAGGTCCGACCGGGATATGGGCCTCCTGGCATATTTTGAAAACCTGTTCTTTGGTAAACTGCAGACTCCATTCCGTCAATAAAGGGGCCAGGGCGTCAATATATTCCGCTCGTAAAAAACGGTCGGCAAACAACTCACTTTCCGCCCATTCCGGGTTGCCCATAAGGACCACCAGTCGGTCGTACTGATCATCTTCCACGCACATCAGAAACACCCAGCCGTCCGAACATTCCAGGGGCAAAATGGGCATCATTACCGCATTGGTAACCCCGCCCATTTCGTTTTCGGCAAAGACCCAGTGTTGAATAGTCGCTTCCGCCTGTCCGGCCATGAGTTCCTGGATCGAAAGATCTATATGCTGGCCCTCTCCCGTCTGATCACGGGCAAAAACAGCACACAGGGCCGCCACGGCGGCGGCCTGCCCCGCCCCGAACTCCGACTGCCGGCCTCCGGCCTTGACCGGTTTTAATACCGGTTCCTCACGGGTGGCGGTGGTTAAAAAGCCGAAGCCGCAGGCATTGTAGGTGATTAATTCGTGGGCTTTATAATCGCGGTTGGGACCGGTCTGCCCGAAGGGTGTAATGGAGACCATGATCAGCCTGGGGTTGATTTTTTCTAACTCGGTATAGGTCAGGCCCAGTTCCTCGATCCGCTTGGGGGATTGGTTCTCGACCAGGATGTCTGAATTTTTAACCAGATCAAGAAAAATCTTCTTTCCCCGGGCGGTATCCAGGTTTAGGGTTACGCCAAATTTATTGGTGTTCAGATAGGAAAACAGCCCGCTTCTTTCCAGACCGGGCAGGTCCCTGGCAAAGGGGCCTCGCCTTCTGGCTTCATCCCCCTGCCCCGGCGGTTCAATCTTGATCACCTCGGCCCCCATATCCGCCATCATTTTTGTACAATAGGCGGCGGACACCAAATGTCCGAATTCTAAGACCTTCAAATCCGATAAGGCTCCCTCAGACATGCGGCCTCCTTCTTTAATTTTTGGTCTCTCTCCTTATAACATTTACTGGTGGAAATGCGCATAAAAAAGGCGGCCCCGCCTTCTTAGATTAACTCATATCGAACTTTATTCCTGCTCTAAGAAAGTTCTTGGTCTTTTTGACTAATTTTTGTCATCAGGCTGCGCCAACGGCCCCCTCCATTTAGTAATCCCGATTTAACCTTCTAATATTTTAAATTAATTTCTCCTTTTCCCTGTGTTTTATTTTGGTATCCTTTTTGCATTTTCATAAATACAAAAAATCACCAAGATTATTCTAAGACTATTCGGACAAAAGATTTTGATTATAAAATTAGCTAAAAAGAAAAAAGGATTTACGCTGCTCGAACTGATGATCGTTATGGCCATCATCAGTCTTTTAGCGGCTATTGCCCTCCCCCAGTTTGCCAGATTTCGGCAAAAAGCCAACATGGCAGCAACAAAATCCGATGTTAAAAATGCCCATATCGCGCTTCAGAGTTATATCTCTGAACATACGACCGTTGTGATACCTGCTGCTTCGGCAACAGGACCTGATACTCTCGGTCCCCCCTATGAGTCGGTTCGAGTCAGTCGCAACGTTTCCATAGCCGTTGCTACCGATGGATTGGTTACAGGAACCCATACCGAATACCCGGGATATAAATATGAGATTGATGCCACGGGTGGACCGACTGAAACCATACCGTGATAACCGTCATCCATAAAAAATGAACCAAGCCGCCGCCTTCCAAAATCCGGATATAGGGCTCCCATTACAGGGTAGCTATCCCCTGGTCTAATCGAATACCTAGAGCAAACCTTTACGCTGGTAGTAAGTGGAAAATCCGAGTATCACTTCCTCAAGGTGACTACACCGAAAACATATAACGTGCCCTCGGAAATCTTATCTCAAATCGATAAAGGGATTCCGCAATAGGTTCTATTTTCAGGGATTCATTTTCCATGTATTTTACTTTCTAAATCGTTATTTTTAATTAGAATCAGCCAATTGCGATTTAGGTCAACTCGATTATACGCTGGTTGATCCCTCCAGCGAGCTATTCATGGGTGTATTCGATATTGCCAGCATAGCGGGCAAAACAAATATTAGGGCATAATCCATCGGTAAATGAGAGGGCAACCAAACGAGGGTATGGGCGAGAAAGGCCCCCAGTGTAATGTGCCAGAATGGATGTTCTACCTTTAAGAGTCGGAGACCCCAAGACGAAGGAAACATGATTAATAGGACCGAGAAAAGTTTTGTCCAGCGCATTGCCTCGGAGCCGATTTTATTATTCAGATGATTGAGTAACCTAAAAAATAAATTAGTATCCGGCCAAGCTGTACCACTTATAGCAAAAGCAAGATTCCAGGGGTTGTTATTCCATATATCTTCCCCGCCAATTATAATAAAAGGCATCAGGATGACCAAGCTGCCGATAACACCCCCTATTATCATTTTAAAAATGTGTCGCCGATTAATTGGGAAATTAAAGAGATACCAAAAGCCAAATCCAATAATCATGAAAAAATAACTGAACCTGGACAATAAAACAGCGACCAACAGCATTCCAACGATCAAATAGTTTCCACGTTTGCTGAGATAATAAGCCAAGGTCAAATAAAGAAAAGGGTAATAAAGCTCATCAAGACCCCAAAATAACGTATGCTCAAAACCAAAATGTCCCAAAATAAGGAATAAAACCATTATGGGCCAACTGTGATTTTGATAAATCAAATCATTCCCAAGTAAGATCAGAAAAAAAATCATCCAAAATATAAAGGTCAACCAGTTAATCTCCCCAAACCAGAAAACAAACGGAAGTGCAAGCAGAATGCTAGTGGGACCTGTTGTTATAGGGGGACCAACATCCTTGTTCCAAGCATTTTCTCCATTTAATGTTGCCCTGGCGGCAATCTCTACCGCATCATCACGCGTGGAACTCGAGTCTTGTTCGTATTTGGAAATAATGTGTACAAAAACAAAAATATAGACAGTCAAGGCCATAAGTAAAAAAGTATAAATGATCCAACGTGGTTTTCGAAACAAGGCTAAGAATATTGTTATGAGGAGCAGAAGGACAATCGAGATGGAATAGGGATAAGGCTTGGTAGTAGTCACTACCTGATAGATAGAGATCAGGATAAAGAAGGCGGGTAAGCCGAATGGAGTGATTGAAGACTTGAGATATCTGATGATCGCGGCCATTTTTTTCACGCTGTGCCTGAATTTCTTTTAACCTTCCTCTTGAATAGGCAACGATTGGGGAAAAGAGCGCGCCCAGGGAAAAGATCTCTAATTGCAGGGACCTTTAACCTTGATAATTACTTTAATTTTAAACCGGCTGAGAAAAAAATATAGGATAAGTGAGAATGAGGGTCAAGGAGAAATTATAACCGAGGAAAAAATGATGAGGGTTTATGGATTCTTGGTCTTTCTATAAAGCCTCCAGGTTGTCCAAATAATCCCATCAAAATCTCAATATCCCGTTTAAGCTTCATCCTAAGGCGGAAGCACCGTTGAAACTGGAACGGAAGGTTGACAAACCTCAAGATTCTGGCTAATGGTATCGGAGTCGTTTTCGTGTCGAAAGTGATGACCTAATATCAACGGCTGGTAATATTTCAGTGACCGAAAAGAAAACCAGAAAACATCCCCTCTATTCATTGAAAAACAGGAGCTTTCGTATCCTGTGGCTGGGGACGTTTGCCTCCATCAATGCCATGGAGATGGCGGGCATTGCCGGCGGATGGCTGGTTTACACCTTGACCGAGTCCCCGTTGGCTTTGGGAATCGTCATGGCCGGTTCAGGTATTCCGCTGATCCTGTTTTCTCTTTTTGGTGGCGCGGTGGCCGACCGGGTCAGGAAAAAAAACCTCCTGCTCTTGACCCAGGCTGGTCTTTGTTTTATCTCCCTGGCCATCACCGGTCTGGTAGTTTTCCAAGTGGTCGTTTTGTGGCACCTGGTGGTGGCTTCACTGGTTTCGGGCATGGTTTCCTCTTTCAACCTGCCGGGCCGTCAGGCCATTTTAATGGAACTGGTAAAGGAAGAGGAGTTGACCAATGCCCTGGCCTTGAATTCAATCGCGGGCAATATCTGTCGAATGGGTTCGCCGGCCCTGGCCGGCGTTTTGCTGAGTATTATAGATATTCCCGGGGTCTATGGAATTGTAGCGCTAGGCTACGGACTGGCCTTTTTTTCTCTCCTGTTTCTCCCAAAAGGAGAAAAATCGCCGAAAAAAGCAGACCGGCAGGGAGGGGCTTCGATGATAAACGATGTTCTGGAAGGCCTCCGATATGTCCGATCGAATCCCACTTTGTCAAGTTTGCTGGTGATGGCCTTCGTCCCGCTCATCACCGCCACCTCCTATATTCCCCTCATGCCGGTATTTGCCAAGACGGTTTTTAAAGCCGGGGAAACAGGACTTGGGTTTCTCATGTCTTCCGCCGGAATCGGCGCCTTTTGCGGGTCTTTTTTCATTGCGGCTTTAGGCGATTTCCAGCGCAAGGGCCTTTTAATGCTGTCATCGGGTATGCTGTTCGGGCTTTCTTTGGTCTGTTTCGGCCTGGCAGGGAGCCTGGGGGTGGCCATGGTCTTCCTCTTTTTTGTCGGAATCGGCGGATCGATTTTCCTGACCCTCATCATGTCCTTAATCATGTCCAATACGCCTCCGGCACTGGTCGGCAGGGTGATGAGCATTTTCATCATGACCTGGGGATTAATGCCTCTGGCGGCTTTACCTGCCGGAGCATTGGCCCAACTTTCAGGCGCGGCCCTGGTCGTTTCGGCCGGTGGGGCGATTCTGTTCATTTTTCTGGTTGCCATCTCCGTCATTCACCCCCCGCTTAAAAGGCTAAGGTAGGTACGACAACCCTGCTCGAATCACCGGGCTGTCCCAATAATTCGTCTTTCTTAAATTACCTCTGGCTGTATCCACTGCCCGGTCGGTCGATGCCGATACCCTTACCATGGCTGATCCAGCCATAGTCCTTGAGTATGGCTTGGCTATAAGTAACCAGACCGGTAACCTTGTCCAGCGGCTCGGAAGCCAGAAGGAGGGTGGCTTTGGCCATGATCTCCGGGGGCTCGCTGTCTGGATTTTCCGGGGCCGTTAATTTGAAATAGATCGTGCCCGGTGTGACCACAACTTGCGAAGGAGACAAGGCCGCCACGGTTATACCGTAGGGGTAAACTTCTTCAGCCAGTCCTTGAGAGAAACGCTCTATGGCTGCTTTTTCCGCCCCATACTTGGTACTGCTGCGGGTGGTTGGTTGATAAGGACCACGCCCTGGGCCAATGGCTGCTCCGGAAGAAATATTGACGATAGCTCCGCTACGGCGTTCGATCATATCCGGCAGAACTGTTTTAGATAGGATAAAAACAGCACGAGGGCCGACTGCCCAGGAACGATCCCATTGGTGTACTCCCATGTCTTTGACTGGGATAAAATAAGTAAGAGCTGCATTGTTAACCAATATATCGACAGGACCGAAGGTTTGCTTGGCAGTCTGAACAAGCTGGATACAGCTATTCTCGGAGGCGGTATTGGTCTGAACGGCTAAAGCAGTGCCTCCAGACTGCTGGATTTCTAAAACCGTCGTGTTGAGAGAACCTTCGAAAACATGCTCCCCTTCGTCCAGGGTGCGAGCGGCACAAACCACCCTGGCCCCTTCAGTCGCGAAGAGCTTGGATATAGCTTTACCGATACCCCGGCTCGCTCCTGTCACAATGGCCACTTTGCCTTCCAATTTGCCCATGATTTTTCTCCTTTCCTTTGGCTAACTTCAAAAGTTAAAGTCCAGAAATAAAGTATTGACTTTCAATATTTCTCAACAAAAGGTTTCTTGTTAATAGGCCGAGGATAAATTAAGTGAAAGGTAAGGTCAAGAAGGATGATAGGGCAGAAGATCATGAATGAGGCTATTACGAGTAATTCTCCTAAGCCGCAAAATCCCAGCCCAAGGGGTCACCCATTAAAAGGCCACGGTCACCCAAAACTCGATGCCAAAGGGAGCAAGAGCCGGATGGCCTTTATGACCCCGGAGATCCGGGGAATGTTGGAAGGCCGGGAGAGGGAAAACCCTGAAGACTTAGTATTCCCTACCTTTGACGGTCGGGAATACACCGACACGCCGACCACCTTCCGGGACGCGGTCGAGGCAATGGGTTTTAATAAAGGAATAACCGACCAAAGGCAAAAGATTGTCTTCCATACTCTGAGGCATTCTTACGCTTCATGGCTGGCCGAGGCCGGAACGGACATTTACACCATAGGAAAACTATTGGGCCATTCTACCGTTCAAATGAGCGCACGTTATGCACACCTGGGGCCTGGGGCTATGCAAGAGGCCGTTAAACGGCTTCCGAGCCTGACCGTCGGGGATCAGACCACGCAAGAGAAGGTTGTAAAGCTTAGAAAGAAAAAGTCTTGATTTATACCAATAAATGATATAGGATAATTCATGGTTTGGGAAGTCCAAATAGGAAGAAAAACCGGGAAAAATATTGACA